>CAYJUC010000458.1:0-2502 GCA_964372605.1 uncultured bacterium | reverse complement strand
GGGGGGAGGTTCGGCAGGGGGGCGTGCCCCCCTCCGAGTGATCTGGAGGGGGTCGCGCGATGAGCCGGCTCTCGCTCCTGCGGCCGGCGCCCCATGGCTGAATGGCTGGTGGGAGTGGACATCGGCGGAACCTTCACGGACCTGATCGCCGTCAACCCGGAGACGGAACGCGCCAGGATCGCCAAGGTGCCGTCCACCCCCCAGGACCCTTCCGTCGCGGTCCTGAACGGCATCGCCGAATTGGCCCGGGAGGACTCCGGCATGGACCAGGGAGAGATCAGCTTCCTGGCCCACGGGACCACGGTGGCGACCAACGCCGTGGTGGAGGGCAAGGGCGCCCGAGCCGGCCTCCTGATCACCCGGGGGACGCGCGCGGTGTACGAGGCCAGATTCTCGGAGCATCCGAGCTACCCCGAGGTCTTCGACATCCGGGCGCCGCGCGCCTCAGTCCTGGTCCCCCAGAAGTGGACCGAGGAGGTGCAGGAGCGCCTCGCCTTCGACGGCAGCGTGCTGGTCCCGCTGGATGAGGAGTCGGTGCGCCGCGGGATCCGGCGGCTCAGAGAGAAGGGCGTCGAGAGCCTGGCCGCCTGCTACCTCTTCTCGTTCCTGAACCCGGCCCACGAGATCCGGACCCGGGAGATCATCCAGGAGGAGTTCCCCGGCTGCCGGGTGTCCTTGTCGAGCGAGGTGGTCCCGGTGATCCGGGAATACCATCGCCTCTCCACGACGGCGCTGGACGCGTACGTGGGACCGATCATCGAGACCTACCTCCGGCGCTTCGAGACGGGGTGCCGGGACGCCGGGATCACCACCCACCGGCTCTACATCATGCAGTCCAACGGCGGCGTCATGAACATCGCCGTGGCCGCCCGGAACGCCGTGCAGACGGTGCTGTCGGGTCCCACGGCGGGCGTCGTCTTCGGCGGCCGGCTGAGCGAGCTTCTGGAACGCCGGAACATCATCACTCTGGACATCGGCGGCACCAGCGCCGACATCGGCGTGATCAAAGACTTCCGCCCCACCGAGGTCAACACGGGTCGGGTGGCAAAACAGGATCTGGCGATCCCGATGACCGAGATCAGGACGCTCGGCGCCGGCGGCGGCACCATCGCGTGGATCGGCAAGGACGGCCTCCTGAAGGTCGGGCCCCAGAGCGCCGGCGCGGAGCCGGGCCCGGCCTGCTACGACAGGGGCGGCGATCTGCCCACCGTGACCGACGCCAACCTGATCCTGGGGTACCTGGATCCCGAGTACTTCCTCGGCGGAAAGCTCCGCGTCAAGCCCGAGCGCGCGCAGGCGGCCGTCGAGAAGCATGTGGCGGCGCCCCTCGGGATGAGCCTCACCGACGCCGCGGCCGGCATCGTCAAGATCGTCAACACGAACATGGAGGTGGAGCTCCGGCTGGCGCTCCTGGAGAAGGGGCTCGACCCGAGACAGTTTGCGCTGGTGGCCTTTGGCGGCGCGGGCCCGACTCATGCCGCCCAGCTGGCCCGGGACCTCGGGATCTCCACCGTCATCGTCCCCCGGTATCCGGGAATCTCCTGCGCCATGGGCCTCTTGATGACTGACGTCAAGCACTTCTACCTCAAGTCGCGCGTGGCCATGCTTCACCATCTCCCGATCGAGGACGTGAACCGCGCGTTCGCCGACCTCGTCGGAAAAGCGATCGAGGAAGCGCGCTTCGAGGGATTCCGGGCAGCCGATGTGAGGCTCCTCCGGAGCGTGGACCTCCGCTATATCGGCCAGGGCTACGAGATCAGCGTTCCCTGCCCGGGAGCGGAGCTTCGCGCGGAGGACATGGCCGGCCTCAGAGCGGAGTTTGATCGGCTCCACCGGCAGATCTACGGGCACGATGCGCCCGACGAGGACGTGGAGGTCGTCACGTTCAGGCTGACCTCCATCATGAAGGTGCACCGGATCCAGCTCGAGCGCCATCGCCGGGGGCCAAAGAAGCCGCCACAAGCAGCCCTCAGGGGGCACCGGGACGTCTTCTACCCGGAATCGCGCGGGTACGTCTCGACCCCGATCTACGAGCGGGGCGCCCTCCGGCCCGGGAACGAGCTGGCCGGTCCGGCCATCGTCGAGCAGATGGATACGACGACCGTGATCCATCCGGGCCAAACAGGGCGCGTGGACGAGTTTTCCAACATCGTCATCGCCGTCACATCGGAGGGGGCCTCGACGGCCCCCTCCGAAGCCTCCCCCAGACGCAGTTCGAGCGTGGCGGGTGCGGCCATGCCGCGAGGCAGGCCACCCGCCGCGCGAGGCCCGAGTCAATTGCGCCGGCGGAGCCGGCGCTCGAACAGCTAGGCGGGAGCAGGCGGATCATGAAGCCGTCGAAGCGCGCGAAAGGAACCCGCAAACCCAAGCCTGTAGATCCGATCACGTTGGAAGTCGTCTCGAACCGGCTGCAGGAAATCGCTCGCACCATGGAGCACCTCCTTTTCCACACCGGCTACTCCACGATCTTGAGGGAATCCCAGGACGGGAGCGCGGGCATCA
>CAYJUC010000457.1:0-2620 GCA_964372605.1 uncultured bacterium | reverse complement strand
GGAAATAAAGGAGGGGCGTCGATTCCTGCCAGGATCGCGGTCCGGAACCTCTCGAAGCGATTCGCCAGCGCCGGCGTCGTCGCCTTCGAAGGGCTCAACTTCGAGGTCGCCGAGCACGAGGTGCTCTGCATCCTCGGCCCCTCCGGCTGCGGGAAGACCACGCTGCTCCGCGCCATCGACGGCCTGATCGCGCCTGACAGCGGCGAGGTGCTGATCGGCGATCGGAGGGTCAATGGTCCCTCCCGGGATGTCGCCATGGTCTTCCAGCAGTTTGGTCTCTTTCCGTGGAAGCGGCTCGATCAGAACATCGCGTATGGTTTGAAGCTCCGCGGGAAATCCAACGCCGAGATCAAAGCCGTCGTGGACCACTACGTGCGCCTCGTCGGGCTGTCGGGCTTCGCCCAGTGCTACCCCTTCCAGCTCTCGGGCGGGATGCAGCAGCGCGCCGGCCTGGCGCGCGCCCTGGCGGTGAACCCGTCGATCCTACTCATGGACGAGCCGTTCGGCTCGCTCGACGCCCAGACGCGAGAGACACTCCAGGAAGAGCTGCTCGCCATTCTGGCGCGCGAGCCGAAGACGCTGCTCTTCGTCACCCACTCGGTCGATGAAGCGATCCTGCTCGGAGATCGGATCCTGGTCATGACTCACCGGCCCGGCAGAGTCCGGGAAATTCTCCCGGTGGAGATCCCGCGCCCGCGCGACATCGGCCAGGTCCGGGCCGACCACCGCGCGATCAAGCTCCGCGCCCACATCTGGGAAGAGCTGCGACGCGACGCGGACCGGGAAGCCGGGGAGGCTCCATGAAGATCTCGCCGCGGTCCCTGGCCATCAGGCTGATCTCGCTCGCCGTGGTGATGATCGCCTGGGAGCTCTACGGCCGGTCGGTCAACCCCATCCTCTTCACCTACCCCACAGCCGTCGGGGACGCCTTCGGCGAGCTGGTGCTGAGCGGAGAGCTGCAGGCCTACCTCGCCCAGAGCCTCCAGGTGCTTGCCTGGAGCCTCCTCCTCTCCATCGCGGCCGGCATTCCCATCGGGGTGCTGATCGCGCGCTTCACCACGGTGGAGTTGGCCACGGATCTCTACATCAACGCCCTCTACTCCACCCCCATGGTGGCCCTGGTGCCGCTGATCGTCCTCTGGTTCGGCTTCAGGCTCCCGGCCAAGGTGGTGATCGTGTTTCTCTTCATGGTCTTCCCGATTCTCATCAACACCCAGCAGGGGGTGAAGAACGTCGACCGGGGGCTGCTCGAGGTGGCCCGCTCCTTCTGCTCGACGGAGCGCCAGCTCTGGGGCGACGTGATCCTCCCGTCGGCGCTCCCCTTCATCGCCGCCGGGCTTCGCCTCGCCATCGGCCGCGGGCTGGTCGGGATGGTCATCGCCGAGTTCTACACCTCCATCTCCGGGCTCGGTTACATGATCGTCCGCTACGCGAACTCGTTTGAAACCGCCAAGCTCTTTGTCCCGATCGTCGTCCTGATGGTGATGGGGGTGCTCCTGGTCCAGGCGGCCAAAGCCCTGGAGCTCTGGCTCGCTCCCTGGCAGCGACGCGGACAGGGCGAAACGTAGCGCTCGGCACTTGGCAATGAAGGAGGACAGGATGAAGCGCATCGCACTCTCGCTGGTCGCCGGGCTCCTGGTCCTGGCGTACGCCCCGTCCCTGCCGGCCCAGGCGCCGCTGAAGAAGCTGACGCTGGCCATGGCCGTCACGCCCCCGAACCTCGTGCACATTCCGCCGTATCTCGCCAAGGACCTCGGCTACTTCAAAGAGGAAGGGCTCGAGGTGGACATCGTGTCGTTCGAAGGCGGGGTCGGCTCCCTCCGGAATTTGATGGCCGGGGGCGTGGACCTGGCCCTCACCAGTGGAGATCCCCCCATCTTCGCCCGGGTGCAGGGGGCGCCGATCAAGATGATCTACTCCACCTCCCCCCGGCTCGAGGCGGTCATGACCGTCCAGGGCGGCATCAAAGAGGTCAAGGACCTCAAGGGGAAGAAGATCGGGATCCAGGAGCCCAACGGCTTCGCCGACATCTTCAGCCGTCGTCTCCTGGGCCGGATCGGGATCAAACCGGAGGAGGTCCAGTTCATCACGACCTCCACGGCGGGCCGGGTCCCCGCGCTCTTGACCGGCCAGGTGGACACCGGGGTGATGCACGTGGAGCAGGCGATCCGGGCCACCAAGCGAAACCCGAACCTCCGGAACCTGGTCAACTTCTGGGAGATTTTCCCCGACGCGTTCTACAATGTCATCGTGGTGCAGGAGAAGACCATCAAGGAAAAACCCCAGCTGATCGAGGCCTTCGTCCGCGCGGTCATCAAGGCCAACCGTTACATCTACAAGAACAAGAAGGGCACGCTCGACGCGGCGGTGGAGTTCACCGGCTACACCCTGGAGGAGCTGGAGCCCGCCTATGACCAGCTCGTGAAGGGCCGGGTCTGGAGCGTGAACGATGGCATGCCCGCCAACATGGTCCAGTTCAACATCGACAACCTGGTGCGGATCGGGCGGATCACTGCCGACAAGAAGCCGACCCTCGAGCAGGTCGTCGATCTCGGGCCGGCCAGCGCCGCGCTCAGAACGCTCGGCAAGTGGACGGACGACCCCGGCTGGTTGTAATCGT
>CAYJUC010000456.1:0-2679 GCA_964372605.1 uncultured bacterium | reverse complement strand
CCTCCACCCGGGCGTAGGCCTCGCCCTTGGGGATCCTCACCTGCCCCACCGACTTGACCCCCGGGCGGGAGGAGATCGGCCCCGCGGGGAGGCGTTCGAGAACCTGACGGACGATCTTGATCGACTCGCGAAACTCTTGCATCCGGACGCGATATCTCGCGTAGCAGTCGCCCCCGCTCTCCACCGGCACCTTGAAATCGAACTCCTCGTAGGAGGAGTACGGCGCGTGCTTGCGAATGTCGTAGTCCACCCCCGAGCCGCGGCAGAGGGGGCCGGAGACCCCGACATCGAGGGCCAGCTCCCTCCCGATGGTCCCCACTCCCTGAGTCCTGATGAGAAAGATCGTGTTGGATTCCAGCATGGCTTCGTACTCGTCGATCCGCCGGTCGATCTGCTCAACGGTCCTCCTGCACTGGTCGGCCCAGTCGGGGGGGAGGTCGTAGCGGACCCCCCCCACCTGGTGGAACCCGTAGAGCAGGCGCGCGCCGGTCAGCGCCTCAAAGAGATCCAGCACCATCTCGCGCTCGCGGAAACAGTAGAGAAACGCGGTGGCCCCGCCCCCCAGCGCGCCTCCCATGTCCAGGCACCAGGTGCCGAGCCAGAGGCAATGGGAGGCGATGCGCTGGAGCTCCGCCACCATCACCCTCAGGTGCTGCGCGCGTTTGGGGATCTCGATCTTCCCGATCTTCTCGGCGGCCAGGACATAGGTCAGCTCCGAGGTCATCGCGGCCACGTAGTCGGTCTTGGAGGCGATGGAGGGGTACTGGACGTAGGTGAGGGTCTCGCCGAGCTTCTCGTGGCAGCGGTGGAGGTAGCCGATGACGGAATCCACGGCCACGATGGTCTCGCCCTCGAGGGTCAGGATCATCCGAAAGACGCCGTGGGAGGACGGGTGCTGAGGCCCCATGTTCATCACGAGGCGCTCGTTTCCCCCGTACCCCAGCTCGATGACTCTTCGAGCTTCCGGATCGGGCATCAGCGGTTCCCCCTCACCCGCGGTTCCCCCTCACCCTCCCCTCTCCCCTCGGAGGGGGAGAGGATCTACGGTGAGGGGGTCCATGGGAGGGCGCGACCCGCTCGGCGCGTCACCGGAGCGGCGAGAACTCCGTCGGAATCAGGAGCTTGTTCTCCATCAGCTGCATGAACTGGGCGAGCTTCCCGACAGTCTCTTTCCAGACAGGGTCGGCCAGCGAGTCCTTCCGAACCTGGGCCCGGTGGTTCAGGTCCGTGTACCCCCAGAGGTGCGCGACCCGGTTGAGCTCGCCGACGTCGCTGGACCAGAGCCCGAAGAGCTTGGAGTATTTCTCGCGCGCAGCCAGACCGGACTTGAAGGTCGCCAACCAGTCGGCCACCCGGCCGGGGTAAAGCCGGTAGGTCCGGAACTCGTAGACCCCATGCCCCTGCGCCGACGGTTCCACTTGCTTGAAGTCGGCGGGAATCAGGATCGTGTTCTCCTGCTTGCTGAGGAGCGGCCGGATCTTCGGGACGTATTCGGCGTTCCAGCGCTCGTTCTTTGAAAGCTCCGCGCGGGCCCGGGTCCGGTGGGCCATGTCGTCATAAGCCCAGAGGTGGAGCACCTGGTTCAGGGTGCCCACGTCGGTGGACCAGTAACCGGCGAGCTTGCCGTAGCGGTCGCCGCGGATCGGCATCGCGATGCCGCCGGCGTGCTGGATGAACTCTGGCGCCTTGCCAGGGTGGAGCGTGTAGGTCCGGAGCTCGTAGATCATGTCGTGTCCTCCTATCGGTAAGGGTGGTGGGCAGTGTCGACGGCGTAATCCTTCCGGAGGGGATACCCCTCCCAGTCCTGGGGGAGGAGAATGCGCCGGAGATCCGGGTGGCCGTCGAAGCGGATGCCGAAGAGATCATAGCACTCGCGTTCCATCCAGTCGGCCCCGCGATAGACCGGGGTGAGCGAGGGGCAGGGAGCTTCTTTCGGGAGCCTGGTCCTGAACGTGATTGCCAGCCGGGCCCCTACGTGCTCGACCCGGCAGAGCACCTCGAATCCGGCTTCCTTCCAGTCAACAGCAGTGAGGAACGAAAAGTACCGGCACCCGAGGGTCTCGCGCGCGAAGCGGGCGAATTCCATCCATCGATCGACGGGGATCTCGACGGTGAGGCCGTCCGGTTCGCCCCGGGCGGTCACCCCGAACCGGTCCCGGATGAGAGAGATTGCCTGATCTGCGCTCACGGATTACCCTCGGAGGGGGGCACGCCCCCCTTCCGAAACCTCCCCCCGAGATTGCGCGGGCCAAGCCCGCGCTCGAACACTGCAGAATCACGCACCGCGTCGTTGTTCAGCACTCTGTCACTCGGCCCGGGGGGAAGGCTCGCGCGCGCCGGTCGTCTGGAACTCCGCTACCTGCTCCTGAAGCTTGAGGATCCCGAACATCAGCGACTCCGGGGTGGGCGGGCACCCCGGGACATAGACATCCACGGGCACCACCCGGTCCACCCCCTTCACCACGTGATACCCGTGACGGAAGGGGCCGCCGGAGTTGGCGCAGGAGCCCATGGAGATGACCCACTTTGGATCCGGCATCTGATCGTAGATCCGCTTGAGCATTGGGGCCATCTTGATGGTGACCGTGCCCGAGACGATCATGAGGTCGGAGTGGCGCGGCGACGCCCACGTCACCATGCCGAAGCGCTCCACGTCGAAGCGCGAGGCGAAGGTGGCCA
>CAYJUC010000455.1:0-2713 GCA_964372605.1 uncultured bacterium | reverse complement strand
AAGGAGAGTAAGCCATTCAAGCAGCCAGGCCAGCGAAGCGGCGTCGCTTCGGGCGGCGCAAGGTCTGCAAGTTCTGCGTCGACAAGGTGGACCTGATCGACTACAAGGACTGGAAGCGGCTCAGGAACTTCGTCACCGAGCGCGGCAAGATCGTTCCCCGGCGGATCTCCGGAAGCTGCGCCCGCCACCAGCGCCAGCTCACCCATGCCATCAGGCGCGCCCGCACAGTGGCGCTCCTGCCCTACGCAGCCGAGTAACCCGCGGGCGGTGGAGCCATGAAGATCATTCTGCTTGACGACGTCCCCAAGCTCGGGCGCCGGGGCGAGGTGCGCGACGTCGCCGACGGCTACGCCCGGAACTATCTGCTCCCCCAGCGCCTCGCGCTCCCGGCCAGCCCCTCGAATCTGAAAAATATCGACCAGATCAAGAAACGTCACGAAGCCCGCGCCGAGAAAGAGAAGATCGACGCGCAGGCTCAGGCCCAGGCCATCGAGGCCCTCACCGTCAACTTGACCCGCCAGGCGTCCGAGGATGGGCACCTCTACGGCTCCGTGAACGCTCACGATCTGGTCGCCATCCTCGCCCGGCACGGCGTCAGCGTGGAAAAACGCCGGATCGATCTCGACGCGCCTCTGAAGGCGCTCGGCAACCACACAGTTCCTGTCCGGCTCCACCCCGAGGTCACCGCCCAGCTCAGGATCTCCGTCGCCCGGGAGTGACCGTGGCCACCCTCACCGATCTCCTGTCCTCCAAGATCCCGCCGCAGAATCTGGAGGCGGAGCGGGCGATCCTGGGGGCCATCCTGCTGGAGAACGAGAGCCTCCCCCGCACCATCGAGATCCTCACGCCCCCCGACTTTTATAAAGAGGGCCACCGGAAGATCTTCGCCACGATGATCGCCCTCTTCGAGCGGAACGAGCCGGTGGATCTCCTGACGCTCTCCGAGGAGCTCCGCCGGCGGGGCGGGCTGGATGAAGTGGGAGGCCCCGCCGCGCTGGCGGCGCTGGTCGAAGAGGCGGCCACCGCGGCCCACCTCCTCTCCTACGCCACGATCGTGCGGGAAAAGGCGCTGCTCCGGGAGCTGATCCGCATCTCCACCGAGATCATCGGGCAGAGCTACGAGGCCCAGGAAGAGGTCGATAGTCTCCTGGACCAGGCCGAGCGGATGATCTTCCAGGTCTCCGAGCGGCGCATCCTGAACTCCGCCATCCCGGTGCGGTCCATCCTGAAAGAAACCTTCGAGTACATCGAGACCCTGTACGAACGGAAGGAGCACGTCACCGGTCTCCCCACCGGCTTCTCGCCGCTCGACCGGATGACGTCGGGGCTCCAGCCCTCGGACTTCATCATCGTCGCCGGCCGGCCGTCCATGGGGAAGACGGCGTTCGCCCTCAACGTTGCCCAGCACGTGGGCTGCGAGCCGCATAAGAAGCGCGTGCTGATTTTCAGCCTCGAGATGTCCAAGGAGCAGCTTGTCCAACGGCTCCTCTGCTCCGAGGCGCGGGTGGACTCCCACCGCGTCCGCACCGGCTACCTGGAGCCGAAAGACTGGCCCCGGTTGACCAACGCCGCGGGCCGCCTGGCCGATTCCAGCATCTTTATCGATGACACCGCGGCCCTCTCGGGTCTGGAGGCCCGGGCCAAGGCGCGCCGCATGAAAGCCGAGCACGGGCTGGATCTCATCGTCATCGATTACCTCCAGCTCATGCGGGGCCGGAGCGCCGCCGAGAACCGGCAGCAGGAGATCTCCGAGATCTCCCGTTCCCTCAAAGCGCTGGCCAAGGAGCTCCGGGTACCGGTGGTCGCGCTCTCTCAGCTCTCCAGGGCGGTGGAGACCAGGGCGACGCGGGATTTCCGGCCTCAGCTCTCCGACCTCCGCGAGTGTGTTACCGGTGAGACGCTGGTGGTCCTGGGCGACGGCCAACGGGTCCCCATTCGGGATCTGGTCGGCACCGCGCCCGAGGTTTGGGCGATGTCTCCCGAAGGGAGCCTCGTCCTGGCGAAGAGCGAGAAAATCTGGCGGGTCGGGATGAGGCCGGTGTTTGCGATCCGGTTGGCAAGCGGCCGGGTGATCCGGGCAACCGGGCAGCATCGGCTCTTTGCCGCACGGGGCTGGAGCCGGGTGAGCGAGCTTTCGGTGGGCGATCGCGTGGCGATTGCAAGAAGGCTTCCTGAGCAGGGGATCTCGCAGAGGTCTATGGCTGCCCTCCGAGGGACGGCCTACGGTGGGAGTTCCCATTTTCGTTTCGCTCCCTCAAGGGCGGTTCTGGCGGAGTACGCGGAGATCCTCAACGACGAGGAACTCCATGGACGCGCGACCACTGATCTCTTCTGGGATCGGATTATAGCCGTGGAAGCTGACGGAGAGGAGGAGGTGTTCGACCTTTCGGTTCCCGGTCCTGCCTCCTGGCTGGCTGACGGCATCGTCAGCCACAACTCGGGGGCGCTCGAGCAGGACGGGGACCTGATCATTTTCCTCTATCGGCCCGAGCGCTACAAAAAAGACGAGGAGCTGACGGACGAAGACCGGAACCTCGCCGAGGTGATCGTTGGCAAGCAGCGCAACGGCCCCACGGGAACCATCCGCCTCACATTCCTCCCCGAATACGCTCGCTTCGACGAGCGAGAAGAAGGCCGCCGCCAGCCGTTTTGATTCCGGTTCAGTCCTGCTCCGCTTGACATCCCTCCTGCGGGGGATTAGGGTATGGGGCTT
>CAYJUC010000454.1:0-2714 GCA_964372605.1 uncultured bacterium | reverse complement strand
CGACCCCCTCCAGATCACTCGGAGGGGGGCACGCCCCCCTGCCGAACCTCCCCCCGATGCAGTTCGAGCGTGGCGGGTTCGGGCCATGCCGCGAGGCAGGCCACCCGCCGCGCAAGGCCCGAGTTGGTTTGCGCGGGCAAAGCCCGCGCTCGAACGAAGCTGCCGTCCGTCCTGTGATCGGGCTCATCGCGCGACCGCCTCCAGCCGCTTGACGATGCGTTCCGTGGCCCCGGCGACGAAGTCGATCTCCTCGCCGGTGATGGTCAGCGGGAGCTGGTACATGATCCGAGGGGCCCGCACATAGACATAGATGCCTTCCTCCCGGGCCAAGTCGAAGATCGCCGCGCTCGCGCCGTAGGGATCGGCGAAGTTTCCCCGGGTCCTTTTGTCCTTCACCAGGTCCACGACCGCCATCAGCCCTCTGACGCGGACATCGCCCACGAGAGGCGAGGACTCGGCCAGTCCGGAGAGGCGTTCGGCCAGGCGCTTCGACTTGGCCGGCACTTCCGAAAGCAGGTCGTGCTTTTCGATGTAGTTGATCGTCGCCAGCGCCGCGGCGCAGGCCACCGGCATGCCTCCGGACGTGTAACCGTGGTGGAGGAAGTTCTCGGGTTTGCCCTCGAAGACTTCCGCGATCTCCTCCCGAACCGTGGTGGCCGAAAGCGGCACGTAGCCGTTGTTCAGGGCCTTCCCCATGGTGATGATGTCGGGGATCATGTCGTACTGCTCGCTCTCGAACCACGTGCCCATCTTCCCGAAGCCCGTGACCACCTCGTCCGCGATCATGAGGATCCCGTACTGGTCGCAGATTTGCCTCACCCGCTCGACGTATCCCGGAGGCGGCGCGATCACCCCGCCGCCGGCGATGGTCAGCTCGCCGAGGTAGCACGCGATGGTGGATGGGTCCTCGTACTCCACCAACTTCCGGATCTCCTCGGCGCACTCGACTCCGCAGCTCGGGTAGGTGAGGGCATACGGGCAGCGGTAGCAGAACGGGGGCTTCACGTGGACGAATCCCTGCGGCAACGGCTCAAAGGAGCGCCGCCGGTTGGGGTACCCGCTGGCCGCGCTCATGGCCAGCGAGGAGCCGTGGTAGCCGCCCCAGCGCGCGATCACCTTGTACTTCCCGCCCTGTCCCTTGAGCTTCCAGTACTGCCGCGCGATCTTGACGGCGGTCTCGTTGGCGTCGGTCCCGCTCAGCGAGAAGAAGGTGCGCGTCAGGCCGCGCGGGGTCAGCGACGCGAGCTTCTGAGCCAGCTCGATCATGGGGATGGAGACCGGCCATCCGGACGGGTTGGGCGCGATGACGTGGAGCTGTTTGACGACGGCGTCGATGATCTCGGCGTTCGAGTAGCCGAGCATGATCGCCCCCTGGCCGCTCATGCCGTCGAAGTAGCGGTTCCCCTCGGTGTCATAAATATAATGACCTTCTCCCCGGGCGACGATCAGGTCGCGGTCGAGCCAGCTCGGACCGCGCCCGAAGCTCAACCAGATGTGTTTCCGCGCGATCTCGGCCAAGCTCATTTCGTTCATCGTGTCCTCCGGATCAGTTGGGCGGGAAGGGGATGTCGCCGGGATGGCCTACCTCAGGCACCTTATCCAGGCAGACATTGTGGAGTCCCCCGTTGATCCGCCGCACTTCCTGCATGTAGACGTCCAGGATCGGGTTGTGGTTCTGATCGTAGCGATATGGCCCCATGGCTCCGACGAAATGTACCTGCCCCAGCGCCTTGGCCAGCCCCTCCCTGTCCTCGACTTTCCCCCCGATGCTCTTGATGGCTTCCCACATGCTCTGGGCCGCGGCCCACCCGTAGAAGTTGTACTCGGCGGGGTAATCGCCCGTGGTCTTGACCAGCTGCACGAGGATCTGGTTTTCCGGGGTCTTCAACGTGGGACAGTAGCCCCCGAACTGGCGCAGTCCCTCCGCAGCGTCGCCCATCGCCGGGAGCAGCATCTCGCTGAGGAAGGCCTCGCCGCCGTAGAGCGGCACCTGCCCCTTCAGGCCGAACTCCTTCCAGCCCTTCACCATGCGGATGGCGTCGGCGGAGTAGACGTACGCCACGACCACGTCGGCGTTGGATATCGCCGCGCCGATCTGGGTGATCCAGGGCGCCCAGTCGGCGGTGCCCAGGGGAGGCCTGAGCTCGGTGACCACCCGACCGCCCAGCTTCTGAAAACTGGTCTTGAAGGCGAAGGCCGGCTCCAGCGCCCCGCCGAAGTTCAGCGCCACCAGCACCGCCCGCTTGTGGCCACCCTTCTTGTACACCCATTCGGCCAGCGCCTTGGCGTTGCCGTAGAGGGAGTTGTAAGTCCGGAACATATAGGGGCTCCGCTGCGGCGAACCAGGGTGAACCAGGGCGTTGGCCCCGGACACGACGATGGTGGGAATCTTCTGGGCCGTGATGAAGTCCCGCGCGGCATAGGTTTCGGGAGTGGAGATGTAGGCGATGAGGGCGTGCACCTTATCCCGCTCCACCACTTTCTGGGTCTTGGTCAGAGCCACGTCCGGCTTGGCCTCGGTGTCTTCCCTGATGAGCTCGATCTTCCGGCCGGCGACCTCCCAGTTTTTGCTCTGGAAGAAGAGCCTGACTCCGTCGGTCGCCCGTATCCCGTTCACCGACAAAGGGCCGGTGTACGACATCAACACTCCGATCTTGACCGGCTGCTGGGCCAGGCCCGGCGATGGCGTGAACCACGCGGCCCAGAGGGCCACA
>CAYJUC010000453.1:0-2799 GCA_964372605.1 uncultured bacterium | reverse complement strand
GTGACGTGGTATGCGGGAGTGCCGACGGCGATCAACGCCTTCCAGGTTGCGAAGGAGGCATTCGCCGAGGCGGGCAAGTAGCGAACCGCTTCCCAGCGCGCATGGATTTGCTCAGCGTGTCTGACAGGTCCCCTCACCCTGACCCTCTCCCCCACCGGGGGCGAGGGTACCGAAAGCGCCCCCTCTCCCTTCGGACTCCCTTCGGAGGGAGAGGGTTGGGGTGAGGGTGCCGAGTGCGGACGTGAATGATCCGAGCCAGCGTGATACGGAGAGTGGGCGATGACAGGGAAGGTGGCGGTCTATCAGGGGCCCGGGCAGCCGATGGATCTCCGGGAGTATCCGCTCCCCGAGGTCGGGCCGGAGGACATCCTGGTCAGGATCCGGGCCGCCAATATCTGCGGCTCCGATCTGCACATCTGGCACGGGCGCGGGCCCGGCCTGCCGCGCGGCTCGGTCCCCGGCCACGAGATGGTCGGCGAAGTGTTTCGGCTGGGTCGCGACGTCAAGCAGGACAGCCTGGGCCAGCCGCTCGGCGAGGGCGACCGCATCGTTTACGCCTACTTCGTGCCGTGCGGCGCGTGCCCGGCCTGTCTCAGCGGCGCTCCCGGCTGCGCCAACCGCTACCGGCACTGGTTGCGGAACGTGGAGGAGCCGCCGCACTTCAGGGGCGCGTACGGGGAGTACTACTATCTCCGGAAAGGCCAGACGCTCTGTAAGGTGCCGGCGGAACTCTCGGACGGCGAGGTGTCCCCGGTCAACTGCGCGCTCTCGGAGGCGCTCTACGGGCTCGATCAGATCGGCATCCGCCTCGGCGACACGGTGGTGATCCAGGGGGCCGGCGGCCTCGGGCTCTACGCGACGGCGCTGGCCCGCGACATGGGAGCGGCCCGCGTGATCGTCCTCGATAAGCGGGCGGACCGGCTCGCCCTGGCGAAGGAGTTCGGCGCCACGCACACGATCAATATCGACGAGACGGGCGAAAAGGATCGCCGTGAGCTGGTGCGGGGGCTGACCGGGGGCCACGGCGCCGACGTGGTGGCCGAGTTCGCGGGGGTGCCGAGCGCCGTCGAGGAGGGGGCGAGGCTCCTTCGCCAGGGCGGTCGCTACCTCTGGATCGGCAACATCACGCCCGGTCTCCCCTCCGCGCTCGACCCGGGAACCGTGGTGCGGGGAGCCCAGATGATCCGCGGCGTGATCGTGTACGAGCCCTGGGTGCTGCCGCGCGCCATCGACTTCCTCCTCCGGCGCCGCCACGTCTATCCGTTCGGCAAGATCGTCTCCGACGTCTTCCCGTTCGGCGAGATCAACAGCGCCTTCAAGTTCGCCCAGGAGGGAAACGCGATCCGCGTCTCCCTCCGGATGGCGCCTTCGGCATGAAGGGGGCGCGAGGCGCCTACCCGCCGCTTCGACTCGCCGTTCCCGACCGGAGCGACTGGATCTTCTCCCGCGTGCTGGAGCGCCGGGCCGTGACGCACGGGGATCGGCCGTTTCTCCAGTTCATGACCGATGCGCCGTGGAGCTATGCGGAAGTGGATCGCCGCGTCAACCGGCTGGCTCACGGCCTCATGGCGCTCGGCGTGGAACGGGGCGACCGGGTCCTGATCATGCTCCCGAACTCGATCGAGTTCATGCTGCTCTGGTTGGCGGCCAACCGGATCGGCGCCATCGAGGTCTCCGTCAACAACGCCTACAAGGGGTACTTTCTCGAGCACCTGGTGAACAACTCCGGCGGGAAGCTGATGGTGGTGGCCCCTGAGTTTCTCGAGAACGTCCGGGCGAGCGAGGAGAAGCTCCCTATGCTGGAGACCCTCGTGGTGTACGGGGATGGGCCCGTCCCCCACTTCCGGCGACTGCGCGTTTGCCACTTCGAGGAGATAGAGAGCGCCCGCGACGACCCGCCGGGGATCGAGCTCTCCCCCCGGGACCTCTGCGCCATCATGTACACCTCCGGGACCACCGGTCCCTCCAAAGGGGTCATGATGCCCAACGCCCACTGCCACCTCTTTGCCGAGTGCCCCACAAACCTCACCCGCCTGACCGAAGACGACGTCTACTTCGTCGCCACGCCCCTCTATCATGGCAACGCCCCGTTCATGCAGGTCTACCCGTCCCTACTCGTGGGGGCGAAGGCCGTGCTCTGGCCCCATTTCAGCGCCAGCGAGTGGGTCTCCCAGATCCGGCGCGCCGGCGCGACCGTCACCAACCTCCTCGGCGTGATGATGGATTTCATCTTCCGCCAGTCGCGCCGGGACGATGACAGAGCCCACCGCTTGAGGCTCGTCCTGGGCCAGCCAGCGCCCGCGGCCATCGCCGGGGAGTTCAAGGAGCGCTTCGGGATCGAGCGGGTACTCGAGTACTACGGGATGACCGAGATCGGTATCGTCACCATGATGCCCTACGACGATTTCCGCCCCGGTTCCTGCGGCCTCGCGGTGAGCGAGTGGTTCGACCTCCGGATCGTGGATCCGGAAACCGACGAGGAGCTGCCGTCCGGAGAGGTGGGGGAGCTTGTCGTGCGGCCGAAGGCCCCGTGGGCCTTCAACCAGGGGTACTGGGCGATGCCGGAGAAGACCCTCGAAGCGCTCCGGAACGTCTGGTACCACACCGGCGATGGCATGCGGCGGGACGCGGACGGGTATTACTACTTCGTGGACCGGATGCGGGACGTCATCCGTCGGCGGGCCGTCAACATCTCCTCCTACGACGTCGAGACGGTGATCCAGGAGCACCCGGCGGTATTGGAATGCGCGGCGGTGGCGGTTCCGTCCGAGTTCATCGGGGGCGAGGACGAGATCAAGG
>CAYJUC010000452.1:0-2805 GCA_964372605.1 uncultured bacterium | reverse complement strand
ATGTCCTCGGTGGCCTCCTCGTGGATGACGTCGATGACGTCGTCCACGGTGATGGTCCCGAGGAGACGGCGGTTCCGATCCACCACCGGGATGGCCAGGAGGTTGTACCTGGTCACCATCTTGGCCACCTCCTCCTGGTCGGTTTCCGGGGTCACGCTGACCACGTCCTCCTGCCGGATCAGCCTGACCGGCGTGGCGGGGTCGGCCGTGATGAGCCGGCGGAACGGGACCACCCCCACCAGGTGGTCGTGGTCGTCCACCACGTAGAGGTGGAAGATGTGCTCGGCCGATGCCGACTTCCTCACGTGATCGATCGCCTGCGCCACGCTCATCTCCTCGTGAACCGCCACGAACTCCGGCGACATGATGCGGCCGGCCGTCTTCTCGCCGTACTCGAGGAGTTCCTGGACTTCCTCGGCCTGCTCCTCCTTCATGAGGTCCAGGACCTTCTCGGCCTGCTCCTCGGACAACTCGTCCACCACCTCGGCGGCGTTGTCTGCCGGCATCCGATCGAGAATCCCGGACAGCTCCACCTCGTCCAGGGCGCGGACCAGCTCCAGCAGTGTCTGGTCGTCGATCTCGTGGAGAACCACTCCTGCCCGCTCGCGGCTCAGGAGCCGAAAGACAGTCCGCTGCTGGGGCACGGGCAGCTCCTGGATGATCTGGGCCACATCCGTTGGATGGGCCTCTTCCAGGATCTGGGCCAGCCGCTCCTGGCGACCTTCGTCCAGAAGCGCTTTGACGGTTTCGCCGAGGCGAGGGATCTCTTCCATGCCTAGTCTCCGGGCTTCTCCGGCTCAGCGCTCCGCTGGCGAGCTTCCAGCTGCCGGATCTTCGCGCGGAGCCTCCAGCGCTGGACCCACCCCACCAGAGTCATCACGAAACCGCCCACGGCTCCCGAGATCAGGATGACGGCAGCCAGCGGGACCTTCTCCACCTTCCAGGCGATAAAGCTGATGGTGACCTGGTCGGTGTTTTGGAGGGCGAAGATCGCGATGGCGACGGCGACGGCCACCCCGAGAAGATAGAAGAACGGCATCGGTCACCCCACCCGCCCGATCCTGGATCAAACAGGGCGGCGGCTGAGCCGCAGGCGCGCAGGCAAGCGTGCTCGCCGGAGCGCGTGTCGGCTCCAGCCGCGTGATAGGCCGCGCGAGCGTCGAATCATCGGAACGTTTATACCACTTCGCCGGGGTGAGGGCAAAAACGAGGCGGGGTCGGAACTTTTCCCTTGACAGCAGCGGCGCGAGTTGTCGAAATGAAATCAGAGTCGAGAATTCCCAGAATCCCATGTCCCGATCCGCGTACTGCCTGGTCCTTCACGCGCATCTTCCCCTGGTGCTTCGCCATGGCCGATGGCCTCACGGGAGCGACTGGCTTTCCGAGGCGGCCCTGGAATGCTACCTCCCTCTCCTCGCCGCGGCCGAGGATTTGGTCGCCAAGGGGGTGAGCCCGAAGTGGACGATCAACATCTCGCCGGTGCTGGCCGAGCAGTTAGGGGCGCCCGATTTTCCCGCCGAGTTGGAGCTCTACCTGGAGAACCGCCGGCGAGCGTGCCGGGAGAACCTGGAGCAGTTCCGGCGGTCGGAGAGGCCGGATCTGGCCGCCCTGGTCGGCTTCTGGGAGGAGACCCTGGACCGGATGTGGGAGCTGTTCCGTCGTCGGGGCCGGAACCTCCTGGCGGCCTTTGCCGACCTCGACCGTGCCGGACACCTGCAAGTGATCACGTGCGCGGCCACCCACGGCTACCTCCCGCTCCTTTCCCGGGACGAGTCGCTTCACCTCCAGCTCCGCGCGGCCATCGAGGCTCACCGCCGGCACTTCGGCCGTGAGCCTCTGGGGATCTGGCTCCCCGAGTGCGCATACCGCCCCCGCGCCGCGCTTGCGGAAGGGATCAGGCCGGGAATCGAAGAACTGCTCGCCCGGTACGGCCTCGGCTTCTTTGTGGTGGACCACCACCTGGTGGCCGGCGGGAGCCCGCTCTCTCCCTACCGTGATCGGTTCCCGGCGCTCGGGGCCCTGGCCGGAGAGCCGGCGGCGGCGCCGCCCGGCGGACGCTCCCCGTACCGGACGTATCGCGTCGCGTCGCCAGGCGGCGCGAGCGGAGTAACCGCCTTCGTCCGGGATCCCAGGAGCACTTTCCAGGTCTGGAGTCGCGACGCCGGCTACCCGGGAGATTTCGCGTACCTCGAATTTCACAAAAAGCACTTTCCCGGAGGCATCCGTTACTGGCGGGTGACGGACTCGACCCAAGACCTGGGGACCAAGGCAGTCTACGACCCGAAGCAGGCGGAAGAGCGGGTCCTGGCCCAAGCCCGTCACTTCGTGTCGCTCGTGGGCGCCACGTTGGCGGAGGTCGACGACAGCCCGCGTACGGCGGTTCTCTGCGCGCCGTACGATGCCGAGCTCTTCGGCCACTGGTGGTTTGAGGGCCCCGCCTGGCTCGGCCGGGTGACGGAGGGACTCCGGGATGTGGGAGTCACGCCGATGACCTTGAGCGAGGCGCTGGAGGCCTCTCCGCCACAGGAGGTCGTTTCTCTGGGTGAGGGCTCCTGGGGGGAGGGGGGTGACCATCGGGTCTGGTTGAACCCGCAGACCGCGTGGGTGTGGGAAAAGATCGGGAGCGCCGAGCAGGGCCTCGTTGACCTCCTGGGACGGATCGGGAGGGAAGCGCCTCCGCTCATCCAGCGCATCGCGGCTCAGGCCTGCCGTGAGCTGCTGCTGCTTCAGGCCTCCGACTGGCCGTTTCTGATCACCACCTGGTCGGCGCGCGACTACGCCGAGCGGCGGGTGATCGAGCATTTC
>CAYJUC010000451.1:0-2836 GCA_964372605.1 uncultured bacterium | reverse complement strand
GTAGAGGAAGCCGCAGATCGCGAGCGTCGCGGCCACCACCGCGGGATAGCCGAAGCGCCACCGGAGCTCCGGCATGAAGTCGAAGTTCATGCCGTAGAGGCCAGCGATCATGGTGGGCACCGCGAAGATGGCGGCCCAGCCCGCGAGCCGCTTCATTGCCTCGTTCTGCGCGACGGAGATCAGGGACAGGTTGGCCTCGAGGGCGCTGGTCAGGAGCTCGCGCAGGACGTCCACCATCTCATTGATACGGATCACGTGGTCGTAAACGTCACGGAAGTACGGCCGGGTGTCCTCGTGGATGAGTTGGAGGTCGAAGCGCATCAGCTGGTTAGAGACGTCCATCAGCGGCGAGACGGCCCGCTTGACCTCCAGCAGGTGGCGCTTGAGCCGGTAAATCTGTGTGGTGGTTTCGCGGTCGAACGATTCGCCAAAGACCGCCTGCTCGAGCGCTTCCAGCTCGTCCTCCAGGGCGTCGACGATGGGAAAGTACTGGTCCACGATGAAGTCCATCAGCGCGTACAGCACGAACCCCGGACCCTTGGAGAGGAGCTCCGGCGTGGCCTCGCAGCGCGAGCGCACCTCGCCATCGGAGGGGGACGCGCCGTGACGCACCGAGACGACGTATCGCGCGCCCACGAAGAGGTGCGTTTCGCCGAAAGCAATCTGCCGCTCCTCACTCTGGGCGGTGCGCAGGACGATGAAGAGCGAGTCGCCGTACCGCTCCAGCTTGGGCCGCTGGTGGGCCCGGTGGGCGTCCTCGATGGCGAGGTCGTGCAGGCCGAACTCCTGCTGGACCTGCCGCAAAAGCTCCTCGCCCGGCTCGTAGAGCTCGATCCAGACGAACCGGTCGGGCTCCTTGAGGACCTCGCTGATGTCCTCGATCTCCACGTCAGCGACCCGGCGGCCGCCGGCATAGGTGGCGCAGTTGACAACCGCGCTCATCCTTGGATCTCCCCTATCCTCCCCAGCACCGGGATGGCGTTATTTATACCACTTCGGGCCGTAGCGGTGGGGCTCGTACTCGTCGATGTAGCGGAGCGCCTCGTCCACGTGCCGCGCCGGGTACCAGAGGTCCAGGAACTCCGGCTTGATGAACCCCTGGTCGATGCCGCGCTGCATCTGGAGCCAGAGCGGGTCGTAGTAGCCGTCCAGGTCCAGGATCACGACGGGCTTTCTGTGATAGCCGAGCTGCTTCAGCGTGAGGACTTCCAGGATTTCCTCCATCGTGCCGAGCCCGCCCGGGAGCGCGAGGAACGCGTCCCCGCGCTCATCCATGATCGCCTTCCGGTCCCGTAACCCCTCGGTGACGATCAGCTCCGAGACCTCCCGGTCGCCGTACCCCGCGTCGAGGAGGACCCGGGGAATCACGCCCACCACGCTCCCGCCGTACTCCCGCGCCGCGCGGGAGAGCGCGCCCATGAGCCCGATGTTGCCGCCGCCGTAGATGACCGTCCATCCTCGTTTGGCGATCTTCTCGCCAGCCTCCCGCGCCGCCTCGAAGTACTTTGGCCCCACCACCGAGCTTGAGGCGCAGAAGACCGTGACCGCGCGGCTCATGCGAGGAGGAGTCCGAGAGCCCCGGCCCCCAGGACCAGCCAGAGCGTATCCACCTTGAATCGCCAGAGCAGGACGAGGGTAACCAGCCCGATGGCCCCGCTCAACGGGCCCACGATGGCGGTGCGGGCAAGCGGAAGCGTGGCCGCGACGATCGCCCCGACTACGGCGGCGTTCACGCCCTGGAGAAACGCCCGCATTGTCGGCGACGCCTTGAGCTGCTTCATCGCCGGGATGGCGGCCAGGATGACGGCGAACGCCGGGAGGAAGATCGCTGCCGCGGCAACGATTGCGCCGACGACCCCTCCCGCCTGGTAGCCCACGAAGGCGGAGAGGTTGACGATCGGCCCCGGGACCAACTGGCCCAGGGCGAGGCCGTCCAGGAACGCGCGATCGGAGAGCCAGCCGTAGCGCTCCACAGCTTCTCGCCTGACCACCGGGATGATGACGTAGCCGCCGCCGTAGACCACCGCGCCCATCTTGAGAAAGAGCCAGCCGAGACGCGCGTAGACCTCCGGGGCCGCCAGCGCCACCGCCGGCAGCAGCGAGACCATCAGCCTGAACCGCTCCTGGCTCCGCCTGACGGCGACCCAGAGTCCCCCGCATGCGATGAGCACCAGCGCGGTATCCCAGCGGAGGAAGGCGGTGAGGAGAAACCCGAGCGCCGCGAGGCCACCCAGCGGCCACGAGCCGACCGCGCTCCGGCCGAGCTTCCAGGCTGACAGGCCGATGATCGCGATCACGGCGGGCCCGATCCCCGCGAAAATCCCTTGGACCCGCGGCACGCCGCCCGTGTACCCGTAGAGGACCGAGAAGCCCAGCATGATCAGAAAGCCGGGAAGCACGAAGGCGCCGCCGCCGAGCAAGGCGCCGGCGAGGCCGCCGCGGAGGTAGCAGAGGTAGACACCGAGCTGGGTGGAGGCCGGCCCGGGCAGCACCTGACAGAGCGCCAGCCCGTCCAGGAACTCCTGCCTGGAGAGCCAGCGGCGGCGCTCCACCGCCTCGGTCTCCATCAGCGCGATGTGGACCAAGGGCCCGCCGAAGCCGGAGACGCCGAGCTTGAGGAAGAGCCTGACCAACTCGCCCCGGGACGACCTGCTCAAGCGAGGACCGTGTTCGCGTGGAGCATCAAACGTCCTGGAGCGTGGCGAAGGCGGCGCCTGCGACCTTCATCTCGGCCAGCGCGCGGTCGCCGTCGCCGGGATTCACGTTCACCGCGCGGATGGCGTCTTCCAGCACCACGATCTCGTACCCCTCGCGGAGGGCGTCCAGCACCGTGGCC
>CAYJUC010000450.1:0-2853 GCA_964372605.1 uncultured bacterium | reverse complement strand
GCCAGGATGGTTCCCACCTGGCGGATCGTCATGACCAGCACCTGGGAGAAGAGGCGGGCCAGCCGGTTCACGTCGTTGACCACCCGCGACATCAGCTCGGCGGTGTGGAGGTCGGAGAAAAACTGGAGCGGCATCCCCTGGATGTGACCGTAGAGGTCGCGCCGGATCTTGACGATCACCCGCTCCCCGACCGATGCCATCAGGTACGATTGCCCGTACCGGCCGGCCCCCTTGGCGAGGTAGACCAGGAGGAGGGCCAGGGGAATGAGCTTCAGCATCTGAAGGTCCCGCTTGACGAAGATCTCGTCCATGGCCGGCTTGACCAGCCAGGCGATCGCCCCATCCATGGCGGAGACGCCGAGCGCCAGCACCGACCCCAGGAGAAGCCACCCCCAGTACGGCCGGAGGTAGACGAGGAGCCGCGGGAGGATAGCCAGGGGTTTCACAACCGTCCCGCCAGAAGCCGCCGGTAGAGCGCTTCGGTCCGCTCCACCTTGACCCGGGTGGAGAACGCGGCCTCGACGCGCTTGCGCCCCGCCCGGGCCATCTCCTTGGCCCGCATCGGGTCTTCCATCAGCTGGAGGATGGCCTGGGCGAGGGCGCCGGGGTTCTTCGGCGGGACCAGGAGCCCGGTCTCGCCGTGGATCACCAGCTCGGGGTTTCCTTCGATGTCGGTGGCGATCACCGGGGTTTCCACCGCCAGGGCTTCCCGCAGCGAGCCGGTGAGGCCCAGGCCGGCGTAGGAGGCGTCCACGCAACAGTCGCTGGCCGCCAGAATTTCGGGGATGTCTTCGCGGTAGGCGAGCACGTGCACACGGCCGTCCAGGCCCAGGGCCCGCGCTTTTTCGTGGAGCGACTCGGGCCGGCGGGCCCCGACGAAGAGGAGGCGAGGGTTGGGGACTCGGGCGGAGACGGCCACCATCGCGTCGAGCAGTTCGTTGTTTCCTCTCCAGCTCCGGATCCCGATCTGGGTGATCAGAAACTTGTCGGGCGCGAGCCCGAGCTCCCGGCGGATCTGGCTTCCGTCCACTCCCGGGTGGAACCGCTCCGTGTCGGTCCCGGAGTAGATCACCTCGATCTTCTCGGCCGGCACGCGTCCCTCTCGGACCAGGCCGCGCTTGATGGATTCCGAGACCGCCACGATCGCGGTCACCCGTCGAGTCGTGTAGCCGAGCCGGTTCCAGCGAGTAAGACGGAAGCTCACCCCTCGGTTCAGGACGAGCGCGGGGATCCGCACGAAGAGCCCGGCCAGGAGGGCCAGGGTCCTCGCCTTGCCCTTGTGACAGTGGACGACCTCGATCCGGTGCTCCCGGAGGAGCCGAACGAGCCCGGGGATCGAGCCGAGATCGACCTCGGCGCGCATCGGCAGCGCGTAGTGGGGGAACCCCGCGTCGCCGCACTTCGCCGCCCAGATCGGGCTGGGCCTAGACGCGACCACGACGTGATGGCCGCGTTCGGCGAGCCCCCGGGCCAGCTCCAAAAGCTGGATCGCCGCGCCGGTGAAGTAATCCTCTTTGGGATAGAGCTGGAGGACCCGAAGCGCCTCAGCCATCACGTCCCGAAGAACTCGCGGACGGCGGCTGCCACCTGGTCGATTTCTGCCTCGGTGTGGCCCGCGGACAGCGGGAGGGTGAGGATCTCCTGAACGATCTGCTCGGTCCTGGGCAGAGGGGGAGTGCCCAGGTGCTCCGCGGCGGGCTGCCGGTGGCAGGGCACGGGGTAGTGGATCCCGGTCTGGATCCCCCGATCCTTGAGGAACCTGGCCAGCTCGTCGCGCCTCCGGGTCCGGATCACATAGAGGTGATAGACGTGGCGAGCATCGGGCGCTTCCGTGGGCAGCGTGAGGGGCAATCCGGCCAGTCGCTCGGCGTAGCGCCCGGCCAGGGCGCGACGCCTGGCGTTCATCGCGTCCAGGCGCCGCAGCAACACCCGGCCCACCGCGGCCTGGATCTCGTTGAAGCGCAGGTTGAAGCCTACCTCGGCGTGAACGTCCTTGTTGAGTCGGCCGTGATCACGGAGTCGCCGGGCGCGGGACGCGACTTCGTCGTCGTCCGTGACCAGGATCCCGCCGTCGCCCATGACCGTCAGGTTCTTCGAGGGGTAGAACGAGAACGCGCCGGCCCGGCCGAACCCGCCGACTTTCTTCCCCTTCCACGCCGCGCCGTGAGCCTGACAGCAATCCTCCAGGAGCCAGAGGCCGTGCTGGCTAGAGAGCTCGCGGACGGCGGCGAGATTGACGGGATGGCCATAGAGGTGGACCGGGATGACCCCGACGGTCCGCGAGGTGATCTTGGCGGCGGCGTCCGCCGGATCCAGCGTGTACGAATCGTCCACGTCGACGAAAACCGGGGTCGCCTCGGCGAACAGGACGGCCTCCACCGTCGGGAACGCGGTGTGCGCGGGAACCAAGAGCTCGTCCCCGGCCTTCACCCCGAAGGCCTTGAGCGCGATCCAGAGAGCGGCGGTCCCCGAGGCGGTGAGCACGGCGTGCCTGGTCCCGATGTAGCCGGCGAGCTCCTCTTCGAACGCCCTGCACTCGGGTCCCAGGATGTACTGCCGAGAGTCGATGACGGCCAGCACCGCTTCCTTGATCTGGTCATCCACGGGCGGGCGCGAGAGCGGGATGGTCATGAGTCGAAGCCTCCGGCGAGGGTGGCGCGGCGGGAGCACTAGAACACTCGGAGGGGGGCGATGCCCCCCTTCCGAGCCTCCCCCCAAGGCAGTTCGAGCGTGGCGGGTTCGGCAATGCCGTAAGGCAGGCCACCCGCCGCGCGAGGCCCGAGTTGATTTGCGCGGGTAAAGCCCGCGCTCGAACCGGAGCTTAGCATGAAATTCTCCGACAGGCCGCTAGGG
>CAYJUC010000449.1:0-2878 GCA_964372605.1 uncultured bacterium | reverse complement strand
CTCTCCGCCGGCTGGGGGCGCGCCGCCCTGGGAGAGGCGCTCGGATGGCTCGTCGAGCGCGGGAGCCTCACCGCCGACGAAGCCCGAGCGGTCGGGGGTCAGATCCTGTCGGAGAACGCAGCGGCCCTGTACCGCCTCTCGCCTTTGGGGTAAGCTCAGGGCGTCATGGCTTCGGTGGATGAACTGAAGGCGAAGGTCGCCGAGGGCGTGGATCGGCTGGCCGACGAGCTGGAAACACTAAGCCTCCAGATCCACGCCAACCCCGAGCTCTGCTACCAGGAAGAAAACGCCCACGCCTGGCTCACCGACTTTCTCGCTTCAAAGGGAGCCAGGGTGGAGCGCGGAGTCGGCGGCGTCCCCACGGCGTTCAGGGCGACCATCGCCGGCGCCGGGCCGGGCCCCTCCATCGCCATCCTGGCCGAGTACGACGCGCTCCCGAAGATCGGCCACGCCTGCGGCCACAACGTCATCGCCACCTCCGGCGCGGGCGCCGGCGCCGCCATCGCCACGGCGCTCGGGCGGCTTCCGTTTGCGGGAACCATCCACGTCATCGGCACGCCGGCCGAGGAGGGAGGGCTCGGCAAGGTCAAGTTGATGGAGGCCGGCGTCTTCGAGGGTGTGGATGCGGCGCTGATGATCCATCCGCGCTGCGGCACCCGGGTCTGGCGGCCCAGCCTGGGGCTCATCAAGGTCCGGGCGGAGTTCTCCGGCAAGGCCGCCCACGCCGCGTCCTCGCCGTGGCAGGGGGTCAACGCGTTGAACGCGGTGATCCAGCTCTTCGTGGCGCTGGACGCCATGCGCCAGCAGCTCCGGCCCGACGCCCGCGTCCACGGCGTCATCACCCACGGCGGCGATCAGCCCAACATCATTCCCGAGTACACCGCCGCCGAGTTCTACCTGCGGGCCATGAAGCGGGAGGACTGCCAGGAGCTGCTTCGCCGCTTCCAGGCGTGCGCCGAGGCCGCGGCGACCGCTACGGGATGCAGCGTCAAAGTCACCCCGGACCCGCTGATCCACGACCCGCTGAGGCCCAATGACGCCATGTCGGAGCTGTTCCGAAAGAACCTGGAGCGGATCGGATTTCCGGAGGACCCAGAGGATCCGGAGAGCGGCTACGGCTCCACCGACTGCGGCAACCTGAGCCAGGCGATCCCGACCATCCACCCCTACATCCGGATCGCCCCGGACGGGGTGCCCGGGCATTCGCGGAAGTTCGCCGAGTGGGCGAAGTCGCCCATGGCCAGAGCCGGGATGGTGGCGGGGGCCAAAGCGCTGGCCATGACCGCGCTGGATCTCCTCGCGGACCCCGACGCGCTCAGGCGGGCGAAGGAAGAGTTCGCCGGTCGTTAGCCCGCCGCGGGATAATCGGCTGTTTCGAGCGCCGGCTTCGCCGGCGCGATTAACTCGGGCCTCGCGCGGCGGGTGGCCTGCCTTCTCGGCATGGCCGAACCCGCCACGCTCGAAATGCATCTGGGGGAGGCCTCGGAGGGGGCCGTCGAGGCCCCCTCCCGACGATTTAGCGCGCCGGAAGATACTCCTGGTACCAGGCCAGGGTCGCCTGCATGACTTCGCCAAACGCCGGGTCCGCATAGACTTCGTAATGCCCGTAGCCTTTCAAGACGACCAATTTCTTGGGCTCGCCGGCGCGGGCGTAGAGTTCCCGGGATTCCTCGGGGGGAACGAGGCGGTCGTTATCCGTCGTGATGAACAGAACGGGGCGGGGGGCAATCTTATCCACGACCCATTCCGGATTAAAGTTGAGCGTGTCGTCGACGTATTCCAGGGGAATGGTGTTCACCGCCGCGGGATTATTGCGACGCGCGGCGGCGGCGAGCTCAGCCGACTGACGGTCCAGCAGTAGAATCTCGCCGCGCTCGACCAGCTCCGACTGGCCCGTGAGGGCGCGCTTGACACGGTCTTCCCGGGAGCGCTCCAGGAGATCGTGCCATTCGTCGGGGCGCCGCACGCTCCGCATCCAGCGCGCGCCGTTGCCAATGCCCACCACACTGACGACGCATCTGACGCGTGGATCGATCGCCCCAACCCAGACCACCGTAGCACCCCCGTAGCTGGTCCCGTAGATACCCAGTCGATTAGCGTCAACTTCGGGCAGCGTGCCCAAAAATGTCAGCGCGGCCTGCACATCAGAGACCCGGCTGTGCGGGGCCAGACGACTGCGCGGCCCTTCGCTGGCTCCCCAGCCCTTATAGTCGAAGGTCATGGCAACGTAGCCGGCATCGTTCAGCAGTCGCGCGTTGTCCGGCAAATAGAGGTCCTTGACCCCCGTATACCCGTGACAGAGCAGGATGCCCGCGCGCTTTTCGCCGGGCGAGAGATCGGCGGGATAGTAGACGTCACCCGAGAGCCTCAGCCCCTCGCTGCAGAAGGTTACCGGTTTTTTCATGCCTGCATCTCCTCAGTGCCGTCTTCGCTGCGTCTAAGAGAGAGGCCCAGAAACCTGCAAGCGTTGTCGAAGAAGATCTTCCGCTCTGCCTCCGGAGGCAACCCGCGGTCGAGGATTCCCCGCATCTCCACCTCGTAGCCGTAGGGGATGATCGGGAAGTCCGAGCCGAAGCAGATCCGGTCCTGCCAGGCGATCAGCTGCTCGTTCGTGACCCAGGGCTTCACCTCCATGTACGGCGCCGCGGCCGGCGCCAGGGCCATGGTGGTGTCGAGATAGAGGTTCGGGCAGCGGGTCATGAGCTTGAAACACTCCTCCTCTTCGTCCCCGCCCATGTGGGCCACGCACACCCGGAGCGTCGGGAAGCGCTCCATCACCCGGACGAATCGCTCCATCCCCACGTAGTCGTTGGGGTGAGGGCGGCGGCTCACGTGGATCAGGAGCACGCGATCGCGCTCCGCGAGCCGCTCCCAGACC
>CAYJUC010000448.1:0-2885 GCA_964372605.1 uncultured bacterium | reverse complement strand
CGCCCCCGGCGGGGGAGAGGGTCAGGGTGAGGGGGTCTGTCAGACGCGCCGAGCACCTTCGTGAATAATCCGCGCTAGCCCTCCGGGACGACCAGATCCCCGAGCCTGGGCATGACTTCGGTGGCCAGGAGCTCCATCGTGCTGGTCGCTGCGTCGATGCCGAACATCATCAGATCGCTCAGCGTGGCGCCGACGCGCGCAGCTCTTGCCAGGTCACTTTCCCCGGATAGACGTCCGCGCACTCCCCTCCCTCGACGACGACCTGTCCGTTCACGACGACGGCGCGCATCCCCGGCGGGTGACGGTGCACCTCTTTGTCGTCGACCAGGGCGGGAAGCCGCTCGCTCACCAAGTCCTGGATCTTATCCGGGTCGAAGACGGTGATGTCGGCGGGCGCTCCGACCTTGAGCTGCCCACGGTTCAGGTTGAGCACTCGCGCCGGGAGGCCCGTGACCTTCCAGACCGCCTCTTCCAGACTCATGAGCTTCTGCTCGCGGCACCAGTAGCCGAGGAGGCGCGCCGGCGTCCCGTGCCAGAAGAAGCGATCCAGGTGCGCCCCCGCATCGGTCCCGATCAGGCCGTGCGGCGACTTGATCATCTCCCCCAGCACATCCAGGTGGGCGTTCGCGAACCCCACATAGAGGCAGCGTGAGCGGAGGCCGTCCTGGAGCCACGTATCGAAGAAGGCGTCCACGGGCGCCTTTCCCGTCGTCCGCGCGATCTCCGCCACGTTCTTCCATTCGAGCGATTTGAGGCTCCCATCCTCGAAGCGCGTGAACACCACCCGCTCCCAGCCGAGCCACTCCGGGAATTCGGGCTTGCCCGCCCCCTGGATCCGCTCCGCCTCGATCTTCCGCCTCAGGGCGCTGTCTCCGAGCTGCTGGCGCAACCCTTCCACCGGCGTCTTGATGGCCTCCCAGGTTGGGAGCCCGTCGAAGAGGAAGCACTCCCCGTTCCCGAACCGGCGGATGTGCTGGTAGGGGATGACGATGCCGTAGATCTCCTTGCCGTTCCGTTTCGCGTCTTCCATGAATCGGATCGACCGCGGCCCGCCGCCCTTTTCACCGGCATAGAGCCTGAACTCGTTGCCGATCAAGGGAGCGCGGATCTTTTCCACCAGCGTGGCGTAGCCGGATTCCGGCTTGATGAGGTTGTTGAAACCGTTGAACTGGAAGACGCCGCCGCGATCGCCGGCCACATTCGCGAGCTCGATGATCTCCTCTTGCGCGGCGAAGGTGCTGGGCGTCCCCTCGTGGATGGCGGGCCCGCCGCGGGGGCTGGAAGAGAAGCCGATGGCGCCAGCCGCGATCCCCTCGGCCACCATGGCCTTCATGGCGGCGAGCTCCTCCGGCCGCGCCTCCCGCTGGTAGGCCGCTTCGCCCATCACCATCAACCGCACGGGCGAGTGGGGAACCAGCGCCGCCACGTTCACGCCCACCCGGCCTCCGAGATAGGCCATGTACTCGGGGAAGGTCTGCCACTTCCAACTGCTGGCGTCCACGTAGTTATCCAGGACGCGGCGGAGGTAGGCAACGAGCACCCGGAGCGGCCCGGCTCCCTGCGGGACAGGGGCGACGGAGGCGCCGCAGTCGCCGATCACCACCGTGGTCACCCCGAAATTGACCACCGGGTTCCCGTGGGGATAGAGCACGAGGAAGAGATCCATGTGAGTGTGGGCGTCGATGAATCCGGGGGCGACGACCATCCCACGGGCGTCGATCTCTTGCCTGGCCGGGCCCAGGCGCGGGCCGATGGCACGGATCTTCTCCCCCTCGACCGCCACGTCCGCGTCGAATCCCGGGCGTCCCGTCCCGTCAATCACGAGTCCATTGCGGAGGACCAAGTCAAAAGCCATAACGGCCTCCTTTCTGAATGGTTGATCATTCGCCGGCCACCGTCCCGCTGCGTCAACGTCATCTCTCCCGTTCAGGTTTCCAGGCCCAGGAGCCGCGCGTGGAGTTGCTCTGACATGGCCTGCCAGCACCAGGCCACCTCGCGGGCGGCGCGGCGGGCCTCGTAGCGCTTGGTCCCGTTCACGCAATACGCGCTGATCAGCCGGTGGACGAATTGGGTTCGGGCGGGACCTTGCTCCCGTTCCAGACCAAAGAACCCCAGCCCCTCCTCCGGCACTCCGTAGTGGTTCAGGAGCGCGTCGCCGACCGTCGCCCACAGGATGGGAAGCTGGGTTTCGACGATGTACGCGACCCCTGCGGCCTCGTGAGCGCTCCTGTGCCCGAACCAGCGCGCCTGGTTCACGAACCCCGCGACCTCCAGCACCGGGTCCTCCAACGCGCGGTCGAGCTCCTCGTCGGTCGACCCCACGGAGATCGCGAACCGTCGCCACTGTTTCTCCGGGTCCCGGGCCGGGTCGCTCAGGCCGTTGTAGAGCTGCTGGAAGATCGTCCTCGCGTGCTCCATCTCGAGGTTCGAGACCTTGGAGAAGAGCGCGTTCCGGCCCGTTCCGCCGACGAGCGGGAAGAGCCTGGAGGCCAGCGGCCGGAGCCATTCGGGCGGCGCTCCGCCCGTCTCCAGCGACTTCCAGAGCGTGGGCTCGAGGAAGCTTGCGCTCGGATGCGCCGCGTCTTCGGCCAAGCGCGAAAGGAACTCTTCCGCAGACGACATGCGCGGCCCTTTGCCGGCGGTCAGGACCCGTCGCTCCCCGGCTCTTTGTCTTTCAGGCGCTGGTACGGATTTTTCGCGACGGACCAGACCTCGATCGAGCCATCGTCGAGGCCGGTCCAGCACAGGACGTCCTCGGCGGAGAGCGAGAGGGCCTCGGCCACCTTCGCGGGTACCTCCACCATCAGCTTCCCTCCGTGGGAGATCACTTTGACGGCGACGTTGAATTTCACGTTCTTACCCTACCCTCACCCCACCCTCTCCCT
>CAYJUC010000447.1:0-2907 GCA_964372605.1 uncultured bacterium | reverse complement strand
TCTTGGACGCCGCAGGAGTGGCGAACCGGAAGCGGAGCCGGTCCAAATACGGGGCAAAGGCCCCCAAGGGCGAGGGAGCCTAGCATGCGAAGGGCCGGGGCACAGCGGCGGGAGGTCATTCCGGATCCAAAGTTTTCGAGCCGGCTGGTGGCGAAATTCGTCAACATCATGATGAATCGGGGGAAGAAGAACACGGCGGAACGGATCATCTACAGCGCGCTGGACACCATGCAGGAACGGACCAAGCAGGACCCGCTCAAGCTGTTCAAGCAGGCCGTGGACAACGTCAAGCCCGCTGTCGAGGTGAAATCCCGCCGGGTGGGGGGCTCGACGTATCAGGTTCCTGTGGAGGTGCGCCCGGATCGGCGGACCTCGCTCTCCATGCGATGGTTGATCCTCGCGGCTCGGAAGCGGGGCGAGAAGAGCATGGCCGACAAGCTGGCGGGCGAGCTCCTGGACGCCGCTCAGAACCGCGGCAGTGCCGTGAAGAAGCGGGAAGACACCCATAAGATGGCGGAGGCCAACAAGGCGTTCGCGCACTATCGCTGGTAAAGCGGGATCGAAGGAGGGGGGCCGGAGGGTGACCCCCCTCTTCTCTTGACCGGAAAGGACGGATGAGAGTGGACCGGCAGTACCCGTTGGAAAAAACGCGCAACATCGGCATCATGGCCCACATTGATGCGGGCAAGACGACGACGACCGAGCGGATCCTCTACTACACCGGCCGGTCGTATAAGATCGGCGAGGTCGACGAGGGGACCGCCACGATGGATTGGATGGTCCAGGAGCAGGAGCGGGGGATCACCATCACCTCTGCGGCCACCACGTGCTTCTGGCGGGACTGCCGCATTAATATCATCGATACGCCCGGCCATGTCGACTTCACCATGGAAGTGGAACGTTCCCTTCGGGTGTTGGACGGCGCCGTCGCCATTCTGGATGCCGTCGCCGGCGTGGAGCCCCAGACCGAGACCGTCTGGCGTCAGGCGGATAAGTACCGGGTTCCCCGCGTCGTCTATGTGAACAAGATGGACCGGACGGGAGCCGACTTCTACCGATGCGTCGCCATGATGGGCGAGCGGCTGGGGGCGGTGCCGGTGCCGATCCAGATTCCGATCGGCAAGGAGGATTCCTTTGTCGGCGTCATCGACCTGATCGAGCAGGTGGCCGTTGTCTGGGAGGAAGAGGGGCTGGGGCAGACATTCACCCGCCAGGAGATCCCGAAGGAGTACGAGGCCCCGGTCCGCGAGTACCGGGAAAAGATGGTAGAAGCTCTCGCCGAAGTCAATGAAGACCTGATGGAGAAATATCTCAGGGACGAGAAGATCAGTCCTGACGAGATCAAGGCGGCCGTCCGGTCCGGCACCATCGCCATGAAGCTGGTGCCCGTGCTGGCCGGCGCGTCCTTCAAGAACAAGGGAGTCCAGTCGCTCCTTGATTCAGTGGTAGACTACCTTCCCTCGCCGATGGACATCCCCCCGATGCAGGGGTTCCACCCCGAGACCCGTGAGAACGAAGTGCGGCTGGCCGGGGATGACGAGCCGTTTTCAGCTCTGGCCTTCAAGATCATGAACGATCCCTATGTCGGTCAGTTGGTCTTTTTGCGGGTGTACTCGGGGACGCTCACGTCTGGGTCGGGCGTCTACAACTCGACGAAAGAGAAGAAAGAGCGCGTGGGGCGCCTCCTCCGAATGCACGCCAACAAGCGGGAAGAAGTGGAGTGCATCACGGCGGGGGACATCGCCGGGGCGGTCGGGCTCAAGTTCACCACCACGGGAGACACCCTTTGCGACCCCGACCGTCCCATTGTGCTTGAGTCGATGGACTTCCCCGCGCCGGTCATTGCCGTGGCGATTGAGCCCAAGACCAAGGCCGACGAGGAAAAACTCGGGCTGGCCCTGAACCGCCTGGCCCTCGAGGACCCGACCTTTAAGGTCGCCGTGGACCACGAGACGAGCCAGACGCTGATCTCGGGGATGGGGGAGCTGCATTTGGAAATCATCGTTGACCGGCTCCTCCGGGAGTTCAAGGTCGAGGCGAACGTCGGGAAGCCCCAAGTGGCCTACCGGGAGACCATTCGCAGCAAGGCGGAAGCGCATGGACGATTCGTTCGTCAGACCGGCGGGCGCGGCCAATACGGCGACGTCTGGCTGGAAGTGGAGCCGGCGGCGCCGGGGTCGGGGTTTGTCTTCGAGAACAAGATCGTGGGCGGCGCCATCCCGCGGGAGTACATTCCCCCCTGCGAACGCGGCATCCGCGAGGCGCTGGAAACCGGCGTCCTGGCCGGGTACCCGATGGTGGACATCAAGGCCACCCTCACCGACGGGACCTACCATGAAGTCGACTCCTCTGAGATGGCCTTTAAGATCGCCGCCTCGATGGGGTTCAAGGAGGCCTGCAAAAAGGCCCGGCCCGTCCTCCTCGAACCGATCATGCAGGTGGAGGTCGTCGCTCCAGAAGAATATATGGGGTCGGTGGTGGGCGACCTCAGCAGCCGACGGGGACGCATCGTTTCCATGGACGCCCGCGCGGGCTCTCAGGTGATCCGTGCTACCGTTCCCCTGGCCGAGATGTTCGGCTACGCGACCGATCTCCGCTCCATGACGCAGGGGCGGGCCACGTACACCATGCAGTTCGCCCGATACGAGGAAGTGTCGGCTGCCATCGCCGAAGAGCTCATGGCGAAGGTGGCGGGCAGGCCTGCCTCGCGGGTTGGCTCCCGCTAACGCCATGCCGATCACCGTCGCATCCCGGCGTCCTCGGTCGTTCCTTTGCGGGCACCGAGTCCCGCCGCAGGCGGGCTTGGTCGTACAACCGCGTACGCCTCCCGACCCGCCTTCGGTGGGTACCCCCTCCTCCCTGCGTCCTCGACCAGCCTTCGGCTGGTGCCCGGCTCGGTTCTCGACA
>CAYJUC010000446.1:0-2907 GCA_964372605.1 uncultured bacterium | reverse complement strand
TCGTCACCACGCGGATGGCGAGGCTCAGGTTGATCTTCCAGCTCGTGAGGATCACCGGCACGGTGGCGGGGAGGATCAGCTTGGCGAAGAACTGGGCCCGGGTGGCGCGAAACGACCAGAGCATGTCACGGAGGTCCTTCGACACCCCCCGCATCCCGTCGAGGACATCGATGAGGAAGACAGGGGCGCAGACGACGACCAGCACGAAGGCGATCCTGAACTCGACCCACTTGAACCAGAGCACGGAGAAGAGGATCCAGCAGACGACGGGCACGGCCATGAGGAGCTTGACGACGGGCATGCAGTACTTCTCCAGTCCCCCGGAAAGATACATGGCAATGGCCCAGCCGACGCCGAGCGCGAAAGAGAGCGCCAGGGCCGCGGCCACCCGTGCGAGGGTGACCAGGACGAAGTCGACGCGGAGGGTGAGGAGGCTTTTCCCGATCCGCGCGAAGCTCGGGACCACGAAAGGGGGAAAGAAGTTCGAGGCGATTTCCCAGCCGACGGCCAGGAGCAGCAGGGAGACGAGCATCTCCCGGGGGAACCGAAACGGCCCCCGGGCCTCCAGCGCTTCAACGCTCTCTCCGAGCGCGGCGTTCGACGATTTCGCCATCACGGCGCCTTCTCAGGGCGAGTAGATTGTGCCGCCATCCGGGAGCTTATCGAGGTATCCCGAGTCGACAGCCATCTTGAACATGTCCAAGACCGCGCTCCGCTCGCCCTCCCACGCCGGGAGCACCTCGTAGACGAGCCGCTTGGACGTGACAGCCTCCTTGAACACCCCCTCCGGCATCTTCACGGTGCGCTGGACGATCCGGTCGGCCTCATCGGTGTTGGCCTGAATGAACCGCTGCCCGTCCTGGAACATCCTGAGCAGCCGCGGCACGGCCTGCGGCTGGCGCCGGAGGAAGTCTTCCCGCGCCACGACCAGGAGCTGCCAGCCATTGGCCTTGCTAACGGCCTTCCAGGCGGTCTCCCCGTTCAAGAGGATCCGGTACTGGGGATTATCGCGAAGGGTGAGCGTGGCGGCGGGTTCCCAGGTCATGGCCGCATCCACCCGCTTGGCCTGGAGCTGAGTGCGTGCCAGCGGGAGGCTGGCCTGGACCACGGTGACGTCCTTTCCGAAGACGAGCCCCTGGGACCGCCCGTAGATGGCCAGGATCTGGTATTCTGACGAGCCCATGTCGGCGGCGAGGGTCTTCCCCTTGAGGTCCGCAACAGTGCGGATGGCAGGATCGGCGGTGATCACCGCCAGAGACGCGAGCCGCGTGAAGGTGAAGACGCCCTTCAGGGGGACGCCTTCGTTCCGCATTTTCTGGAGCACGTGCGGGCCACCGCCCCCGACGTCGATCTCCCCGCTGGCTTGCGCCGCATAATACGCGGAGACCGCCCCGTACGATGACACTTCGAGGTCGATGCCGTTCCTGCGGTCGAGCCCCTGCTCCTTCACCACGTCCACCATCATCGTGATCATGGTGGGAAACGAGATCCGCCCCAGCTTCACCTTGATCAGATCCTGGGCGGCCGCCGCCCCCGCGAGGAGCACCGACCCGATCACCCCCAGGAGCGTTCCGCTCACGATCTTGCGTAGCGACACCATTTGCGTCACCTCGGTTGGGTTCCGGTGCGGGCCCAACTAACTTCGGTTTCGTCAGGGCGAGTAGATTGCCCCTTCATCCGGAAGCTTGTCCAGATACCCCCAATCGACGGCCAGCTTGAACATGTTCCAGACCGACTTTCGCTCGCCCTCCCACGCGGGCAGCACCTCGTACACCATCCGATTGGCGACGAGCGCCTCCTTGAGGACGCCTTCGGGCAACTTCAGGGTGCGCTGGACGATCCGGTCGGCTTCGTCCGGGTTCGACTTCATGAACAGCCATCCCTCCTGGAGTGTCTTCATGAGCCGCGGGACGGCCTGTGGCGCGCGGCGGAGAAAATCCTCCCGCGCGCCCAGCACGAACTCCCACCCTTCGCTCTTGGCAGCCCCCTTCATGGCTGCCTCCGCGTTCAGGATGACCCGGTACTGGGGGTTGTCGCGCAGCGTGAGCGTGAGAGAGGGTTCCCAGGTCATGATCGCATCCACCCGCTTGGCCTGGAGATGGCCGCGGGCCAGGGGCGGATCGGCTTGCACCACCGTGACATCCTTTCCGAAGACCATGCCCTGGGAACGCCCGTAGATGGCCAGGACCTGGTATCCGGAGGAGCCCATGGCTGCGGCGATCGTCTTCCCCTTGAGGTCCGCGAAGCCCCGGATTGCCGGATCGGCGGTCACCACAAACGGACTCGCGTACCTCACATAGGTCAGAGCCACCTTGATGGGGACGCCTTCGGTCCGCATCTTCTGAAGGACATGGGTGCCGATACCCAGGGTCTCCACCTCGCCCGAGGCGATGGCCCCGTAGTAGGCGGAAATCGCCCCGAACGAGGCTATATCCAGATCGATGCCGTTCTTCCGGTCGAGTCCCTTGTCTTTCACGACGTCCAGCATCACCGTCACGTAGGAAGGAAAGGCGATCCGCCCCATCTTCACTTTGATCAGGTCCTGTGCGGCGGCGCCCCCGATGAGAAGCATAGAGCCAACGAGGGCCAGGACTGATGCTGTCACAATCTTGCGTGCCGTTGTCATCTCGTCACCTCCGTTCACACGAGAACCTTCGATTGCTCGACTCGCTGGTCTTCCGGGATGACATCGCCGCGAATCGTCATGGGCTCGCCGTCCAGGGAGAGCGAGCAGTTGCGCATCGGGATATCCATGTGGCAGGGCGTGTTGCGGCTCCCGCCCCCTTCGGTGTTGGGGCCGGTGGAGAAGAGGAAGTTCCCGTAGAACGCGCGCCCGTCCATGCCGATCGCCTGGCTCTTGTCGTACATCTCGAGGGCCGTCCACTTCGCCTTGGGCTGGAGCCCCCA
>CAYJUC010000445.1:0-2935 GCA_964372605.1 uncultured bacterium | reverse complement strand
GACCAAACGGTTGGTCGAATCGTGAGCTCCCGCCAGACCGAGATCATCCGAGCCGCCGCCAAGGTCTTCAAGGCCAAGGGATACCACGCGGCCACCATCCAGGACATCGCCGACGAGGTCGGGTTGCTCAAGGGGAGCCTCTACCACTACGTCGCCTCCAAGGAGGAGCTGCTCTACCTGGTGGTGAAGGAGCCCGTCACGCGTGTGTACCGCCGGCTCGAGAAGATCGCCGACAGCCCGGCCCCGACTCGCGAGAAGATCGCCCAGGCCATCGCCTTCCACCTCGAGGCTTTCGACGCGCACTACCCCCACCTCTTCGTCTATGTCCGAGAGATGGACAGCCTCTACCCCCGCCTCAAAGACAAGATCACCGAGTCGCCGAGGCACTACCAGCGGCTCTGGCACCGGATCCTCCGGGAGGGGATGAAGGGGGGAGAGCTGCGGGACGATCTCGACGTGAAGGTGGTCACTTACGCCATCCTGGGCGCGATCAACTGGATGTACAGATGGTACGAGCGGAATGGCCGGCTCTCCATCCAGGAGGTGGCGAGCACCTTCACCCGGACCTTTCTCGACGGCCTCGCGGCGCCACGGGAGGTAAAGGCATGATCGACCTCACGTGGAGCCCCGAGCAGGAGGAGCTGATTCACACCCTCCGGGCCTTCGCCCGGAAGGAGCTCCTGCCGCGTTACGCCCACTGGGATCGCACCGGCGAGTTTCCCCGCGAGGTCTGGCGGCGGATGGGGGAGCTGGGGCTGCTCGGGCTTCGGACCCCGCCAGCGTACCGCGGCGAGGAGACCGATCTCCTCACCATCGGGATCGCGGTAGAGGAGATCGCCCGCGGGGACGTGAACTGCACTTACGGGATCTTCATCGCGGCCCTGGCCGGGGAGATGATCGGCCGCCTCGGTGCCGAGGAGCTGCGAGTCCGGTGGCTGCCGCCGATGACCCGGGGAGAGGCGGTCATCGCGCTGGCCCTCACCGAGCCCGGCGCCGGCTCGGACGCCCAGAACCTGGCCTGCCGGGCGGTACGCGACGGCGAGCAGTATGTGATCACGGGAGAGAAGTCGGGGATCAGCCTCGGGATGGTGGCCGACGCCGGCATCGTGTTCGCCAGGACCGACCTCGCGAAGAAAGCTGCCGGGGTCACCGCGTTCCTGGTTCCTCTGGATCTCCCCGGCGTGGCGCGGAGCCCGCTGCGCGACATGGGATCCCGCGCCGTCGGCCGGGCCGTGCTCTCCTTCGACCACGTGCGTGTGCCGGTCTCCCACAGGCTCGGGGAAGAGGGGACCGGCTTCTCCGAGGTCATGAAGGGATTCGACTGGAACCGCGTGCTCATCGCTCTCATCTGTCTCGGCGCGGCCCAGGTCTCCCTGGAGGAGACCATGGCGTATGTCAAGGAGCGGAAGGCGTTCGGCCGGAGTCTGGCCACCTTCGAAGGCGTGTCCTTTCCGATCGCCGAGGCGGCCACCTATATCGAGGCGGCGCGGTGGCTCTCCTACCGAGCCCTCTGGCTGGCCGACCGAGGGCAGCCATATACGAAGGAGTCGGCCATGCTAAAGTGGTGGGTACCGCGGCTGGCCGTAGAGACGATCCACCAATGCCTGCTCCTCCACGGCCACTACGGTTACACGGACGAGCTGCCGTTGGAGCAACGGTTGCGTGATGTGGTCGGGCTCGAGATCGGCGACGGCACCGCCAACGTCATGAAGATCGTGGTCGCCCGCGAGCTGATGGGGCGAGAAACTCTTCCCTACAAGTCCGATTCCCGAGAGCGAGGTTGAGAGCCATGGATTTCAGAGACATCATCTACGAGAAGAAAGACGGCATCGCCAAGATCACCATCAACCGGCCCGAAGTTAGGAACGCCTTCCGGGCGCGCACGGTTGACGAGATGATCCGGGCCTTCCGCGACGCCTGGCAGGACGGGTCGATCGGCGTGGTGGTCCTGACCGGGGCAGGGGACAAGGCGTTCTGTTCCGGCGGAGACCAGAAGGAGCGGGGGCAGGGAGGGTACCGGACCGAAGCCGGGCTCGAGGACGACGTGGAAACTCTCCACAACCTGATTCGCCAGATCCCCAAGCCCGTAATCGCGGCGGTCAACGGCTTCGCCATCGGCGGGGGGCACGTCCTTCACGTGCTCTGCGACCTCTCCATCGCGGCCGACACCGCCGTCTTCGGCCAGACCGGGCCCCGCGTGGGGAGCGTGGACGCGGGGTTCGGCACGGCGCTCCTGGCCCGCAGCGTGGGGATCAAGAAGGCGAAGGAGATCTGGTACCTCTGCCGCCAGTACTCGGCGCAGGAGGCGCTGGAGATGGGGCTGGTCAACAAGGTTGTGCCGGCGGCCCGGCTGATGGAAGAGGTGGAAGCCTGGTGCCGCGAGATCCTGGCCAAGAGCCCGACCGCCATTCGCCTGGCCAAGCAGTCGTTCAACATCGATACCGAGCAGATCGGCGGCGTCGGGCGGTTCGCCCAGACGGCGCTCCAGCTCTACTACCAGACCGACGAGGCCATCGAGGGGCGGAACGCGTTCGTGGAGAAGCGCCCGCCGGACTTCGGGAAGTTCAGGCAGTGAGCAAGACTTATCGCTGATCGCTGAGGGGATCATGGACTTCGCGTTGACCGAGCAGCAGGCGTTGATCCGGAAGGAGGTCGCCGCCCTGGCGCGGAGCTTCTCCATGGACTACTGGCTCCAGAAGGACCGGACCGGAGAGTACCCGTGGGAGTTCGTCAAGGCGTTCGCCGCCGGAGGGTGGCTCGGGATCAACATTCCGGAAGAGTACGGGGGCTCCGGGCTTGGGATCACCGAGGCCGCGCTGATGCTCCACGAGATCTGCGCGTCCGGCGCCGGGACCAGCGGCGCCTCGGCCATCCATTTCTACATGTTCCCGCCCACGCCGATCATCAAGTACGGCTCGGAGTCGATGAAGCGGGA
>CAYJUC010000444.1:0-2945 GCA_964372605.1 uncultured bacterium | reverse complement strand
TGTATCTTGTGACGGGCGGCGCCGGATTCATCGGATCTCACCTGGTTGAGCGGCTCTGGCGGGACGGCCAGAGGGTGCGGCTCCTTGACAACTTCTCCACGGGGACGCGGGAGAATCTGGCCTTCGCCGAAGGGGAGGACCGGATCGAGATCATCGCGGGCGACATCACGGCCCCAGCGGTCGTCGCCGGGGCCGCCCGCGGGGTCGGCGTCATCTTCCACCAGGCCGCCATGCGGTCGGTTCCCCGTTCGGTTGACGACCCGCTGGGCGCCAACCATAACAACGTGACCGGCACCCTCAACGTGCTGGTCGCTGCCCAGCGCGCCGGAGTTCGCCGGGTGGTCTACGCCTCGTCCTCGTCGGTGTACGGCGACCGGCCGGAGCTCCCCAAGCGGGAAGAGCAGGCGCCGGCGCCGATCTCCCCGTACGCGGTCTCCAAGCTCGCGGGCGAGCACTACTCGGCGGTCTGGAGCCGGCTCTACGGCGTGGAGACCGTGGGGCTCCGCTACTTCAACGTCTTCGGCCCGCGGCAGGACCCGTCCTCTCAGTACGCCGCCGTGATCCCGAAGTTCATCCAGGCCGGGCTGGCCGGTCAACCGCTGGAGGTCCACGGCGACGGGACCCAGTCCCGGGACTTCACGTACATCGACAACGTCGTGGAAGCCAACCTGCTGGCCGCCGTCGCGCCGGAGGCGGCCGGCGAGGTGTTCAACGTCGGCTGCGACAGCCGGGTGAGCCTCCTGGAGATCATCCGGCTCTTGGAAGTGATCCTGGGCCGGCCGCTCGAGCGCCGCCACACGGCGCGGCGGTCCGGGGACGTGGATCACACCCACGCTGACATCTCGAAGGCCAAGCGCCTCATGGGGTACGTTCCCCTCGTGGAGTTCGAGGCCGGGCTCCGCCGGACCGTCGAGTTCTTTCGCCGCCTGACCCCCAGGCCGGCGCCGTAGCGTCAGCACCGCGGATTTTCCCTCCGACGGATCCGATATTTTTCTTGACGGCCTTCGCACTGATATGTTCATATATTGAACATTTCTATGGAGCGCCGGGCTGAGCGAGAGCTGGAGATTCTGGCCGCCGTCGGGGAAGGGACCCCGCTGACCCAGCGGGCCCTTGCGAAGCGTCTGGGCGTGGCCCTGGGGCTCGCCAATCTCTATCTGAAGCGCCTGACCAAGAAGGGGCACATCAAGATCACCGAGTTCCCCCAGAAGCCGTCGGCCCGGAAGCGTCTCCGCTACCTGCTCACTCCCAAGGGGATCACCGAGAAGACCCGCCTGACCTACGAATACATGGGACGCTCGCTGGCCCTCTACCGCCTGGTCAGGGAAACGCTCCGGGAAGACCTGAGCCATCTACCCCAGGACGGGCTCGAGCGGATTGCCCTCTACGGAACCGGCGAGGCGGCCGAGCTGGCGTACCTGACGCTCAAAGAGTTCGGCCTGGAGCCGGTCGGGGTCTTTTCGAGGCAGCCGGGCGGCGTCTTCCTCGGCGTGAAGGTGCGCGACTACCGGGACCTGGCAGCTGAGGACGTCGACCGGATCATCCTGGCCACCTTCGACAAGCCGAAGATGCACATTCCCGACCTCCTGGCGCTCGGGCTCCCCCCGGAGAAGCTTCTGATCCTGCGTCCCGCGAAGAAGACCAATGGATCTCGCTGACGCTTCGATCCTGGTCACGGGCGGCACGGGCTCCTTCGGCGCCAAGTTCGTCGAAACGGTGCTTGCCAGTCACCGGCCGCGCCGGCTGGTGGTCCTGAGCCGCGACGAGCTGAAGCAGTCGGAGATGCGAGCCCGCTTGAACCACCCGGTCCTACGCTTCTTCATCGGGGACGTGCGCGATAAGGAGCGGCTGGTCCGCGCCATGCACGAGATCGACGTGGTCGTGCATGCGGCGGCCCTCAAGCAGATCCCCGCGTGTGAGTACAACCCCTTCGAGGCGATCCAGACCAACGTGATCGGGGCGAAGAACGTCATCGATGCGGCCATCGACTGCGGGGTCAAGCGCGTGATCGCGATCAGCACCGACAAAGCCGTGGGCCCGGTCAACCTGTACGGAGCCACCAAGCTCTGCGCCGAGAAGCTCTTCATCCAGGGCAACGCCTACGGCTTTCGGCGCGGTACGGTCTTCGCCTGCGTCCGCTACGGTAACGTCATCGGGAGCCGGGGCAGCGTGATCCCGCTCTTCGAGTCGCAGCGGGCCAACGGGACGGTTACCGTCACCGACCCGGAGATGACCCGCTTCTGGATCACGCTCGAGCAGGGAGTGGAGTTTGTCATCCGCTGCATCGGGCTCATGGGCGGCGGTGAGATCTTCGTCCCCAAGCTTCCCAGCATGCGGATCATGGACCTGGTGGAGACGGTGGCGCCGGGCTGCCGGACCGAGTTCATCGGGATCCGCCCAGGAGAGAAACTCCATGAGCTCCTGATCTCCGAGGACGAGGCGCGGCAGGCGCTGGAGCTCGAGGAGATGTTCGTGATCGAGCCCGCCTACCCCTCCTGGGGTTACAAGACCTGGGATGGCGGCAAGCGACCCTCGGCAGGCTTCCGCTACGCCAGCGACACCAATCCCCATGTCTTGACGGCGGAGGAGATGCGGAGCCTGGTTAATGGCTGAGCGCCTGGCGATCCACGGCGGGTCCCCGGTCCGGTCCTCGATGCTCCCCTACGGTCGACAGCTGATCGAAGAGGAGGATGTGGCGGCCGTCGTGGAGACCCTTAAGGGCGACTGGATCACGACGGGACCGCGGGTGGCCGACTTCGAGCGCCGGCTGGCGGCCCGGGTCGGGGCCCGTCATGGCGTGGCGGTTTCCTCGGGAACCGCCGCCCTTCATGCCGCGGTGTTCGCGGCGGGGATCGGTCCCGGCGATGAGGTGATCGTCCCCCCCCTGACTTTCGTCGCCACCGCCAATGCGGTCCTCTACCTGGGCGCTATCCCCGTCTTCGCTG
>CAYJUC010000443.1:0-3000 GCA_964372605.1 uncultured bacterium | reverse complement strand
TGACCTCCCGGATCAGCCTGACGATCTCTTCCCGCAGTTGGGGCTTGATAAACTCGAGGTCCCCGTCGTCGTGCCGAAGGAACCTGAGATCCTCGACCCCCAGGATCCTGGAGGCATCCTTTTGCTCGTTCTCCCGGATCGCCCCGATCTCCTCCATCTTCGTCTCGGGGTTGCCCGTGCCGCGGTTCCCGCTGGTGCAGAGTACACAGGTCACTCGCTTGCCCAGAGCCACCAGCTGGGTCACAGTCCCCCCACAGTGGACCTCTATGTCATCAGGGTGAGCGCACACCACCAGCACCGGGGCGGCCATCTGCTCGACACTCCCTAAAGTCCTCCCATCGACCACGGTTTCCCTCCTCAGGCTTTCAGAAGTTATCCCAAGAGCCTAGGCCTGAAGGTCTGCTGAGATAACCAGCACGGCCACTCCCCAGGGCAGGGTGACTTGCTGGTGGCGAAAGCTGTAGCCCTCGGGGGCCTTTCCTTTCTGCTGCATGCGGCTGGCCATGGTCTCAGCCCGGGCCTGGGCTGTGGCTCCATCATGCCCAGCTACGAAAAAGCGACCGCAACAGCAGGGCCCCTCAGCCAGGCGGGGGTCATGCCATTCATACGTGGGGTCATTTCGGTAGAACGTGGCGGTGGGATGGCAGGAGCCGCACCCACAAGTCATGGCCAGCTGGGCTTCTTCCGTCTGCCGCTCAAAGTACACATCCATTGCTCCCATAGTGCACCTCTTCTTGTTCAGAGATCCCTGATTCCTACCAGTCTTTTTACCCTTTCCCGCTACTGGAAGGTCAACCCTTTGGCTCACTCGTCTCGTTTCTCGCCTGACGCTACGGGTCTACCTTCCCGGCAAAGGTGCGCGATCTCCCGCGCTCGGAGCCGTTTACTCGGGACCGGGCGCCGTGACCGTCACCATCACCGGGTAGTTGTTCGGTCCGACGGAGATGCGCGGACGCGCCCGCAGGGTGAGCTCTCGGCTGGGGCCGAAGCGGTAGCGGATGGCGAGGGGATTCAGTTCTTCTCCGACCGGCAGCGGCGCGACAGTGATGGAGGGTCTGAAGCGGTCCCACACCTCGGGCGGCAGCCCGACGGTTCGCACTTCCAGCTCCGCGCCGGTCGCAACGCCCCCCAGGTCCACCCGAAGATCGAGCTCGCGGATCAGCCACATTTTCCGGGGCTCGAGGAGCGTGCCCTGAAGCGTGAGCGCAGCGGGCCGGGTCCCAAGATGCACCTCCAAGGTGATGCGATGCAGCCCGGCCGGGAGGTTGAGGTGGAAGATATCCGGATGGCGGACAGTGACGGCCTGCCCGTTGACCGCCACGGAGACGATCCGCGCCGAGGGAATGACCCGCTGAACCGACCCGAGGCCAATCAGGGTGATTGGATCGTGGGTGTCCACCTCATAGACCTCCTGGAGCCTTCGGTTCCCTAACTCCAGGCTGACGCGCGCCGTGATGCGGGCGCGATCCGTCACAAAGGCCGGCAGCGCGAGGAACTGGATTCGGGCCGTTTCTCCCTCGACCTGTTCGAGGACGGCGTAAACCCACTCTTCTCGCCCTCTGCCGAGCTTGATCGGAAAGAGCTCGTAGCCGCTGCCTTCGCGGGTGACCGCGGTGAGGTACCTGAACCCCTGGGGCTTCAGCGTCCCGCCTTCCAGCTCGAAGCGGGTGTAGGCCAGGACTGCGCGCTTCGGACCAAGTTCCGTCACCATGAAGCAGCCTGGCTGGAATGGACGCAGGCACGCCTGCACGCCGCTCCAGGGGAACGGATAGACATTTCCGCGGCTGACCGCGCTCCGGGCGACAGCGCTTGGGGCTGGCACCGGTCCGGGGACCTCTTCACTCCGGGCTGGAAGGCCAACGGACTCGAGCCCCGCCAGGATGAGGACGGCCCCGAACAGAACGACCAGGCGATCCTTCCGCCTCATTTCACTTTCCCCTCACCGTGATCTGCCGCTCCCAGCTCGTGTAGAGGACGCCGGCGGGAGAGGCGACCTCGATCCGGATCGTGTGCTCGCCCGTCTCAGCCGTCCACTCGTGCACGACCACGGACTCGGCGAACGGGGCGATCACGTACGCCTGCTCTTCGCGCTTCTGCCCGTCAATCCAGAAGCGGACCACCGTGCGGATATGGGGATGGATCCGGCTTCGGACCTCCGCGGCGATCTCGACGACCTCCCCAGGCGACGGCGCCTCGGGCGAGAGCGCCCCGGTGAGGAGAAACGGGTTCTGCCGAGGGTCCACCGGCCTGTCAACGGCCCCGGGCCCCATCTGGGCGGACGCGAAGGACGCGAACCCAAGAAGTCCTCCCAAAATGGCCGCGCCGACAACCACCCTGGACGAGCGCTCAAAGCCCCTCATAGGATCCCTTTCTCCCGGTAGTATCGCTCAGCCCCGGCATGGAGAGGAAGGAGAGGCGTCCCCGGCAAGATATTCCTCGGCGTGTATGCCATGGCGAGGGGGCAGACCTTCGCGAACTTGGCAGGATGCTCCAGGATCGTCTTCGCGAAGCTGTACACCAACGCCGGGTTGAGGTCCCTCCGCGCGACCACCGCGTTCTTCCTCGCGACGCTTAACACCTCGCCGGCCTGTCCCGGGTAGGCGCCGGCCTCGATAATGTGGCGGCTGTAGCCGGGGGACTTCTGGAGCAACCGCTCCGTGACCTTTGAGTCGAGCGAGAGGAGGCGCGCCTTCCCCGTGGCCGCGAGCTTCGTGGGGGCCGGAGAGGAGACCACGGGGGAGGGCACCGGGACCACGAGAATCGCCGCGTCCACGAACCCCACCTCGAAGGCCTTGACCTGCTCCTCCTCGCGCGCGAACACGGGCTTGATCTCCCGATCTCTCAGGCCATGGGCCTCGAGCAGCGCGCGAGCGAGCGCTTCGCCCGCGCTCCCGGGTTCCGGAAGCGCCACCCGGCGCCCACGGAGATCGACCATACCGGGGAGATCAGCGCGGACAAAGACATGGGCAACCGTGACCGCGTGGCCTCCCATCACAAAGC
>CAYJUC010000442.1:0-3000 GCA_964372605.1 uncultured bacterium | reverse complement strand
GCCAGGTGGCCGCTGGCTCGAGCTGCGCGGTAGATCCGCTCCAGTCGGAGAGCCACAGCCTTTCGCTGCGTGGAACCGATGCCAAAGCGCTCCAGCACCTCGCGCAGGGATGCCAGATGTACGCCCTGCGGCAGCTCACCGCCCTCAGCAAGGGATGGTAACGCCACAACGCTCCTGCTCTCCGGTGCGAGTTATGCCGGGTTGAGGTTCAGGAGCTCCTCGGCCAGGGCCGACCGGAGGCGCTCCGTCGTTCCGGCTTCGAAGCGCTCGGCCCGCACGTGCCGGAGCCAGCGCTCGAGCGGAAAGTCACTGGTCAGCCCGATCCCGCCGTGGATCTGGAGCGCCCGGTCGAGGATCCGGCCAGCCATCTCGTTGGCCTGGAGCTTGAGCATCCGCGCCAGCGACCTGATGTTCTCGCCCTGCTCCGCCCGCCAGGCGGTCTCGTGGAGCAATAAGCGTGTCAGATGCAGATCCAGAGCCGAGTCCACGAGCATCCACTGGATCTGCTGTCGCCGGGCGAGCGGCTTTCCGAAGGTCACGCGCTGGCCGGCGTACTCCCTGGACATCTGGAGCGCCCGCTCCGCCACGCCGACCTCGCGAGCCGCCTGCTTCATCTGCAGAACCGGCAGCGCGCGCTCTTGCTCGACGAGAGCCTTACCCGGGCGGCCGAGGACGGCATCCGCCGGGACCCGGCACTCCTCCAGGTGGAAGGAGTAGAGCGGTTCGCCGAGCATGGTGGGGATCGGCTTCGAGAGGCGGCAGCCGCTCGCGGGCAGATCCACGAGAAAGGCGGTGGGCCCCTCGGGGGCTTTCGCGATCACAATGACGAAGTCTGCTTCTGCTGCTCCATGGATCCAGGACTTTTCGCCTGAGAGAAGGTAGCCTCCGTCCACGCGCCGCGCCTCGGTCAGGAGCGTCCCCAGCTCGGCGCCGGACTGCGGCTCGCTCAGGGCCACGCATCCGCGTCGCTTTCCTTCGAGGAGTGGCCGAAGGTAGCGCTCCTGCTGCGTCTCGGAGGCCGAGTAGAGGAGGGGAGGGACCTCGGGGCCGAAGCAGGTGGGTCCCCTGAACGGCATCGCCACACTCTGGTAGGCTTCTTCCCAGAGCAGGACGAGACCCAGCGGAGAGAGCCCGATCCCGCCGTGTTCGGCGGGAACCTCGGCCAGCCAGAGGTTGGCCGCTCTGGCCTTCGCCTGGAGATCGAGGAGGAGCGCCGGCGGCCAGGATCGCTCGCGCAGAACCCGGGGCTCCACGGGATGGAGCTCCTCCCGCCCGAACCGCCGGACCGTGGCCTGGAGGAGGCGCAGCTCTTCCGGAAGGTCGAAATCCATCCTACTTGACCTCCCGGAGATAATTCCGAGCGATGACCCAGCGCATGACCTCGGACGCGCCCTCGGTGATCCGCCGGCTCCGAATGTCCAGGTACCAGCGCTCCAGAGGGAGGGCACGCGTTAACCCACGCGCGCCGTGGATCTGGATGGCCCGGTCGAGGACCCGGCCGGCCATCTCGTTGGCGAAGAGCTTTGTCATGTAGGACTCGTTCCGCATCTCCTGCCCCTGGTCCATCTTCCGCGCCGCGTCGTGGAGCATGAGGCGGGTGGCGTAGATCTCCACCAGCGAATCGGCCAGCATGGCCTGGATCGCCTGGCGCTCGCCGAGCGGCTCGCCCTCGATCACGCGATTCGCCGCATATCGGGCTGACATCTCGACGGCGCGCTCGGCCACCCCCAGGGCCTTCGCGGCCTGGCCGAGACGTCCGATGGTGATCCACTTCTGCGCGAACTCGAATCCCCGGCCGAGACCCCCCAGAATATTCTCGGCGGGCACCCGCGCGTTGTCGAAACTGATCTGGCACGGACGGTCGCCCATCATCTTCTGAAACTCCCCTGTGATCGCGACGCCGGGACTGTCCATGTCCACCAGGAAGCAGGTGATCCCGCGCGCCCCCTTGCCGGGCTCTGTGACGGCCATGACCTGGGCGAAGTCCGCCCGGCGGGCCGCCGTGATGAACCGCTTGGTCCCGTTCAGGACGTAGACGTCGCCGTCACGGACAGCCCGCGTCTTCATGGAGGCCGGATCGGTCCCGGCGTCGGGCTCGGTCTGGGCAAAGCACCAGCGGCGCTCGCCCCTGATGACCGGCCAGAGATAACGGTCGCGCTGTTTCTCGTCGCAGTAGATCAGGGTCCGCACATCCGGCCCCACCACGGCCCGGTCCCGGTTCGGCAGGATCCCGGCCTTGTCGAGCTCCGTCCAGACCAGGCAGAGCTCGAGCTGGCTGAGGCCGGCGCCGCCGTACTCTTTCGGGGTATCCAGGAGCCAGAGCCCGAGCGCCTTCGCCTTCTCCTCGAGCGGGCGCCGGACCGCCTCGGGCATCTCGTCGGCGTCCCACCAGTCGGCATCCGCCTCCAGCGGGATCAGCTCCTCCAGGACGAACTTCCGCGTGATGGCCTGGAGGTGACGGGCCCGTTCGGGAAGATCGAATTCCATCTTCGCGTCTCCCCCCTCACCTTTACCCTCTCCCCCCGAGGGGGAGAGGGGAGGGTGAGGGGGCCGAGGGTGAGGGGGCCCTGGCACGTCTGGCGCTCCGCAGCGCCTCGGTGGCTGGCAGGTCCAATGCGCTGGTTGTCGGGTCTATCACGACGCCGTACAGCTCGCGTGCCGCGGCCGGCGAGACATAGCCGTTGGCCACATCATCGGCGACCAGCTCAGCAGGCCGCTCGAGCGGATCACCGAACCCGCCGCCGCCGCTCGAGGTGACTTCCAGAACGTCGCCGCGCCGGAGCTCGTAAAGCGCGTTGACGTCCAGATCCTCCACCGTGCCATCGCGCCGCAGAGAGAGCCGCGACTCGGGACCGCTGCGTCCGCCGGCCAACCCCGCGGCGACGGTTTCGGGGCGCAGACCGCCCCCCGCCGTGGCGCAGAGCGCGGTCTCTGCCTCGATGCGCCAGATCGCGTGGACGCCGAGCCCGCCCCGCCATCTGCCTGCCCCGCCGCTGTCCG
>CAYJUC010000441.1:0-3004 GCA_964372605.1 uncultured bacterium | reverse complement strand
TCTTTCATCTTGACAAGCACTTGTCAAACCTGCGGAACCCTCGCGTGCCGAAAAAAGTTGGCTATCGCGGGGTCATGTCAGAAGAGAAAGTAGCGCTGGGCCATCGGGAGCACGCGAGCCGGTTCGCAGGTCAGGAGCTGGCCATCGGCGCGTACCTCGTAGGTCTCGGCGTCCACCTCGATCCGCGGGCAGTAATCGTTGTGGACCATCGCCCGCTTCGTGAGGCCCCGGCAGTTCTTCACGGCGCCCGCCAGCTTCTGGAGCCCGAGCCGCGCGGGAAGGCCGTCCTCGAGCGCCGAGCGGGAGAGGAAGGTGACCGCCGTCGAGAACGGCGCGCGCCCGAAAGCGCCGAACATCGGGCGGTACAGCACCGGCTGAGGGGTCGGGATCGACGCGTTCGGATCTCCCATGGCGCCCCACGCGATGAAACCGCCCTTGATCACCAACTCCGGCTTGACCCCGAAGAAGGCCGGCTTCCAGAGAACAAGATCGGCCAGCTTCCCGACCTCGACCGAGCCGACCTCGTGGGCGATCCCGTGGGTGATGGCGGGGTTGATCGTGTACTTGGCCACGTAGCGCTTGGCGCGGACGTTATCGTTCCGACCGTCGCCGGGGAGCGGGCCCCGCTGGCGCTTCATCTTGTCGGCGGTCTGCCAGGTCCGGATCACCACCTCGCCGATCCGCCCCATCGCCTGGGAATCGGAGGAGAGCATGCTGATGGCGCCGAGATCGTGAAGCACGTCCTCCGCGGCGATGGTTTCGGCGCGGATCCGCGATTCGGCGAAGGCGAGATCCTCCGGGATCTTCGGGTTCAGGTGGTGGCAGACCATCAGCATGTCCAGGTGTTCGTCCATGGTGTTCACGGTGAACGGCATGGTGGGGTTGGTGGAGGATGGCAGACAGTTCGGCTCTCCGCAGACCCGGATGATGTCGGGCGCGTGGCCGCCGCCGGCGCCCTCGGTGTGATAGGTGTGGATGGTCCGGCCCTTGAAGGCGCGAATCGAGTCCTCCACGAAGCCCGCCTCGTTCAGCGTGTCGGTGTGGATCGCCACCTGGACGTCGTACTCCTCGGCGACGCCGAGGGCGCAATCGATGGCCGCCGGCGTGGTTCCCCAGTCCTCGTGGAGCTTGAGCCCGATGGCGCCCGCCTCGATCTGCTCGCGGAGAGGATCCGGACGGGAGGCGTTCCCCTTTCCCAGGAACCCCAGGTTGAGCGGCAGCCCTTCAGCCGCCTCCAGCATCCGGTGAATGTTCCACGGACCCGGCGTGCAGGTCGTGGCGTTGGTCCCAGTGGTCGGCCCGCTCCCGCCGCCGATCAAGGTGGTGACCCCGGCCGACAGCGCCTCCCAGCCCAGCTGGGGACAGATGAAGTGGATGTGACTGTCGATCCCGCCCGCCGTGACAATCTTCCCTTCCCCTGCAATGACCTCGGTGCCGGCGCCGATCACCATGGCCGGATTCACCCCAGCCATGAGGTCCGGGTTGCCCGCCTTCCCGACGCCCACGATGCGCCCATTTTTGATCCCGATGTCCGCTTTGACGATGCCCCAGTGATCCAGGATCAGGGCGTTGGTGACGACCAAGTCCAGCGCCCCTTCTGCTGCCGTGACCCGCGTGGACTGGCCCATGCCGTCCCTGATCACCTTCCCCCCGCCGAACTTCACCTCGTCGCCGTACACGGTGAAATCCCGCTCCACCTCGACGAGCAGCTCGGTGTCGGCCAGGCGGACCCGGTCTCCGACGGTGGGCCCGTAGAGATCAGCGTACTGCCTGCGCGTGAGCGGAAGACTCATGTGCCCACCCCCCGGAAGCCCTCCCGCGTGGCGCGGCTCACGGCGGATGCCTTTGCGGACTCGGTCGCCGGCCCGTCGGTGAGCGCGTTAAGCCCGTACACTTGGCGCGCGCCCGCCAGCTCCACCAGCGTCACGCGTTTCTCGTCCCCGGGCTCGAAGCGGACCGCGGTGCCCGCCGGGACGTTGAGCCTCATCCCGAAGGCAAGGGCTCTGTCGAAACGGAGCGCTCTGTTGGCCTCGAAGAAGTGAAAGTGGGAGCCGACCTGGATGGGGCGGTCCCCGGTATTGGCCACGATCAGCTCCGCCGTTCGCCGCCCGGCATTCGCCACGATGTCACCCTCCGCCAGCAGATATTCCCCAGGAATCATGTCGTGGTCTCCCCCTCACCCATCCTGTCCCCCTCACCCCACCCTCTCCCCCCTCCGGGGGCGAGGCTATCTTATGGGGTGATGAATCGTCACCAGCTTGGTTCCGTCGGGAAACGTCCCTTCCACCTGCACCGCTTCGAGCATTTCGGGAATCCCCTCCATCACGTCCTCACGCCGGAGGATGGTGAGGCCGTAGGCCATCAGCTCCGACACGGAGCGGCCGTCCCGAATCCCCTCCAGGATCTCAGCGGTGATGAGGGCGAGGGCCTCGGGGTGGTTCAGCTTGAGCCCGCGCGCGCGCCGCCGGCGCGCGACTTCCGCCGCGGTAAAGATCAAGAGCTTCTCCTGCTCGCGCGGTGTCAGATGCATGTTCCCCCTTCCGAGGTTCTACACGCTGAGGAAAGCGCTCACTTCATCGATGCGGAACCCGTCCCGATCCCCTTCCAGAGCCACCGCGCCCTTTTCCATCACGTAAAACCGGTCACAGATCGAGCGCGCGAATTCCAGGTACTGCTCCACCAGGAGGATGGATCGGGTTCCTTCCTGCTTGATCCGTTGCAGAACCGCCGCGATCTCCTGGACGATGGACGGCTGGATGCCCTCGGTCGGCTCGTCCAGGAGAAGCAGCTTCGGATCCGAGATCAGAGCGCGCGCGATGGCCAGCTGCTGCTGCTGCCCGCCGCTCAAATCGCCGCCCCGCTTGCCGAGCATCTCCGCGAGCGCCGGGAAGAGCGAAAACACGTACTCCAGAGCCTCCGGCGCGGGTCGGCTCCGACGGGCCCCCAGCACGAGGTTCTCCCAGACGGTCAGGGACGGAAAGATCTCTCGCCCCTGGGGGCCGTA
>CAYJUC010000440.1:0-3024 GCA_964372605.1 uncultured bacterium | reverse complement strand
GGGATCCTCACCGGCGACGTCAAGGTGAACCCGCAGGCGCCGCTCCTGGTCATGACCACAGAGATCCTCCGCAACATGTTCTACACCGGCGGGCTCGCCGGCCTGGCCTGCGTGGTGCTGGACGAGTGCCACTACCTGGGGAACGAGGGGCGCGGCACCGTCTGGGAGGAGATCATCGTCAACGCGCCCAAGAGCGTGACGCTGGTCGCCCTCTCGGCCACCGTGGCCAACATCGCCGAGCTTGCCGACTGGATCTCCCTGGTTCATCGCCCCATCGCCATCGTCATCCATCCCCACCGCCCCGTGCCCCTGCAGTACCTGGTGGCCGATCTCTCGGGCGAGATCCACTCCTATGAGGCTGTCCGCGAAGGCAAGGTCCGGTTGATCGGCGCCGACGACCGTCGAGCGGAAGGGCGGAGAGCGGGCGGCCGCACGGGGGAAGACGCCGATCGGGGACGCTGGTACACCCGGCGGGTGGTCGCCCCCACGCTCATGATCGAGGAGCTGGAGGAGCGCGGCTGGCTGCCCGCCATCTATTTCATCTTCAGCCGGGCCGGATGCGAGCAGGCGCTGGAGAGCTATCTGGCCGAGGGCAAGCCGCTGCTCTCGCGACCCCAGCAGCAGGAGGTGTCGCGGGCGATCAAGGAGGCCGTGCATGAGAGCCCGACCATGGGCGAATCGCCATTGAGCCAGACGATCTTCAACGGCCTGGAGATGGGGGTGGGGCTCCACCACGCGGGGATCCTGCCGAGCGTGAAGCGCCTCATTGAGCTGCTCTTCGAGCGCGGGCTCTGCAAGGCCGTCTTCGCCACCGAGACCATGAGCCTCGGCATCCACATGCCCGCCAAGAGCGTGGTGCTCCAGGGACTCACCAAGCGCAGCGATAGAGGGTTCAGGAATCTGACCCACAACGAGCTGACTCAGATGGCGGGGCGCGCCGGGCGGCGGGGCATCGATCTCGAAGGGAAGTGTCTTATCGCGCTGGACATCCGGGACAGCCTGGAAGAAATCCTGAAGACGGTGGACGGCCCCCCGGAGCCGGTGGACAGCCAGTTCAGGCTCGGCTACGGCTCTGTGGCGCTCCTCCTCGGCACCGGGCAGGATCTGGCCGCCATCCGGCGCATGGTGGAGTCCAGCTTCGGCCAGTACCAAAATCTTAAAATGATCCGCGGGCTGGACACCGAGATGAAGAGCCTTCGGGCTGCGCTGGCCGAGGCGCGGAGCTACGAGGCGCCGTGCGGCGAATTTGAGCGGATCGGCCGCTACCGAGCCCTTCGTCAGGAAGTGGACGCGCACCGCCGAACGCACGGCCGGAGCGGCGGGGCCGACCATGCCCTCGCCGAGCTGGAGCCGGGCCGGTTGGTCCTGCTGCGCCGGCGCGGCGGGGGGAATCTGGGCGCCGTCCTGGCGGTCCACGGGGGCGCGCGCCGCCTCCTGGTGGATGCGCTCCTTCCCCACGGCAGCGTTGTCCGGGTCAAGGCGGGAAACATCAAGAAGGTCTTTTGGGCCACCCCGCCGCTGGCGCTTCCCAGAGCGCTTCGCCCCGCCGGAGGCGACTGGGGCGGGAGCTTCAGCAAAGCCTCCCGCCAGGCCCTCAGGCAGGGCGGCGACGGCGTCCTGGCCGAGCTCTCCCGCCTCTCGCTCTCCGACCTCATGGAGCGGGAACGGGGGCGCGGGTCCCGGGCGGCACTGGAGTCCATCGAGTGTCACCGCTGCCCGTGGGGCTCCCAGCCGCAGTGCGAGCAGGCGTGGAAACGAATCGAGAAGCTGGAGGAGACGGAGCGACAGCGGGTTGAAACGCTGAACGCCATCAGGGATGCCCACTGGCAGGAGTTTTGTCGCGTGGTGGAGCTGCTCGAGCAGTTCGGCGCGGTGAAAGCCGGACAGCTCCTCCCCCTGGGGCGGCTGGTAGCAGGCTTGAGACACGACAACGAGCTCTTGGTGGCCGAGGTGATCGAGCGCGGGATCCTGGCGGACACGACGCCGGCCGAGGCCGCCGCGCTCTGTTCCTGCCTCATCGAGGAATCCCGCTCGGGGGACCCCGGAGTTGTCCGCCTCTTCCTGGGGCGGCGGCCCAAGCTCAAGAAAAAGCTCCAGCAGATCGAGGCCGCAGCCAAGCCGATCCTGGAGGGGCAGCGGATCCATCGTCTCAACTTACCGTGCTCGGTCCAACCGGGCTTCATGCCTTCGGTCTTCCGCTGGGCTTCCGGGGATGACGACTGGGTCAGAATCGTGGAGGAATCTTTCGGTGGCCACGAGGGAGATCTGATTCGGGCCATGCGGCGCCTGATCGATCTCCTGCGCCAGCTCGCCGAGTCGGCAGAGGTTCCGGTGGAGCTGGCCGCCTGCCTCGGCCGGGCGGCCCGTACCATCGATCGTGGAATTGTCCTCGAGTCCGCCCTGATCTAGAGCCCCCTCACCCTTCCCTCTCCCCCTCGAAGGGGGAGAGGATTTAAGGTGAGGGGGTCCATGGGAGGCACCCACTTCGTGAGTACCCGGCTCGCATCTCGACGCGGCAAGCGTATGCGGTTCTGGCTACTGGCTCTCTGTGCTCTGCTTCCGGGGTGCGCCACCTTCATCGTGGACCAAGTGACCAGCGAGGGGCCGACCGCGGAGAAAGTGTGGAAGCACCGCTTTGTCCAGGCGAACCAGCGGACGCCCGGTTTCGAGGAGAAACTGAGTTTTCAGGACCAGCTCGACACGAGGGTGCGCCAGTATCTCGCCCGGAACCCCGAGGCCGCCAACTCCCTCCGGGTCTCCAACCTCCGGTTCTGGTATCAGGCGTCGGCGGGGATGACCAGGGAGGAGGTGAGGCTGCTCCTCGGCGCGCCGGACGAGGTGACCGCCGACCCGACCCGGATGGCGGCGCTCGCCCGAAAGTTCTGGCCAGAGGTGAAGGAGAAAGCCAAGGAGTCCTGGACGTACCCGGACGGCTGGACCCTCTTCTTCGACGGTGAGCGCCTGGTGACGCTCACTCAGTACCGGAAACAATTCTGGCAGGACTAGGTGGACCCCCTCACCTTA
>CAYJUC010000439.1:0-3027 GCA_964372605.1 uncultured bacterium | reverse complement strand
TGTTGGGCTTGTGGCTCCCGGCCGGGCTCACGCCCTCCCACTTGTAGTAGATGTGCGCTGGGGTGTCGAGCGCGCGCTCCAGCCGGATAGCCCGGTAAAGCGGGGATGGCCGCCAGAGGCGGTAGATCTCGCGCACGGGCTCCGGGATCTCGGTCCAGCGCTCCTGGCTCACCTCCTGCTTGATCAGCTCCATGGGGAAGAGCGGGGCCAGATCCTGCGGGCCGATCGGCTTCATGGTACCGGGGTGGATCACCGGCGGCAGCGGGGACCGGAGGTCGGCCTGGATGTTGTACCACCGGGTGGGAAGGTCTCGCTCGTCGAGCAGAAACTTGTGCCGGGCCGCGACCGGTCTCTTTGCCTGTCGGACGGCAGCGCTCTTCTTCCGCGCGGGGACTGTCTTCTTCTTCTGTTGCGCCATGACTCTTCTCCTTCTCAGCTCGTTCCAACTCCGGGTTGAAGTGGACGGTCAAAGCCGGGTAAGATCGCGGGTGAGCAAATTCTCACCATGCGCCAACGGCGCTGTCAAGGGGATTCCTACGGCGATGCAAACCCTCGTAACCGGGAGGACGGCATGAAGACAGTGGACGTGGTGGACGCCGATTCGCACGTGATGGAAGTCCCGGAGACCTGGGATCACCTGGATGCGGAGTTCCGCGACCGCCGGCCGGTCGTGGTCCGGGCGGAGGGGCTTCCCACCATGCCGCACATGGATTCCTGGTGGCTCATCGACGGCCAGAACCACCCGCGGCTCTGGGGACGGGGGACGACCGTCAGCGGGACGCCGCTCGCGATGACGTTCGCGCGGCGGAAGAGCTTCAGCGCCGGGAGCCAGGGGCTCACCGACGTCGAGGCGCGCCTCAAGGATCTGGACGCCTACGGGATCCAGATCCAGGTGCTCTATTCCTCCATCCTCTTCCATCGGGTCACTGAGGACCCGCGGTTCGAGGCGGCCCTGATGCGGAGCTACAACACCTGGATCGCGAGTCGGTGCGCGGAACGGCCCGACCGCCTCAAGTTTGCCGCCGTCATCCCGCTGCGGGACATGGACGCCTGTGTCGCCGAGGTCCGGCGGGCGCGCGAGCTTGGCGCGGTGGGGCTGATGATCGGGGGAACGGCCGGGGACCGACTGCTCCACCACCGCGACCTGGATCCCTTCTTCGCCGCCGCCTGCGACGTGGACCTCCCTGTCTGCGTTCACACCGGCTGGAGCTGCCCCGGCCTCACCCAGCTCTGCGAGGACCCGTACGCGGCGCTGCTCCTGAGCTTCACCTTCCCCGTGCTCATGGCTTTCTTCAGCCTGACCGCCGGCGGTGTCCTCGACCGCTTCCCCCGATTGCGCGCCGCGTTCCTCGAGGCCGGGTCAGAGTGGATTCCCTACATGACCGGGAGGATGGATCACTACCACCCGGTGATCCAGAACATCGGGTGGGGGGCGCACTCCAGGAAGCGCCCGGGCGAGTACCTGGCCGAAGGGCGCCTCTACGTGACCTGCGAGGCGGAGGAGCCGTTGCTGCAGCAGGTGATGGAGCTGATCGGCGAGGACCAGGTGATGATCGAGGGGGACATGCCCCACGCCGAGGCCAGAGAAACGGGCATCCGGGAGCTCAGCGAGCGCCTCGACCTCAAGGACCACGTGAAGCGGAAAATCCTGCGGGACAACGCGCTGGCGTTCTACAAGCTTGGGTAGGGGCGCGAAGGGCTTGTTACCGTTGAATACCCATGCAGAGTGCCTCCAAGGGAATTGAAAGATTAAAGCAATTCAAGTGGAGCTTCCGGATAAGCTCGCCGCCGAAGTCGAGGCATATGTAAAAACAGGGTGGTTCAGCTCGGAAGCGGAGATGGTTCGGGCGGCGCTGATGGACTTTCTGCGCCGCAATCGGCTGGACCTGCTAGAGCGCTTCATGCGTGATGATATCCAGTGGGCGCTCAAACAGAAGGGCTCCGCCGCTTGAGGGTCGTGGTGTGTGACACCGGCCCAATTCTTCATCTAAAGGAAGCGGAAGCGCTTGAACTTCTCGAGAAAACTGGAGAGTATACGCATCGGGATACGCCGCGCGACGCCGCAGCCTATCTCGACCCGCGAAGGTCGCTCTGCGCGGACGCAAGTGGCTGGATCGAAAGGCCGGGGGGCCAGTAGAAGGGGTCGGTTGCTGATCGGTATACGCTGCAGGAGTTCGCAGGGGTTGCCGTATTACGCAGATCAGCCTATCCAGTGGCCGAATTCTAGTTATCTGGATCAGATGGCCAGCTGGCCGTTCCGGCGGAGGGCATCGTGACGAAGCGACACGCCGACTCGGTGGCGCTCCTCGTTGGCGGCTTCAAGACCTTCTTGGAGGCCTACGACCGCCACTGCCCGTTTACGCGGCATGGGCAGCTCCAATATCACGTTGAGACCATTCGTGCCCGGCGTCGTCTCGGATCGGTCAAGGCGGCGCTCGCCGACGAGACGTTCCAGCGGTCGCTCTATCGGACGCTCCAGGCATGGGGTATCGGTTCTCGCGCATCCACCTTACGTCCGTTCCCGGAGTTCGTGGCTGCTCTTCAAGCCGAGGCGAAAACGATCGAAGAACTGGACGGGCTCGCGATCGACCAACGTAACCTGGACGTGAACACCGTCGGAAACACCCTCGCGCGGCTCGTGCAATCACTTGGCATCGTGGGCAACAAGGCGCGGATCGTCCCTGGATCCAAGGCGCTACACCACTTGCTCCCCGAATTGGTTGTTCCCATCGATCGAGGGTACACACAGCGGTTCTTCGAGTGGGCGAACCCAACGCTTCAGAACTCCACCGAGCGCTGCTTTCGCGAGGCCTTCACGGCGTTCGCCAAGATTGCGCGCGAAGCAAACCCTGTGCAGTACGTTGGCAGCGGGTGGTATACGTCTCGGACCAAGGTGATTGACAACGCCATCGTCGGCTTGTGGTGCTGGGTAAAGGCGAAGGCTCGTGCGAAAACCAGATAACTTCACACTGGAGCAGCCCGCTGGCTCGCACTCGCTCGCCGCGGCTGCTCAGTGTGAGCGTTAGA
>CAYJUC010000438.1:0-3048 GCA_964372605.1 uncultured bacterium | reverse complement strand
GTACGCGTGGCCCAGGTGAGGGGGCGCGTTGACATAATAGATGGGCGTGGTGAGGTAAAACGTCCGCTGGGCCGTCATCGGGCGTAAAGAGTGGCGTGGTCAGAGAGGCTTGATGTGCGGCCGCCCCTCCCACGTCAGGAGGTCGATCGGGACCTCGGCTTCGGTCCCGTCCGGGAAGCCCACCACCACTTTCTCTTTGAGGATCTGGAGCGATTTCACCCTGCCCTGCATGCAGCCGCCCCCTCCGCACTCCGCCTGGCAGGCGCTGCCCACCTTGGGGAGGCGGGAGCGAAGCTCCTCGTACTGGGAAAACTCGTAGAGGAGGCAGCACTTGAGCCGGCCGCAGTTGCCCAGGAGCCGGCTGTCGGTGAGCGGCAGGTCCTGGGTCTTGGCCATCTTCACGGAGATGGGTTCAAACTTTCGGAGGTACGAGGAGCAGCAGAGCTGTCTGCCGCAGGGGCCGATCCCGTCCGTGAGCTTCGTCACGTCCCGCGCCCCGATCTGGCGCATCTCGATCCGGGCGTGAAACTCCCGCGCCAGCTCCCGCACCAGCTCCCGGAAGTCCACCCGCTCTTCCGCGAAGAAGAACACGCTGACCCTCCGGCCGTCGGCCTGGATCTCCACGTCGACGATCTTGAGCGGGAGACGATGTTGCCCGGCCCGATCCTGGCAGTTCTGGCGCGCCCGCTTCTCCCGCTCCCGCCACTCCTTCCACCGGGCCACTTCTTGCGCGGTGGCCGGCCGGACGACTCTGGGAAAGACCCGGTCCCGCTTGAAATCGGGGAGTGGGCGCGGGGGGCGATGAACCTCACCTACGGCAGTGCCGCTGGGGACCTCCACCACGCAGAGCTCGCCCACGTGGACGGTGAAGCCTTCAAGCAGATGGTCTTCGGCCTTGGCCGGCTCCCGGAGCCGTATCCCGACCAGTTGGGCCGTCTGCGTATCAGTCCCGCTGATCTCTTCGCTCATGTCCTGCTCTCCTCTCCGCTCCGAGGGCCAGCCGGGCCAGGGTCACCTCCACGGTCAGCCGCGGCGAGACATTTCCCTGAATGGCCTGCCAGGCCTCGCGGCAGTGCCGGATCCCCTGGATGATCTCTTCCCAGGAGGAGGCTCGGGCCATCTGAGCCAGCTCCGCCTGCCGGTCGTCGTGCATGATCAGCCGGTGATCGCCTCCCGCCTTCACGCAGAGGAGATCCCGGTACCAGAGCCAGTAGGTTTCGACGAAGGACTCCGCCTGGGCCCGGTCGCGTCCCAGCGCCTCCGTCCGGCTGAAGAGCGGTTCGGCGCCCCCGGCCGCCACCTCCGCCAAAACAGAGAGCGCCAGATCTCTTCGCTCGAAAAAGTTCCGCGGGTCTTGAGCCAGAGCCCACCCGATCCGCCCCTGGCTGACTCGAGCCAGAAGCCTGGCCTGGGATTCCTCGATGCCGTGTTCCTTCAGTACGGCCACAGTTTCGGGGAGCAGGAGCGGGGCGAAGCGGACAAGCTGGCAGCGGGAAAGAATGGTCGCCGGGAGGGCCCGCACCTGGGAGAGGATGAGGACCAGCACAGTCCGGGCGGGAGGTTCCTCCAGAGTTTTCAGCAGCGCACTGGCCGCCTGCAGCGTCAGCCGCTCGGCGTCGTCTAGGATGAAGAGCTTGTATGGCCCCGCGTGCGGGGTCAGCGCGGCCAACCGCTCCAGTTCCCTCACCTGCTCGATCTTGATGTTCTGGCCGTCGGGGAGAATGAGGTGGCAATCGGGATGGGTCCCTTCGCCGATCTGCGCGCAGCTCCGGCACTGGCCGCACCCGCGAGACGGGCAGAGGAGCGCCCGGGCGAAGGCCAGCGCGGTGAGCTTCCGGCCGACCCCGGAAGGCCCGACGAAGGCGTAGGCATGAGCCACCCGGCCCGATTCGACGGCCCGCGAGAGAAGCTCCACCGCCGCGGGCTGCCCCCGGACCGCCTCAAACGCCACAGGCCACTCCCCGCCGGGTGAGGAATTCTTTCACGGCCCGCCGCATTTCGTCCTGGAGGCGCTCTTTCGGCTGGTCGGCCCGGGCCACCACCACACGCTCCTTCTCTTCCCCGGCGATTTCCAGATAGCCCTGGCGCACCCGGTCGTGGAACGCGCGATCCATTTTCTCGAACGCGTCCAGCGCCCGCTCCCCGAGCCGGCCGAACCCCACCGCGGGGTCCTGATCGAGAACGAGGGTGAGATCCGGCTGAATGGAGCATGTGGCCAGAGTGTTCAACTCGCGGAGCATCTGGAGGTCCAGACCGCGCCCGTATCCCTGGTAGGCCAGCGTGGCGTCGGTGTAACGGTCGGAGAGGACAATTTCGCCGCGCTCCAGGGCAGGCCGGATTACCAGAGTCACATGCTGGTGGCGGGCCGCCAGAAAAAGGAAGAGTTCGGTCAGGGGAACCGGCGCCACCCCTTCTTCCTCGAAGAGCCTCCGGATGGCGACGCCGAGACCGGTCCCTTCAGGCTCGCGGGTTTCCGTCACCTGTTGGCCCAGACCCCTGAGCCACCGGGCAAGGAGCCCGCATTGGGTCGATTTCCCCGCACCTTCTCCTCCCTCGATGGTAATCAGCAGTCCTGGCACCGATTCGCTCCAGGTGTCCAGATATCTGAGCTTAACACACCATCGGGAGGCTCACCAACGCCGCTCGCGCGAGCCGTCTCACGCGAGACCCCTCAGGCGAGACCGTGAACGGGAAAGATCACCCGGCGGAGCGCCGCCACCTGGGCCTGGGCGTACTCTTCCGCTCGTCTCCTGATCGCCGGCTCAGCCGGCTCGGGAGGGTCCCACAGCGAGTCGGACCGGAACCCGAAGCGCCGGAGCTCTTCGGAGAAGACGGCTGGAATGGTCGGCGCCAGCTCGATTCCGTTCATCACCGCCCACGCCGCGGTCCAGGCCCTGGCCACGTTCGGAAGATCGTAGCCGCCTCCTCCCAGAGCTACCAGGCGGGGGGAAAGCTCGACGATCCGGGCCACTGTCCGGGCAAACCCCTGGACCGTGAGAGCGAGATGAGTCAACGGATCCGTGCGGTGGGAGTCGATCCCGAGCTGAG
>CAYJUC010000437.1:0-3107 GCA_964372605.1 uncultured bacterium | reverse complement strand
TCCCTCAGAGGGAGAGGGAGTCCTTTCGGTTCCCTCGCCCCCGATGGGGGAGAGGGTCAGGGTGAGGGGGCGCGTTAGACGCGGCGAACAGATTCATGAGTAGTCCGCACTACCGGAGGAGGCGGCGAAGGATCGCGGCGGCGACAGCCTTGGCGCGGCGCCCGACGTCGTTCACCGGCCCTACGCAGGAGGGACATCCGACCCGGCACGGGCAACGCTCAAGAAGCTCCAGGCTGCGCGCCAAGAGGTCGGGACAGAGCTCGAAGAGGTGATCCGCCAGCCCGATCCCGCCTGGGTAGTTGTCGTACAGATAGATCGTCGGAGCGAAGCGCTGGGCGGCCAGGAGCCTCACCTTCGTAGACTGGGCCGTGGCGACGACGCCCGGCTCGGCCGGCGCCCTGTCGCCGACCCACGCGCCGAGATCGCGGGGATCACAGAGGAGGAAGAGCGGGGCCATCCCGTGGAAGAGGTGGGCGAGGCCCCGGAGCCCGTCCACCAGCTCATCTTTCCGCGGCGAGATCCCGGCCAGGAGCTCCGGGTCCACTGTGAGCCAGAGGCTCGCCGTATGCATCTCCTGCTGGGGCAGCTCCACCTCGCCCGATCCCACGTTCTCCAGGCTGCCGAACTTGATCTTCTTGAACCCGACCACTTTCCCCGCCACCAGGACCTCGCCCCGCTCCACCTGGAGGAAAGGTGATTCCCGCTTGGCCAGGGTCTCCAGCACCCAGACCCCCTTGGCCTCGATGGCATCGGTGAAGTAGTCCACCTGGACGCGCTTGACGTAGGCGACCTTCTCTTCGTCCTCTCTGAAGTGAAGCGCCTGCACCTCGTAGATCTCCCCCTCCACCATGTAGATGGCCTTGGGGTAGATCATGGAAAACGCACTCTTCCAGTCCACCTCGGCGATGACCTGGCGGCGCTTCTTCTGCCTTGCATCCTGCCAGGTGGTATCGATCACGAGGAAGTTGTCCGACGTCACGGTGCGCAGGTTCACGTGGTCGGCTGGGTAGGTCTCCGCGGTCCAGTGCCACCGGCCTCCCACGTGATGGAGGAGCCCCTCTTCTTCGAGCAGCCGGAGGTACGACTCTACGTCCTGATCGCCGAAGCGCTCACAGTCGTCGAACGGCAGCTCGAACGCGGCGCACTTCAAGTGGCTCGCCAGGATGAAGGGGTTGTCGGGGTTGATGCGGGCGTGCTCAGGCGGAGTGCCGAAGAGGTAGTCGGGGTGAGTCACCATGAACTGATCGAGGGGCGAGCTGGTGGCGACGAAGATTGCGGCCGACGCATCGCTCCGGCGCCCGGCGCGGCCGGCCTGCTGCCAGAGCGAGGCGATGGACCCCGGGTAGCCCGCCAGGATCGCTGCGTCCAGGTGGCCGATGTTCACCCCCAGCTCGAGCGCGCTGGTGGAGACCACGCCCTGAACATGCCCATCGCGGAGGCCCTGCTCGATCTCCCGGCGGCGGCCGGGAAGGTACCCGCCCCGGTAGCCCCTGACGATCCCCGACTGGCCAGGTTTGGTCTCCACCTGGGCCTTGATCGAGGCGAGGAGCACCTCGGTGGCCAGCCGGCTCCGGGCGAAGACGATGGTGGCGATCTCGGCTTTGAGGAAGCGGACCGCCAGCCGGGAGGCCTCGGTGAGCGCGGGGGCGCGGATGCCGAGTTCGGGATTCACCACCGGCGGGTTATAGCAGACGAACAACTTCTCCCCCGCCGGCGCCCCGCTCTCCGCGATCAGCTCCACGTCGTCACCGATCAGCCGTCGCGCCAGCTCGTCGGGGTTGGCGATGGTGGCCGAAGCCATGAGGAACCGGGGAGAGGATCCGTAGTGCCGGCATATCCGCTTGAGGCGGCGGATCAGATTGGCCAAGTGGCTCCCGAAGACGCCGCGGTAGGCGTGAAGCTCGTCAATGACCACGTAGGAGAGGTTCTGAAAGAGGTTCACCCACTTGGTGTGGTGGGGCAGGATCCCCGAATGGAGCATGTCCGGGTTGGTCAGGACGAGGTTGGCCCGCCCCCGGATGGCGCGGCGGGCGTCCTGAGGCGTGTCTCCATCGTAGGTGAACATCCTGAGGTCCGGAAGCTCCCGGGCCAGCTCCTGGAGCCCGGCCAGTTGATCCTGGGCCAGCGCCTTGGTCGGATAGAGGTAGAGGACGCGCGCGTCGGGTTTCTCGAGGAGCGCCTGGAGTACGGGCAAGTTGTAGCAGAGGGTCTTCCCCGACGCCGTCGGCGTCACCACCACCAGGTGGCGACCGCGTCGGACAACCTCCCACGCCCGCGCCTGGTGAGAGTAAAGCTCCCCGATGCCGCGGCGGCGGAGCGCGTCGGTGATGCGCGAATCCAGCTCAGGGGGAAACGGCGTCCACCGGGCGGGGCGATCAGGAAAAAAACGAGTGGCGGTGATGCAGGCGCCCGTATCCAGGCCGGTCAGCAGCTCGTCGAGGAGCCGCTTCAGTGGGTGATCAGTCACTCCGTCCCTCTGAAGTTTTTCCCATCATAGGGACCGAGTCTCACGATGTCAATCTTTCTGGACGGAGAAGTCGGCCCCGGCGACGCGGCGGCGACTGCCTCACGCACCCCTCTCCCCGCGAAGGGGGAGAGGGAAGGGTGAGGGGACTATCAAAGGGTGAGGGGTTAATACGAACGAGGCGGAGCGGTAGACTGGGGGAGGACCTCGGAGCCGCCGACCAGGCGTATCACGCCCCCACGGTTGACCAGTAACCGGGCTTCGGTGATCCCGCCGTTGTTGACGACCTTGGCCAGCATGTCGCCCACAGCCTTGGCAGGGAGGAGCACCTGGCCCGCGTCCGCTTGAACCCGAGCTTCGTTCGGGATCCGGGCTCCGACCGGCTGGCGATTGTCCGGGTGCTTGGGGTGAGCTTCCTCCACGGCGAAGCCGAACAGGCCGTCTCCCGCAAAGTCTACCGCCGTGAGCTGCTGGCCGGACGAGAGCCGGACGGTTCTGACATGGGCCGGGATCCGTGCCTCGTCCAGCGCTCCTGGCGAGACCTGGCTCCCGCTCATCATGCCGCGGGAACCCACTGCCTCCCGGGATTCAGTCGGCTTGGCTGCACTCGTCGTCGAGCCGTCGGCGGTCCCGCCGGTGGCGG
>CAYJUC010000436.1:0-3150 GCA_964372605.1 uncultured bacterium | reverse complement strand
CGGCCGACGAGCGCGTTCTGGCGGAGAAGCTGGTGCGCCTCTTCGGCCCCCTCCAGCGGGAATGTCCGGGTGACGATGGCCCTGATCCGCTTCTGGCGGAGGAGCTCCAGGGTCTGGGCCAGTTCAGCCAGGGAGACGTAGCGCGACCCGTGGATCTCCAGCATCCGGTTGAGCATCCAGCCGGGGTCCACGCGGAACGCCGGATCGGTGCCGAAGACCGCTTTCGGCCGGTTGCCGATGATGACCAGCCGGCCGGCCCGGGCCAGCGAACGCACGCACGCCTCCAGCGTTTCGCTCGACGCCACGAAATCAATCGCGGCGTCCACCCCTCGTCCCCCGGTCCTGGCGAGCAGCTGCTTCGACAGCTCCTCGCGTCGAACGTCAATCAGCTCATCCGCCCCCACCGCGCCGGCCATCTCCAGCTTGGCGTCGCTGATGTCAGCCGCCAGGACGTATCCGCCGCAGAGCTTCGCCATCTGCACCGCGTGGATCCCAACACCGCCTCCGGCCCCCACGATCAGGACTTGGTCACCCGGACCGATCCGGGCCTCCTCGCGGCAGGCGTGGAGGGGCGTACAGATGGCGTCGGCTGCGATGGCCGCTTCGAGGTCGGAGACTCCGGGCGGGATGGGAACGAGGTTGACGGCGGGGATTGCCATGTACTCGGCATACCCCCCGTCGCATGCCATCCCGACATAGCCCCGGAAGTTCACGCACAGGGTCTCACGGCCGCTCCGGCAGTAAGGGCAGACTTTGCAGGTGAGGTAGAAGTGGCAGGTCACTCGGTCTCCTTCCCGGACCGTCGTCACCTCTGAACCCACCTCGACCAGTTCGCCGGCAACCTCGTGGCCCGGGATACGGGGATACGCTGTCACCAGGCCCGGGTTTGCGATCATGATGACGACCGTGAGGCCGACGCCCGTCGCCCGCACCCGGATGAGGACGTCGTTGGGCCCGATCTTGGGAACCGGCAGTTCTTCCAGCCGGACCGGGCCTCCCAGTTCTCTGAGGACCATTGCTTTCACCGCTCCACCTCCTCAGGCAGGACGGATCTACCGGTGCCCAGGTAGATCTCTTGCACGAGCGGGTTGGCCTTGACCTCTTCCGCCAGGCCGTCGGCGACCACCTTTCCGTAGTGCAGGACGGTAACCCGGTTCGTCAGCTCGAAGGCCACATCCATGTCGTGCTCGATGACCAGAAGGGTGATGGCCGGATCGAGCTTTTTCAGGAGCGCTGTCATCATGTGGGACTCTGCCGGCGAGAGGCCGGCCGTGGGCTCATCCAGGAGGAGAAGTTGCGGGGTTCCGGCCAGGGCCAGCGCGACCTCAAGCTGGCGCTGCTCGCCGTGGGAGAGGTTCTGGACCGTCTCCTCGGCCTTGTCTCCCAACCCGACGGCGTCGAGGACCGAGCGCGCGCGCTCGAAGAGGGCGGGGTAGCGGGCGAGGGCGCGGTGGAGGTGGAACTTGACGGGTGACAGGGCCTGGACGGCCAGAAGGCAGTTTTGCAGGGCCGTGAGGTGGGGAAAGAGGTTGGTGATCTGATAGGTCCGGGCGAGCCCGAGGGCGGCGCGGCGGTGAGGGGCCAGGCGCGTGACGTCCCGGCCGAAGAGCATGATCCGCCCGCCGGTGGGCGGCTGTTCCCCGCTGATCAGGCTGAACAGGGTTGTCTTCCCCGCGCCGTTGGGGCCGATGATGGCGCGGCGCTCACCCGGCTTGACCTGAAGGCTCACGCCGTCCAGGGCGCGGAGCCCCCCGAACGCCTTCGACACGTCCGAGAGGCTTAGCGCAAGTTCTGACATTTTACTCATGAGCGTCTAGACGACGCTTTCCATCGGCCCCCTCTCCCTCCCGGGGGAGGGAGAAGATAAAGGTGAGGGTGGGGCGGATAGCCGGTCCCCTCACCCTGCCCTCTCCCCCAGCGGGGGAGAGGGGGAATCGGGCAATTCCCGGTCAGATTCTTCCGGACTGGGGCTAACAGAACTTGCAAGGGGGGAAGTTCCGGTCGTAGACCGACTGCTTCAAGAACTCTTCGGGCTTGTACTTCCAGAACTGCGAGACCGCCGGGAAAGTGTGGATCACCGTGTTCCAGAGCTCGCCGTCCTTCTTCTCGACTTTCCGAACGTAGATGTTCTGGATCGGGTTGCCGTGGGAGTCGAGCTTGATGGGTCCCCTCGGGGCGTCGGAGATTTCCACCTTCCGGAGCGCGGCGAGGAACTTCTCCCGATCCTCGACGTTCCCCCCGATGGCTTTGACCGCTTCGTTGATCCAGCGCCCGCTGGTGTAGCAGGTTTCCGAGTAGTAGGAGGGGACCTTCCCGAACTTCGTCCGGTACTCCTTGACGAAGCGCTTGTTCACCGGCGTGTCGAGCGCGGCGCTGTAGATGAGCGGCGTAATCATGCCGATGGCCTCGTCGCCGAGGGAGGGGAGGACGAACTCGTCCGCGCTCACCCCGCCTCCAATGAGCGGGAGACGGGCCTTCAACCCGGCATCCTGGTACTGCTTGGGGAACCGGAGCGCCGAGGCGGTGACCATAATGGAAAAGACGGCGTCGGCGTCCCGTTTGATCTGGGAAAGGAAGGGGGCCAGGTCGGCGGTCCCGAGGGGCACCCAGAGCTTCTGGATGATCTGGCCACCAGCCTCCTCGAAGGTCTTCTGGAATCCGCCGATGACCTCCCAGCCGAAGGCGTAGTCCTGGCCGACCGCCACGACTTTCTTGAAACCGAGGGTCTTCGCGGCGTACTCCCCGAAGGGGTGGGAGGGTTGGCTGCTCGTCCACCCGGTCCGCACCACCCACTTGGTCGGCTTTCGCTGAGTGAGGTCGTCGGCCGCCATCACCGGGTAGAGCATCGGGATCTTGTACTCGTCCACGAGCGGCGCCATGGCGTAGCCGATGTGGGCGAAAAGCCCTCCAGCCAAAACGTGGACCTTGTCGCTCTCCACCAGCTTCCGGAGCTTGGTCAGCGCCACCGCCGGCTGCCCCTGGGTGTCCTCGACGATGACCTCCACCTTCCGGCCGGCAATCTGGTTGCCGTTTTCCTCGAGGTACATGTTGAGCCCGTTGACCATGTCCTTGCCGACCTGCGCGGCGCCCCCCGACATCGGGGCGAGAAAGCCGATCTTGATCGGACCCTTCTGAGCCGACGCCGGCCCC
>CAYJUC010000435.1:0-3152 GCA_964372605.1 uncultured bacterium | reverse complement strand
GAGGAGCTCTACCCGGACCGCCTCGCCGACCACTATGAGGAGCTGGCCCACCATTTCGTCAACGGCGTAGAGTGGGAGAAGGCATTCGACTACCTTGTTCGCTCCGGAGACAAGGCCAAGGACGCCTACGCCAACCAGGCGGCCCTGGACTTCTACGCGCGGGTCCTTGAGGCGGCGCCGCGGGTGACGCCGCCCGTTCCGGCGAAGCGGGTCATGGAGATCCACCAGCGGCGGAGCCAAGTCTGGCTCCTCCTCTCCCGCTACCCGGAGGCCATCGCCGAGTCGGAGAAGATGCGGGAGGTTGCCAGGGCGGCCGGGGATCGGCGCGGCGAGGGAGAGGCGCTCGTGGACCTGGCGCTCGTCCACTGGGGAACCTTCTCTATGGAGCACATTCCAGAGGTCCAGCGATGCGCCGAGGAAGCGCTCTCCATCGCGCAAGAGATCGGCGACCAGCGCGTGCTGGCGCGGAGCCTGTGGGGGCTCGGCCTCGTGGATCAGCTGGATGGGAAACTCCTCGAGGCCGACCGCAAGATGGAAGAGTCGCTCCGGATCAGCGAAGCCGGTGGATTCAAGAACATCATCGTGCCGAACCAGGTCTGGCTCGGGGGGCACGCCAACTGGCGCGGCGAGTTCGGCGCGGCCGTCCCGCTGCTCCGACAGGCGGAAGCGGCTGCGCGCGAGATCCACGACGGCTTCCACGAGCTGCTCGCGCTGGCCTTCCGCTGTCTGAGTCACATCGGGCTGGGCGAGTACGCCGAGGCGCTCGCGGTCATTAACGACGGTCTCAGCAAGGCGAGGGAGCGCAACAACAGTTTCATCCTGGGTCGGCTGACGAACACTCTCGGCTGGTTCCACCAGGAGCTCGGCGACTTCCACCGCGCGATTGAATACGATCGGGAGAGCGCCGAACTGGGCCAGCGGATCAAGAATGCCAACGTCGAGATCAGCGCGCTCATCAACCTGGGACTCGACCATCTGAAGCTGGGGGAGTCCCAGCGAGCGCTCTCGCTGCTGGAGGAGACGCTGGTCCGGGTGGAAAAGCAGGCCTTCGGCGCCCACCGGTGGAGGTGGTCGAACCACCTGGTCATGTACCTGGGGGAGGCGCTGCTGGCCGCGGGGAAGCCCGAGCAGGCGCTGAGCCAAGCGGAGCGGGGACTGGCTCAAGCGCGCTCCACGGGCTCAATGAAGTACGTCGCCAAGTGCCACGCGTTGAGGGGGGAGATCGTCCTCCAGGCACGACAGTGGAGCCACGCGTCGGCAGACCTCACTGAAGCGCTCCGGATTGCCCGGGAGATGAGTTACCCGCCCCTGACCTGGCAGGCGTCCCATCTCCTGGCTCGCGCGCAGGCGGGCCAGAACAGGATGGAGGAAGCATTAGTTTCCGCCCGACTCGCCGCCGAGACCATCGATGCTGTGGCGGCGCGGATCCCGGACCCGGCCCTGAGACAGACCTTCCTCACCTGGCCCCGCGTCCAGGCCGTGCGGGATGAGCTGGACCGCCTGACCCACGCCTAACACGGAGACGTGTTCGGAGAACATGATGAAGCCGCTGGGCGCGAGGGCTTATAAGGTCGTCCCCGGAAGGCACTATGGGACGCCGAAGGAGATCTGGGGATTCCGCTCGCGCCCCGGCAGGGGAACGCCGGCAGCCGTCGCGCGGGAGTTCCTCAAGGCCAACGCCGCGCTGCTTGGGATCGCGGGCATCATTTCCGGGTTTCGTCTCAGGAAGGTGATCGAGAGCCTGGGGGCCCGACATGTGATCTTCGAGCAGAGGCACGGGGCGCTCCCGGTTCACCGAGCCTACGTCACCGTCCACGTCGGTCGAGACCGGCGCGTGTATCTGGCCAAGAACCGCGCCATGCCGCGGAGCCTCCTACCGCCTCGGACGAGGTTTCGAGTCACGCTGGCCAGCGCCCGGCGGCGAGCCCTCCGCAGCGTCTCTGCGTCGGTCCGGAACGCCAGGGTCCTCAGGGTCGAGCGGGTGTGGTTCCCGGTCACGGATCATCTCCGCCTCGCCTTACGGGTTCGGGTCCATCGGGAAGCGCCCCGGGAGGAGTGGATCGTCTACGTCGACGGCGCTACTGGAAAGATCCTGAGCAAGTACGACAACCTGGCTCAGGTGAGCGGGCGGGCCTTGGTATTCGATCCCAACCCGGTGATTGCGCTGGGGGACTGGCGTCCCCTCCTGAGGAACGGCAGGCCGGTCAGGCCCCCGGCCCGCGCCTATACCGAGGTCTCTCTGCGGGATTTGGCGGGAAACGGGTTGCTGGATGGTCGGCGTGTCTCGACCCGTCTCACTTCCAAGCGCGTCCGACGGCTGGATCATCGGTTCCTCTTCAGGAGCACGGCGTCCGGGTTCGACGAGGCCATGATTTACTTTCACGTGGATCGGGCCATGCGTCATCTCGAGTCCCTGGGCTACCGGGGGCGGCGCGCCATCTTCCGGGATCCCCTGCCCGCCAACGCCCACGGCACTCACGAAGACAACTCCTGGTACAGCCCGGGCCTGAGGAGCCTGACGTTCGGCACCGGGGGCGTGGATGATGCCGAGGACGGTGAGACCATCCTCCACGAATTTGGCCACGCGCTCCAGGATGCCATCTGCCCGGACTTCGGGCAGTCCCCCGAAGCGGCCGCCATGGGAGAGGGATTGGGCGACTACTTCGCCGCCAGCTTCTTCGCCGCGAAGAAGCCACCCCGGTTCCGGACCTCGGTCGCCATGTGGGACGCCATCGACAACGACGAGTACGATCCGCCGTGCTTGAGACGGGTGGACGAGCCGCTTACCTACGAAAGTTTTGACCACTCTCCTGACGCCGACGAACACGAGAACGGGACGATCTGGTCGGCGACTCTCTGGGAGGTCCGGGAAGCTGTCGGCCCGGAGATCGCCGACCGGATCATCATCGAGAGCCACTTCCAGCTCGACGGCTTCACCACCTTTGCCCGGGGCGCCAGGGCGATCCTGGACGCCGACCGGAACCTGTACGGTGGCCGCCACGTCCTTCCGCTCCGCCAGATCTTCCGGGGCCGTGGGATCGGGCCGGTGGACTGATCGCCAGGGGGCAATCTCTAACAGGATGCTGAGAAACTGTGTGCGACTACGGCGCCAGACTCTGCGTTTCGAGCGCCGGCTTTGCCGGCGCAACCTC
>CAYJUC010000434.1:0-3170 GCA_964372605.1 uncultured bacterium | reverse complement strand
CGGTGCGCCATCATCACTCTCCGCGGTGACGCTCTCGAAAACCATTCTAGCAATTCTAGCACGCTCCCCTTGTCAAGCGCCGCCCGACTCTGCTACGCTGGCCTCGAAATCCTTCGCCCAGAGCGAAAATCCTGATGGCCAGAACCCCCACCGAAGAGCAGCGTCAGATCGTCGCCGTCGTCCGGCAGTTCGTGGAGAAGGAGGTCAAGCCCGTCGCCTCCGCCCTGGAGCGCGACGACCGTTATCCCTACGCGCTGGTGGCGCGGATGAAGGAGCTCGGGCTCTTCGGCTCGCTGATCCCCCAGGAGTACGGCGGGCTCGGCCTCGATTACACCACCTACGCCATGGTCATCGAGGAGCTCTGCCGCGGGTGGATGTCGCTGGCCGGCGTGATCAACAGCCACGTGATGATGGCGCTGATCGTGGAGAGCTTCGGAACCGGCGAGCAGAAGCAGCGGTTTCTCCCCGCCATGGCGATCGGGGAGAAGCGCGGCGGGCTCGGCCTCACCGAGCCCCACGCCGGCTCCGATGTCCAGGCCATCCGCACCGTGGCCAAGCGCCGCGGCGACGACTATCTGATCACCGGCACCAAGATGTTCGTCACCAACGGGCGCGAGGGAAACGCCTTCGCGCTTCTGGCTCGTACCGATCCGACCGCCGAGCCGCCCCACCGGGGGATGTCCTGCTTCATCGTTGAGAAAGGCGCGCCGGGGTTCACGGTGGGCAAGTCCATCGGGAAGCTCGGCTACAAAGGCGTGGACACGGCCGAGCTGGTCTTCGAGGAGTCCCCGGTCCCGGCGGCCAACCTGGTGGGGGGCGTAGAGGGCCAGGGGTTCAAGCACGTCATGGCCGGGCTCGAGACCGGCAGGATCAACATCGCGGCACGCTGCGTCGGGGTCGCCCAGGCCGCGTTCGAGGATGCCATCCGCTACGCCCAGATCCGTCAGAGCTTCGGCCAGCCCATCGCAAGTCACCAGATCATCCAGGCGAAGCTCGCGGACATGGCGACCAAGCTGACCGCCTCCCGCCTCCTCACCTACTGGGCGGCGGAGAAGAAGGATACGGGTCAGCGCTCTGACCTGGAGGCGGGGATGGCGAAGCTGTTCGCCTCCGAGGCGGCGCAGGAGATCGCCCTGGAATCCATGCGAATTCACGGCGGCTACGGATACATCAAGGAGTTTCCGGTGGAGCGCTACTACCGGGACACCCCGCTCATGATCATCGGCGAGGGAACCAACGAGATCCAGCGCCTGGTCATCGCCCGCCAGCTCCTCGAACGCTACGGCGAGCGGCGGGGGGCCCTGAAGCCGCTGGACGGAGAACCCGAAGAACGCCGTCAGATCGTTCAGCTGATCCGGGATTTTGTCGAGCGCGACGTGATCCCGGTCGCGTCCCGATACGAAGCGCAGGACCAGTACCCGTTCGAGATTGTGGAGAAGCTCAAGGAGCTGGGGCTCTTCGGTATCACCATCCCGCAGGAGTACGGCGGGCTCGGCCTCGACCACGTGACCTGCGCCATGATCGTGGAGGAGATCTGTCGCGGGTGGATGGCGATCTCGGGGATCCTGAACACGCACCTCGTCTCCGCCCACATCCTGACTTCCTTCGGCACCGACGAGCAGAAGCGGCGATTCCTCCCGGCTCTGGCGAGCGGGGACAAGCGCGGCGGGCTCGGCCTCACAGAGCCCGACGCCGGCTCCGATGTCCAGGCCATCCGCACGGGGGCGCGGCGAGACGGCGATCACTACGTCGTGAATGGCGCCAAGATGTTCATCACCAACGGTCGTCACGGCAGCACCTTCGCGCTCCTGGCCAGGACCGATCCGAACGCGAAGCCGGCCTACCGCGGGATTTCCTGCTTCATCGTGGAAAAGGGCGGCCCGGGCTTCAGGGTGGGGCGCGACCTGGACAAGCTCGGCCACCGCGGTGTCGACACCTGCGAGCTCGTGTTCGAGAACTGTCGCGTGCCCGCCGCCAACCTGGTGGGCGGGACGGAAGGCCGGGGGTTCGGTCAGGTCATGGCCGCGCTGGAGAGCGGCAGGGTCATTGTCGCCGCGGCCGCGGTCGGGCTGGCGCAGGTGTCGTTCGAGGCGGCGCTCTCCTACTCGCAGCAGCGGAGCGCCTTTGGCAAGCCGATCTGCCAGCACCAGGCCATCCAGCTCAAGTTGGCCGACATGGCCACCCAGGTTACCGCAGCCCGGCTCTTGACCGAGTGGGCCGCCGCGCGGAAAGACGGTGCGGAGCGCGCGGACCTGGAGGTCGGCATGGCGAAGCTCTACGCTTCCGAGATCGCCTGCGAGGTCTCTCTGGAGTCGATGCGAATCCACGGCGGCTACGGCTACACCACCGAGTTCCCGGTGGAGCGCTACTACCGGGACGCCCCGCTTCAGCTCATCGGCGAGGGGACCAACGAGATCCAGCGCCAGATCATCGCCCGCCGGCTCCTGAAGCTCCACCCCGCGTGAGCGAGGTTTTCAGGGATTATGCGGGTCGAGCAGTTAGACTGCCTGACGAGCGACTTGAACATATTTTACTGCGGCCTGAAATGGCGAACCAGAAGGCAAGGATCGAAGAAACTTTGACCAATCCTGATGAGGTCATGGAAAGCTCTCATGACCCGTCCATTTTGCTGTACCATAGGCTTTACGAGCGGACTCGCGTGAGTCGGAAATATATGCTGGTCGTCGTGAAAGTGCTTGCAGCTGACGCTTTCAGCGTCACGGCGTTCTTTACCGACAGGAAGAAACGGGGCACCACGATATGGGCAAGATAAAGGTTTGGTTCGACGAGGCGGGCGACTACCTGGAAGTCACCTTTGCTGAGGCCGAGGGCTATTTCCGCGAAGTGGACGAAGACATCTTCGAACGCGTAGACGAAACCGGGAGGGTCCTCGGCTTCGCGATTCTCAATTTCAAGAAGAAGTCCCTGACCCCTGTGGAGGTACCCATTGAGGTGAAAGGCCTCACCTCATGATCGGCCACGAGGGGATCCACCGCCACCTCGCGCGGGCAAACTCTAGTTTTGAATTTAGACCGCCATGCCCTACGGTCGGGGCTTCGAGGAGCTCAAGGTCAGCGAGGTGACCGGACACACCCAACGGAGAGAAGCACCCCTGCTGATGAGCGCACAGGTGTCGCGGGCGCCCACATCGCCGGGGCCCGAGCTGGATG
>CAYJUC010000433.1:0-3178 GCA_964372605.1 uncultured bacterium | reverse complement strand
ACTTCCCGGGGCGCATGGGGCACCCCAAGGCCAAGGTGTACCTCGCCTCGCCCGCCGTGGCGGCGGCCACCGCCATCGTAGGCAAGCTGGCGCACCCCGAGGAGGTGGCTGGCGGTCGTTGACCAGCGCACGCGATGAAACGCCGTCAGGAGAGATATCAGGACATCGTTGAGAAACTGTTCGAGGAGATCCGGTCTCACTGGGACGACCTCTCCAGGGTCAACCGGCTCCTCATCGAGCTCGGCCGTATCTACGATCCCCTCCTGAGCGGGCGGGTCGTGGAGCCGTCCATCCATAGGCAGATCATGGAGCTGCTTCGATCCGGCAAGACAGAGGAAGCGCGGCAGGTTCTGGAGCAGCGCATCGAGTCCCATCACCGGTTCGAACGCTTGAAGCAGGAGCGGGAAGCCGCGTTCAGGAGCGAGTGATGAACCTGTATGGCAAGGCGTGGAAATTCGGCGACAACGTCGACACGGACCAGATCATCCCGGCCAGGTACCTGGTGACGTCGGACCCCGAAGAGCTGGGGAAGCACTGCCTGGAGGACACGTACCCGGAGTTTCCGAAGAAGGTCCGGATCGGGGACGTCCTGGTGGGGCTCAAGAACTTCGGCTGCGGATCGTCGCGGGAGCACGCCCCGATCGCGATCAAGGCGGTCGGGGTTTCCGCGGTGATCGCCATGTCGTTTGCCCGGATCTTCTTCCGCAATTCGATCAACCTGGGTCTTCCGCTCTTCGAGACCGACGCGGCCCCGCGGATCGAGCAGGGGGACGACCTGGAGCTGAATCCCGCCACGGGAGAGATCAAGAACCTGACCAAAGGCGAGACCTACCAGGCGCACCCGCTCCCGGAATTCGCGCGCGAGATCATGGCCGCCGGCGGGCTGATGAAGTACGTGGCCAAGAAGAAAGGGCTCACCCCCTCACCCTCGACCCCCTCACCCTCGGCCCCCTCACCCTCCCCTCTCCCCCCGGGGGGGAGAGGATCAAGGTGAGGGGGGGCCGCGATCGATGGCTACGTACAAGATCGCGGTCCTGCCGGGGGATGGAATCGGACAGGAGGTCATCCCCGAGGCCGTCAAAGTGCTGGGGGCCGTGGCCAGGGGCGCCGGGGTGAGCTTCGAGTTCGAGTCCGGCCTGATCGGCGGAGCGGCTATCGACGCCACCGGAGACCCGCTTCCCGACTCCACGCTCCGGCTCTGCCGCAAGAGCCACGCCATCCTCTTCGGCGCGGTCGGAGGGCCGAAGTGGGACAACGCCCCCCAGGAGAAGCGCGCCGAGCGAGGGTTGCTCGGAGTTCGGAAAGAACTGGATCTCTACGCCAACCTGCGCCCGGCCAAATGCTTCCCCATGCTGGTGGACGCGTCCCCGCTCAAGCGCTCGGTCGTCGAGGGCGTGGACATCATGGTGGTCAGGGAGCTGACAGGCGGGCTCTACTACGGCGAGCCGAGGGGGATGGAGCGGATGGCCGACGGGGGGTACCTGGCCGTCAACACCATGGCGTACACCTCCCGGGAGATCGAGCGGGTGGCCAGGGTCGGGTTTGACGTGGCGCGGAAACGGAGGAAGAAGCTCGCCTCGGTGGACAAAGCCAATGTCCTGGTGGTTTCCCAGCTCTGGCGCCAGGTGGTGACCGAGGTGGCCAGGGAGTTTCCGGACGTGACCCTGGAGCACGTGCTGGTGGACAACTGCGCCATGGCTCTCGTCGCCCGCCCCACCCAGTTCGACACCATCGTGACGGAGAATACCTTCGGAGATATCCTCTCCGACGAAGCAGCCATCCTGGCCGGGTCCATGGGGATGCTCCCCTCGGCCAGCCTGGGAGAGCGAGCGGCCCTCTACGAGCCGGTCCACGGCACTGCGCCCGACATTGCCGGGCAGGGGATCGCCAATCCCATCGCTGCCATCCTCTCGGCGGCCATGCTGCTGCGGCACTCCCTGGGCATGGGAGGAGACGCCGAACGGGTGGAGACGGCGGTGCTGCGCGTGCTGGAAAAGGGTTACCGGACCGCCGACATCTATCAGGACGGGACCACGCGTGTCGGGACCGCGCAGATGGGGGATCTCATCGTGCGGGAGCTCAGCACGCTCTACAGTTAGGAAAACGTAATGGCTTCGGGATATGTCGTGGCGGTCGTGGGCGTCACGGGGGCTGTCGGACAGACGACCCTCAAGGTGCTCGAGGAGCGGAAGTTCCCCGTCCGGGAGCTTCGCGTGTTCGCGTCGGAGCGCTCGGTCGGCAAGACCGTCAGGTTCGCGGGCGAGTCGCTTCGCGTGGAAAAGCTCACCGCCGAGGTGTTCGCGGGGGTTGAGATTGCCTTCTTCTCGGCCGGCTCCGCCCAGTCGAAAGAGTTCGCCCCGCCGGCGGTGAAAGCGGGAGCCATCGTGGTGGACAAATCCAGCGCCTTCAGGATGGACCCGGACGTCCCGCTGGTGGTCCCCGAGATTAACCCACACGCGATCAGGTCCCACAAGGGAATCATCGCGGTTCCCAACTGCACCACCGTGGTGACCGTCATGCCGCTGAAGCCGCTTCACGATGCCGCCCGGATCCGCCGGGTGGTGGCGATGAGCTATCAGGCTGTCTCGGGGGCGGGCGTGAACGGCGTCGAAGAGCTCCGACGCCAGACCCTGGCCTGGGCTCGGGGCGAGCCGATGGAGGCCCGGTTCTTCCCCCACCAGATCGCGTTCAACGTGCTGCCCCACATCGACAGCTTCGCCGAGAACGGCTACACCGGGGAAGAGCTGAAGCTGGTCAACGAGGCGCGGAAGATCCTGGAAGATCAGACCATCGCCATCTCTCCGACCGCCGTTCGGGTGCCGGTGTTCACCGCCCACTCGGTCGCGCTCAACGTGGAGACCGAGAGAAAGGTGACAGTCGCTCGGGCCCGCGAGCTCTTCTCCAACTTTCCCGGTCTCACGCTCTGGGACGACCCTGCCCGGAACCGCTACCCCATGCCGATCAGCGTGGAGGGACGGGACGACTGCTTTGTCGGCCGGATCCGCGAGGACCTGACCATGGAGAACGGCCTCAACCTCTGGGTAGTGGGAGACCAGCTCAGGAAGGGCGCGGCCACCAACGGAGTTCAGATCGCCGAGCTCCTGATCAAGTAGCAGGCGTTCACCGGCCGTGGGTCGCACTCTCCGGCTGCTCGTCCAGTACAACGGCGCGCCGTTCC
>CAYJUC010000432.1:0-3188 GCA_964372605.1 uncultured bacterium | reverse complement strand
CTAAGTTGAGCAGTTGTCGGCATGTTCTCGGCACATCCCGTGGAGGAGGATTTCGAAATCTGCCAGAAATTTACGCCCAAAATGGCAAATGACGCCAAAAAATGGCACACGCGGCAGGCCGAGCCCGGGGTCACTACCGACAGCACCTGCGACGGCGCCACGGAGATCGCCTCGTTCGGCGAGGGTTTTATAGGGAGCTTCAGCGACGTACCCACCGCTCCCTTCCTCTTTCGGGTATACTTAGCGCGCAATGAAGTTCTTCGGCGCCAGGGTCAAGCGCGTGGAGGATCCGGCGCTCCTCCAGGGCCTGGGCCAGTTCGTGGACGACATCCGTCTCTCCGGCGCGCTCTCCGCGGCCTTCGTGCGGAGCCCTTACGCTCACGCCCGCATCCGCTCCATCAACACCGCGAAGGCGCGGAGGGCCCCGGGCGTACGCGCCGTCTACACGCTTACCGACCTGCAGGCCTGGCTGGCGCGCCGGTTCCCGCTGATCCTCCCCAACCCGGCCATCCGGCAACCGTGGATGCCGTACGCCCTGGCCAGGGACGAGGTCTGCTACGCGGGCGAAGCCGCGGCCGTGGTCGTCGCCGACAGCCGCTATGCCGCCGAGGACGGCGCGGACCTGGTGGAGGTGGAGTACGAGCCTTTGCCGGCGGCCGCCGACTGCCGCGCGAGCCTCGAGCCCGGCGCGCCCCTCGCCCATCGCGAATCCGCCGACAACGTGGCGGCGCGCTTCACCGCCGGTTACGGCGACGTGGACGCGGCCTTCAACCGGGCTCCTCACGTTTTCCGGGAATCGCTCTGGCAGCACCGCGGGGGCGGTCACGCCATCGAGGGGCGCGCGGTGCTGGCGGCCCACGACCGGGCGCAGGACCTGCTGACGGTCTGGTCGGCCACACAGTCTCCCCACTACATCAAGCGCACGCTCGTGGACGTCTTGGGGCGGGACGAGAACCAGCTCCGGGTCATCGCTCCCGACGTGGGCGGCGGCTTCGGTCCCAAAGGGATGTTCTACGCCGAGGAAGCGACGATCCCCGTCTGCGCCATGCTGCTCGGGCAACCGGTCAAGTGGACCGAGGACCGCCGGGAGCACTTCCTCTGCGCCACCCAGGAGCGGGACCAATACTGGGAGATGGAGATCGCCGTGGATCGCCAGGGAAAGATCCTCGGACTGCGCGGCGCGATGATCCACGACACCGGGGCATACCTGCCGTGGGGGATCGTCATGCCCTACATCGCCGCGACCACCGTGCCCGGGCCGTACGTGATCCCCGGCTACCGGGTGGAGGTCACGGTGGCGTTGACCAACAAGACCCCCACGACGCCGGTTCGGGGCGCCGGCCGGCCGCAGGCGGTCTTCGCGATGGAGCGGCTCATGGATCGAGTGGCCCGTGAGCTTCACCTCGATCCGGGCGAGGTGCGCCGGCGGAACCTGATCCAGCCTGAGCAGATGCCGTACCCGGTCGGCCTCATCTACAGAGATGGAAGTCCCGTGACCTATGACAGCGGCGACTATCCCGCCTGTCAGGCGAAAGCGATCGAGCTGTCGGGGTACGAGGGCTTCGCGGCGCGCCAGGCGGAGGCGAGGCGGCGCGGGCGGTATCTCGGGATCGGGCTCGCCAACTACGTGGAGGGGACCGGTCTGGGCCCCTTCGAAGGGGCGACGATTCGGGCAACGCCCTCCGGCAAGATCTTCCTCCTGACGGGCGCGGCCCCCCACGGTCAGGCGCACAAGACCACGCTGGCCCAGATCTGCGCCGACCAGCTCGGGGTGGAGATCCACGACGTGACCGTCGTGACCGGGGACACGGCGGCCATCCCGATGGGGATCGGCACCTTCGCCAGCCGGATTGCCGTCAACGCCGGCTCCTCCGTCTACGTGGCGGCCCGGCAGGTCCGCGAGAAGATCGTGAAGCTGGCCTCCCACCTGCTGGAGGCCGCCCCGGACGACCTGGAGCTTGCGGGCGCGCGCGTCTCCGTCAAGGGGATGCCGTCCCGGGGACTAACCTTCGCGGAGATGGCGAGCATCGCCGTCGGCGGGATGCCGGGCTACGCCATGCCCGGCGGCCTGGAGCCGGGGTTAGAGGCGACGAGCTACTTCCTCCCGAGTCAATCCACCTACTGCAACGGCAGTCACGTGGCCGAGGTGGAAGTGGACGTCGAAACCGGAGCGGTGCGGATCCTGCGGTACACGGTGGCGCACGACAGCGGGCGCCTGATCAACCCGTTGGTGGTGGACGGCCAGGTGGAGGGCGGCGTCGCCCACGGCGTCGGCAACGCCTTCTACGAGTGGATGCGCTACGACGAAAACGCCCAGCCGCTGACCACCACTTTTGCCGACTATCTCCTGCCGGTGGCCGCCGGCGTGCCACCGGTGACGATGGCGCACATCGAGACCCCGTCGCCCCTCAACCCCCTGGGGCTCAAGGGCGCCGGCGAAGGCGGAACCATCCCCGCTGCCGCCGCCCTGATCGCCGCCGTGGAGAACGCCCTCGAGCCCTTCGGGATTCGCCTGACCGGGAGCCCGATCACACCCGAACGGATCCTGGAGCTGCTCCGGTCAGCGAACGTCCAGCCGCAGTCGCGCTGAGCGCCCTCCCATCCTGCCGTCGGCCCGGTGTACGCGTTCAGAGACACTTGAATGGCGAGAGGAACCGGGTTACAACGGAGGAGCCGCGAGCGAGGGCAGGATAGTCCAGATGACCAACAACGAATACCAGCAGCTCGTCGAGTTCCTCGGGCGCCAGTTCGCCGAGATCGACCAACGATTCACAGCCATCGACCGACAATTCACAGCCATCGACCAGCAGTTCACCGGCCTCGACCAGCGGTTCACCGGCCTCGACCAGCGGTTTGTGGCCATCGACCAGCGGTTTGTGACGATGGAGCAGCGCTTCGAGGCGCGGTTCGACACCATCGAGCAGCAGCTCCGGGATGTGCTGGGACACTTCGACGAGGTTTATCGCCGCCTCGAACGACTGGAGCAGGAGTATTACGCGATCACTCAGGGGCTCCGTCGGATTGAGACCCTGCTGGTGGACGAGCGAGGGAAACGGGAAATTCTGGAGCAAAGCGTGGACGAGTTGAAACGTCAGGCTGTGGCCCTTCAAGCTCGCATAGACGAGTTGGAGCAGCGGCTCCGCAGGCCATAGGGGCGGCGAGTGCCGCCCGGCTGTAACGGCGGCCGC
>CAYJUC010000431.1:0-3199 GCA_964372605.1 uncultured bacterium | reverse complement strand
TCGTTCTGCGGACCGCCATCGGCAATTACGATCACACCAGAGCGCTCAAGGATGGCACGGTTCATTCCGGGCGTCTCCAGCTCGCGCACGTGGAGATCTCCCCCATCCACCGAGCCTTTCGGCCGATGGTGAACGACCTCGCCTTCGATCTGTCTGAGATGGCGATCGTCACTTACATCCTCGCGAAGGCCTCCGGGCGGCGTCTCGTCGGTTTACCGATCGTCCTCATGCGGAATTCCCCGCATGCGGCGATTACCTGCAGCGTCAGATCGGGAATCCGGGGCCCTCAGGATCTGGCCGGTCGCACCATCGGTGTGAGGGCCTACACACAGACGACCGGGCTGTGGGTCAGGGGGGTCCTGCAAGAGCAGTTCGGTGTGAAATTGGACACGCTCAGGTGGCTCACGCTCGAAGGCGCGCACGTCGACGGTTACCGCGACCCGTCAAACGTCATTCGGGTCGACACCGGCAAGAGTCTGGTGGAGATGCTCCTCGCGGGGGAGATCGACGCCGCGGTCGGTATCGACACCGCCGGCCACCCGGACCTGCGGCCGCTCATTCCCGACGCGGAGCGCGCGGAGGCGGAGTGGTCCCAGCGCACGGGCGTCCACCCGATCAACCACATCGTGGTCGTGAAGGAAGCAATCGCGGCTGCCCATCCATGGGTCACGGGCGAGCTGTTCCAGTTATTCGAGGCGGCGAAGCAGCGAGCCGCAAGCAACGCCCGGCTGGCGTTTGGCCTGGAGCCGAATCGGGCGGCAATCGAGGCTGTCGCGCGATATGCCTTCGATCAGCACATCACTCTTCGCCGCTTCACGGCACGGGAGTTGTTCGAGGCCCCATGAGCACGGAGCAAGCGACGAGCCGGCTTGCGCGTCGCCTCCAGGCCGGCCATTTCGTGGTCACGGCGGAGGTCAACCCGCCGCGTCACGCGGGCGGCGACGGCGTGCGGGCTGAGGCGCGCCTCCTTCGCGGAGCGGTGGACGCCGTAAACCTCACCGATTGCACCCGGGGGATCGTCCGCATGAGCAGCACGGCGGCCGCCCTGCTCGTTCGCGAGGAGGGGATCGAGCCGATCGTCCAGATGACCTGTCGTGACAGGAACCGGATCGCGCTCCAGTCCGAGCTGCTCGGACTCTCGGCGCTCGGGCTCCACAACCTGCTGCTCCTGACCGGCGACGACCCCGCCCAGGGCGATCACCCAGACGCCAAACCGGTTTTCGATCTGAACGGCACCTCGCTCCTCGCCGCGGCCGACCAGATGCGGCGCGGCACCTTTCTCTCCGGCCGCTCTATTCCAGAGCTGCCAGCCCTGTTTCTGGGCGCCGCCGCGGACCCGGAGCGCGATCTGGCCCAGCCCGACAAGATGCCGTTCGCGGAGAAAGCCGCGGCGGGCGCCGACTTCGTTCAGACCCAGGCTGTCTTCGACGTGGACCGGTTTCTGCGCTGGATGGAGCTCGTGGGCACCGCCGGTCTTCCTCGGCGGGTCGCGATCCTCGCGGGGATTTTCTTCCTGGACTCCGCCAAGCGGGCCGATTTCCTCAAGACCAAAGTGCCGGGGATCGTGATGCCTGACGCCACCTACGAGCGGATGGCCCAGGCGACGGATGAGCGAGCCGAGGGCCTGCGCATCGCTGTCGAGCTGGTGGACCGGTTGGCGAGCATCCACGGTGTGCGCGGCGTCCATCTCATGGGTATCGACGCCACGGCCGACCTCCGCGCCGTGGTTCTGAATTCGGGCCTTGCCCGCCACGTTGCGGCCTAGCCCGCCCCTCACCCTGACCCTCTCCCCAGCCGGGGGCGAGGGAACCGAAAGGGCTCCCTCTCCCTCCTGAGGGAGAGGGCTGGGGTGAGGGTGAGCGGGTCAGGCTCGGCCGCTGAGCTCCTTGCGGACGATCCCGGCGCCGGCGGCCATCGCCTTGAGCTTTCCGAAGCCCAGGAAGCGCACCACCCGTCGCATGCCGCAGTCCGGGCTCAGGGAGAGCTTCTCCGCGGGCACGTACTTGAGACAGGTGCGGATCCGCTCGGCCACGTCCTCCGCCGTCTCCAGATAGTGGGTCCGGATGTCGATGACGCCGGCGCACAGCTCCCGATCCGGCGCCCACTCCCGCCACTTGTCGATCTCGGCCATCCCGCGGGTGGCGTACTCGAACACGAACTGATCCACCCGCGCCTCCAGCAGGTCGGGGAAGTACGGCGCGTGGGTGGGCCTGGCGTACGGGATCTTCTTGTACGAGCCGAAGCAGATGTGCATCGCGAACTTCACCCCCGACACCCCCTCCACGCACGCGTTGAACAGGCGCGCGACGTCCTTGGGGGTGTGCGGGTCGTACCCGTAGCCGGGGGTGGCGGGCTCGTCGACCTGGATGAGCGTGGCGCCGGCCGCCGCCAGCCGCCTGATCTCCGCGTTGATCGCCGGGACGAACGCCTCGGCCAGGTGGGTGCGGTCCTTGTAATACTCCACGGGCTTGTAGAAGCTGGTGAGCGCGAAGGGGCCCGGGATCGTGACCTTGGTCGCGCGCGTGGTGTGCGCCTTCAGGTAGAGGAACTCCTCCACGATCCCCAGGCCGTGGGGCACGTCGACTTTGCCGGTGGTCTCGAAGACAGACTCCAGGTCGATGCCGATCTCGCCGACCTTCCGCGTCGGCCCGACGTCTCTGAGCCCCGTGATCCGGCCGGCGAAGGTCTGGACGAACCCGCGGCGGCGCATCTCGCCGTCGGTGATGATGTCCACGCCCGCCAGCTCCTGGTCCAGGATGGCGCGATCCACGGCGTCGTTGTAGGTCTCGGCGATGTCCACGGGGCCGAAGAGGTCTCGCTTGATCCAGTCGTCGGCGGCGTAGAGCCAGGGCGGCAGCGAGTAGCTCCCAATAACCGTGGTCGGCAGAACGGGAAGGGGTTGAGTCATCGTCGCCTCCATTTCACCAGAGCTGCTTCGACGCGAGCCGCGCCCCCTCGGCCATGGCCCCGAGCTTGGCCCACGCGATCCGGGGATCGACGGTGAGCCTGTCGGCGAAGGTGGCGAAGCCGCAATCGGTTCCGGCGATCACGTTCTCGCGTCCGACTACCCGGGCGTACCGGGCGATTCGCTGGGCGACCAGCTCGGGGTGCTCGATGAAGTTGGTCGTTGAGTCCAGCACGCCAGGGATGAGCAGCTTGCCCTCCGGGAGCTTGACCTCCTCGAAGACCGTCCACTCGT
>CAYJUC010000430.1:0-3210 GCA_964372605.1 uncultured bacterium | reverse complement strand
CAACGAGAGTATCGGTTATGATGGCTCAGGAGACCGCTCCACGTCAAGGTTTCGTTCGGTTATAATGGCGCGGCGGTCGATGACCGGAGAAAGGAGCAGATCCCATGGACCTTCAACTGCACGGAAAGGGCGCGCTCGTGACCGGTGGAAGCCGGGGGATCGGGCGGGCCATCGCCCTGGCCCTGGCCCAGGAGGGCGTGGACGTGGCAATCTGCGCGCGGGGGCCGGAAGCGCTCGAAGCCACGGCAGCGGAGCTCCGCAAGGCGGGCGTGCGGGTGGTTGCGATCAAGGCCGATATGTCCGGCGCCGCCGACTGCCAGCGGGCTGTTGACACGGCGGCCGAGAGCTTCGGGCGCCTCGACATCCTGGTCAACAACGCGGCCGGCTTCAAGAGCGGTCGCTTCACCGAGCTGACCGATGACGAGTTGCTGAGCCGCATCCACGTGAAGACCCTCGGCTACATGCGGTGTTCCCGCGCCGCCATCCCGCACATGCTCAAGGCGGGGGGCGGGAGAATCATCTGCATCGGTGGGACCGCGGCCCGCAGCTCGGGGGAGACCACGCTCCCCAGCGGCCTCGGCAACGCCGCGGTGGCGAACTTCGCCAAGCACCTGTCCGACGAGCTGGCGCCCAAGCAGATCCTGGTGAACGTGATTCACCCGCCCATGCTCCGCTCGGGTCCCTTCCCGGAACGGGTCGCCGCGCGAGCGAAAAGTCGAGGCATCAGCCTGGAGGAAGCAGAAAAGACCTTCGCCGCCCCCATCGGCCGCGTCGTGGAACCGGAGGACATCGCCGGCATCGCCGTCTTCCTGGCCTCGAGGCAGGCCAGCGCGATCACCGGGCAGACGCTCGCCGTGGACGGCGGCTTCTCGCGGGGCATCGTCTACTAGCCGCCCATGGAGAGGGTGGGGCTGATCGGCGCTGCGGTCAGGCGAACGGAAGACCCGCGGCTCCTCACCGGGCGGGGGAAGTACGTGGCCGACTTCCGCCTCCCGGGGATGCTGCACGCGGCGTTCTTGCGCTCCCCGCACGCCCACGCCCGCCTCCGGAAGATCGACGCCTCCGCGGCGCTGGCTGTTCCCGGCGTTGCCGCCGTGATCACGGCCCGCGACCTGGGTCCGGTCGGGCGCATCCCCGTGCGCCTGGGCCCCCAGCCCGCGCTGGTGGCGTGTCTTCAATCGCCGCTGGCTTCAGACAAAGTCCGCTACGTGGGGGAACCGGTCGCGGTCGTCATCGCGTCCAGCCGCTATCTGGCCGAGGACGCCCTGGATCTCGTCGCCGTGGAGTACGACCCGTTGCCTCCCGTGAGCGACGCCCGAGCCGCGCTGGAGCCCAGCGCCCCGGTCCTCCACGAGGCGATCGCCGGAAATCTCGTCAAGCGGATGGAGATGCGAGCCGGCGACGTGGTGGCCGCGCTGGCCCGCTCGGACCGCCGCATCAGCGAGCGATTTGCCGTCCAGCGTCACACCGGGGTCCCCATGGAGACGCGCGGGTTGGTGGCTTCATACGACGCGGGCAGTCGCGTGCTGACTCTCTGGGGGGTCGCCAAAGTCCCCCACTTTAACCGCCGCGTGCTCTCCGAGCTTCTCGATTATCCGGAGCACCTGATCCGATTCGTCGAGCTGGAGGTCGGAGGCGGCTTCGGCGTGCGCGGGGAGTTCTATCCCGAGGACTTCGTCATCCCCTTTGCCGCGATGCGCCTCGGACGCCCCATCGGCTGGGTGGAGGACCGGCGCGAGCATCTCATGGCGACCAACCATTCCCGCCAGCAGCTCCACGAGGTGGAGATCGGCGTCCGCCGCGACGGCACCATCGTCGCCCTCAGGGACCGCTTCCTCGCGGACCTGGGCGCGTATATCCGCACCCACGGCGTCATCGTCCCGGAGCTGACCGCGGCCCTCCTGCCGGGGCCGTACCGGATCCCGAATTATCTCTGCGAGGCGCTCTGCGTGCTCACCAACAAGACGCCGACCGGGACCTACCGGGGCCCGGGCCGGTTCGAGTGCACCTTCGTCCGCGAGCGGCTGGTGGACCTGGTGGCGAAGGAGCTGGGGCTCGATCCCGCCCTGGTCCGCCGGCGGAACTTCATCCAGCCGGACGAGTTTCCCTACGAGGTCGGGGGCGACGCCCTCGGCCAGCATACGGTCTACGACGTGGGCGATTACCCTGGGGCCTTCGAGGCCGCGCTGGTCGCCCTCGACTACAAGGCGGCCCGGGCCCAGCAAGAAGCCGCCCGCAAGGAGGGACGCTACGTCGGGATCGGCCTCGGCTGCCTGGTGGAGAAGGCGGGGTTGGGGCCGTGGGAGTACGCCCGGGTGGAGGTGGACGGCTCCGGCCACGTGGCAGTCTATTCCGGCGCGGCCTCGGTCGGGCAGGGACTGGAGACCACGCTCGCCCAGATCTGCGGCGAGGAGCTTCGGATCGCCGTCGAGGCGGTCACCGTGATTCATGGGGACAGCGCGCTCGTCCCCTTCGGGATCGGCGGCTTCGCCAGTCGGGGCGCGATGGTGGCGGGCAGCGCGGTCTTCGGAGCGAGCCGGAAACTCAGGATGAAGATGCTGGCCGTCGCGGGCGGACTGCTCGAAGCGCATCCCGACGACCTCGTCCTCGACAACGGCCGGGTCTCCGTTCGCGGGCTGCCGGAACGCTCCGTCACGTTCAAGGACCTCGCCCGGGCCGCAGCGCCCGGCCAGCGGCTTCCTCCCGGCATGGAGCCCGGCCTCTCCGCCACCCACTTCTTCGAGGCGCCGAAGATGAGCTATCCCTACGGCACTCACGCGGCTTTGGTGGAGGTGGATCCGGAGACCGGCAGGGTCTCGCTCCTCAAATACGCGATTGCCTACGACATCGGGCGAGCGATCAATCCGATGATCGTCGAGGGACAGCTCGTGGGCGGCCTGGCTCAGGGGATCGGGGGCGCGCTCTACGAGGAGCTGGTCTATGACGCCGAGGGCCAGCCCCTCGCCACGACTTTCATGGATTATCTTCTGCCGGGCGCCGGGGAGATGCCGCAGGTCGTGATCGCGAAGATTCTCGAGGAGACCCCGACTCCGCTGAACCCGCTCGGCGTGAAGGGAGCCGGAGAAGGTGGCAGCTCGGGGGCCGGCGCGGCGATCGCGAACGCGGTGGCGGACGCCCTCTCGCCCTTGGGGGTCTCCATCACAGCGCTTCCGCTCTCCCCTGACCGGATCCTGGGGCTGATCATGGCCC
>CAYJUC010000429.1:0-3219 GCA_964372605.1 uncultured bacterium | reverse complement strand
CGCCCGGCCGCAGCGTAGTCAATCACAAGGAGCCCGTCAGGGGCCGGCTCGGTTCTGGCACTCTTTTCTCCTGGCGTATGCGAGAGGTACAGGTACGCCGCAAACGGGCGGCCCTTTCGGTAAGTAACCTGCAAAGATCTCTCAGTCACGGATAGTTCTCGTAAGCTGTATAAACCAAGTCACCTGCTCTCTTTCCTGAGTTCCTGCCTGACCTCGGTGAGAACGGCCTCTTCTCTGCGAATTCCCTCCTCGATGATTTGCTTCAACCAAGTTCGATAACCCCGGAATTTATGCATCCTGGCGAAGTACTTGGCCTTTCTAATCGTGGCAGGGGAGAGCGGAATCAGGGTCACCCTCGAGGGCTTGACGTGGATAGGCGCCTCCCACCTATTGAGATCGTCAGCTTCTTTCGTGACGATCGCGTCAGGCGAGCTTATCCCTCTCCCAGTCATATTCGAAGTCCGAGGGAATGAAGTGGCTCCAGTCCACTGATGTCACTACTAAACATCGTAAGCTAGCGTCAAGCTTCTGCTCACGGGATCAGCAAGAGCATGCCCGTGGTCTTGCGCCCCGCGAGCTGGCGGTGCGCTTCGGCGGCGTCGGCTAGCGGGAAGGTGGTTTCGATCCTGAGCTTGATCTGCCCCGAGGCGATCCAGCCGAACACATCCCCGGCGCGCTAGAAAAACTTTCCTGCGTTAGGCACCGGCTTCCGACCCGGATGCCGAGAGCGGCCTCACCGCAAGCATGTCGCTCGGCTCGGCTGCTCTCAAATCTGTGCTGGATAGATCTAGGAGCGCCTGCGTGCGGCCGGAGGCACGAACGAACTCAACTTCAAAATGTGACTCGTCATAAACGAGTACGATCGTGCCTAAGTCGCCCTCACTAAGACCGTATTCAGCAATGGGTCGTGTCAATACTACAAGATCCAGTTCTTTGAACATAATAACTTCTACTCCTGCGGATAGGCGGTCACAAACCGCGCAAAGTCCTCGGCCTTCCTGACATACCATGCTGACACAACAAGAGCCGATCGCCCATTGGGGCCCCGTAACTCAGCGGCAATTTCGTACTCGTCTCCCCACCGTGTCGTTCGGCGCAGACGCGCATCTGCAACCAGGTGCTGCTCGCGGAGGTCGCGTTCCAACCGCTCCCACCGAGCGGCTTCGTACCCCAATGTTGCGAAGAACGCCGCCTTTGCGCGCCCTGAAACGTGCTCGAATGATAGCACATAATCTCTGAGTTTTTCCGTAGAGATGACCGCGCGTTCAGCCGCGGCGAGCTTCACGGTGTTGGCTTCTCTCCCCACCAGCCAGTGAGGAGACAGCCTCGGCCAGGTAAGTCGCGCCAGGCCAGCGACCTCAGTTTGACCCTTCCCTCTTTCCCCTCAGGGGGTGAGAGAGGTCACGGAATCAGGAGCAGCTTGCCGGTGGTCGCGCGCCCCGCGAGCTGGCGGTGGGCCTCGGCGGCCTCGGCCAGAGGGAAGGTGGTCTCGATCCTGAGCTTGAGCTGCCCCGACGCGATCCACCCGAGCACCTCCCCGGCGCGCTGGAGCAGCTCTTCCCGCGTCAGGGTGTAATGCCCGAGACTCGGGCGCGTGAGGAAGAGCGAGCCCTTGGCGTTCAGGATCTGGGCGTCGAAGGGGGCAACCGGCCCGCTGGACTGGCCGAAGAGCGCCAGGTAGCCGCGCGGGGCCAGGCAGCCGAGACTCTTCTCGAAGGTGTCCTTGCCCACGGAGTCATAGACGACCTGCACCCCCTTGCCGTCGGTGAGGCGCTTCACCTCGACCTCGAAGTCTTTCTGCGTGTAGAGGATCACCTCGTCTGCCCCGGCCTCGCGGGCCAGCTTCGCCTTCGCCTCCGTGGACACCGTTCCGATCACCCGCGCCCCCGCCCGCTTGGCCATCTGGCAGAGGAGGAGCCCGACGCCTCCCGCGGCCGCGTGGACCAGACAGGTATCGCCCTTTTTAAGCGGGTAGGTGGAATAGGCGAGGTAGTGGGCGGTCATCCCCTGGAGCATAGCCGCGGCGCCGTCCTTGGAGCTCAACCCCGCCGGGAGCTTGACGAGCCGCGCCGAGGGAACGATGTTGTGGGTCGCGTACGAGCCGGGAGTCTGGGTCCAGGCCACGCGGTCTCCCGCCCGGACCTCGGAGACGTTCGGCCCCACCGCCTCGACGACCCCCGCCCCCTCCAGCCCCATGGGGAGCGGCATCGCGCCCTTGTAGAGCCCGCTCCGCTGATAAATGTCGACGTAGTTCACCCCGCACGCTTCAATTTTTACCAGCGCCTCTCCGGGCTTGGGCGTTGGCGCGGGCAGATCGTCCAGTTTCATGACCTCGGGACCGCCGTACTGGTGCACTCGGATAGCCTTCATCTCGCGCGCTCCTTTCCAAATCAGTGAGATAACCGACGCTGAACGCCGTTAGTTATACCCCAAGGGGCCGCCTCTTGCAATCCGTGAGTTGGAGTGCTAGGATTCGGCGCATGGTTCAGCTCACGTCCAAGCGTTATCAGGTCAACGATCTCCCCGAGGCGATCGATCTCTACTTCGAGAAGGGGTGGAGCGACGGGTTGCCGGTGGTGCCGCCCACCGAAGAGAAGATTCTCGCCATGCTCGACGCTTCCGGCCTCGAGCCGGACCAGGAGATCACCCACATCAAGGATCGCCGGGTGTCTGTCACCGCCGAGAAGGTCGCGATCAACGCCGTGATGGCCGGCTGCCGGCCGGAATACATGCCGGTGGTGGTCGCGGCCATCGAGGCCATCGGCGACCCGCGCTGGGGGTACCACGGCCCCGGCACCTCCACCGGCGGCGCCGCGGTGTTCATGCTGGTGAACGGTCCCATCGCGCGCGAGCTTCAGATCAACTCGGGCGACAACCTCTTCGGCCCCGGTTGGCGGGCCAACGCCACCATCGGCCGCGCGGTGCGGCTCACGATGCGCAACGCGATCGGCACGCTGCCCGGCAAGCTCGACCGGAGCACCCTCGGCCACCCAGGCAAATACACCTACGTGATCGCGGAGGACGAAGCCGACAGCCCCTGGCCGCCCGTTCACGTGGAGCGCGGGTTCCGGCCGGATCAGAACGTGGTCACGGTGGTGGCCGCCGAGGCGCCCCATCAGTTCTACAATCAGCTCTCCAACACGGCGGAGGGAGTCCTCACCACTCTCTGCGACGACATGCGGATCTCCGGCAACGTCATGGGGCAGCCCACCTATGTGC
>CAYJUC010000428.1:0-3220 GCA_964372605.1 uncultured bacterium | reverse complement strand
GAATTAGATCGGGGCGCTGACCCCGGCGATTCATCCGCCGCAGCCATAATGGGCGTTAGACGGCCAAGTTGACGGGCCTTTGCTTTAGCAGTGGTTTGAAGGGGATACAGGGCTTGGGGTAGAATCCTTTTAAATGCCGACGGTCCTGAGGATAGGTCCCTATCGTTTCTTCTTCGTTTCCCTTGACCGCGGCGAGCCGCCACATATCCATGTGAGGCGAGAGAACATGGTGGCAAAATTCTGGCTAGACCCGATTGCTCTTCAAGGGGCAGGAGGATTCAACCGAGCGGAGCTCAACACGATAGGCAGGCTCGTTCAAGAGCATCGGGAAACATTACGGGAGAGGTGGCATGAGTTCTTTGGCCGCTGAGCACAAGGAGCCTCGAGCCCGGAACGTCGCCGTGACCGAAGAGTCTTTAACGGTGGATCTGGTGGACGGACGCACCATTATCGTGCCCCTGGTTTGGTATCCTCGTCTGTGGCACGGCACGGCTGAGGAGCGCAATCACTTTGAGATTTTTGGGGATGGGACGTACATTCACTGGCCCGATTTGGACGAGGACTTGACTGTGGCTGGCCTTTTGGCAGGTCTCGCCTCCAGTGAGAATCCCCAATCCGTGAAGAGGTGGTTGGAGGGGCGGGGGCAGGAAAAGCGTAAGTCGAAGTGACCCGGGCTGGCGGCGTTCCTCTCGATCGTCGCCGCGTCGTCGGTCGGCGAGGCTCAACCACCGGAGCGTGGCGACACACCAACGGCGAAGTGGTTCTCGCGGCGAGGGGCGAGGTCGATCAGGACGCCACTCGTGCCCGACGCGCCGAGCTGGCGGCAACACGCCGCCGGCTGCCGGTGCTGGCTGATGAGCGCGATCCGTACGAAGGCGAGCGCGGCAAGCACCGACTGCTGCGCCTGGAGCCGGGGCTCGCGCGGGAGCTTGGCGTGAGCGCTTGCGAGCTGCTCGGGCGGCATCCCGCCCCGCTGCGGGCGTGGGTGAAGCTCGATCCCGAGGTCGGCGATGCCGTGATCGGGCTGGACAGCCTGGGCCGGCGAATCCTCGGCATCGAGTCGGGCGATACCGTGGAGCTGCGACGCCTGCCCATGCCGCCCATCCCCGGGGGCCTGGTCGGCTGAGCAGGGAGAGGGTCATGGCCCACGAGTTCGCGTACGTGAACGGCAAGATCGTGCCCGTGGCGGAGGCGGTCGTCTCGGTCCACGACCGGAGCTTCCTCTACGGCGACGGCGCCTTCGACACGGTGGTCGCTCGCCGCAGCCGTGTCTTCAAGCTCGAACCCCACATCGACCGCCTGTTCCGGTCGCTCCAGGTCCTCCGGATCCCGCCCCCGTTGCCCAAGGCCGACTTCCGCGAGGCGGCGCTGGACCTGATGCGGCGAAACGGTATGGTCGACGGGTTCCTCCGCATGGTGGTGTCGCGCGGGACCTGCACCTGGGTCTCGCTCGACCCGCGGGCGGTGACCGGCGGCCCAACGCTGGTGATGCTGACCCGCGCCGCGGATCCGCCTCCGGAGATCGTCCCTGTGCACGGCCATGCAAGAGGGGTGCGGGCAGTCACCGCGTCGATCCGGAAGACCCCGGCCGCGTCCTTGGAGTCCCGTGTCAAGTCGAACAACTACCTGAACAGCATCCTCGCGCGCTGGGAGGCTATTGACGCGGGGGTGGACGAGGCGATCCTGCTCGACGCCCGCGGCTCTGTCACGGAGGGGAGCGGCGACAACGTCCTCGCCGTGGTCCGGGACAGCCTCCTCACGCCCCCTCCGCTCAACATCCTGGAGGGGATTACGCGGGAGACCATCCTGGCCCTGGCGCCGCGCGCGGGGCTCCGGGCGGAGGTGCGCGACCTGACGCCCTACGACCTGTACACGGCTGACGAGGTCTTTCTGACGTCCACGGTGGTGGGCGTGCTGCCAATCGTCGAGCTGGATGGCCGGCCCATCGGAACGGGGACGCCGGGGCCGGTGGCGCGCCGCCTCCAGGTGCTCTACGACGAGGTGGTCGTCGCCGAAGGGACGCCGTTGACCGGGTAAGCGCGAGGAGGGAATAAGTGGATCTTCGACTGCGCGGCAAGATCGCCATGATCTCCGGCGCCAGCAAGGGGCTCGGCAGGGCCGCGGCCCTCGGCCTGGCGGAGGAGGGTGTGCACCTCGCCCTGAATGCGCGCGGGGCGGAGCTGCTCGAGAAGCTGGCGGCAGAGATCAAGCGCCAGCATGGTGTCGAGACGCTCGCCGTGCCCGGCGATATGTCACAGCTCGCCGATGTTCAGGCCTTCGTGCGGCGGACCGTCGAGCACTTTGGCCGCATCGACATCCTGGTCAACAACGCCGGCAGCTCTCAGGGGGGAATCTTCTGGGAGGTCCCCGACCAGATCTGGCTCGACAGCTGGGGCCTCAAGCTCTTCGGCTACGTGCGCCTGATGCGGGAGGCCATCCCCCACATGATCAGCCAGGGCGGGGGGCGCATCGTCAACATCGTCGGCAACACGGGCAAGCAACCCGTCCCGACCTTGCTGCCCGGCGGCTCCGCCAACGTGGCGCTCCTCAACATCACCAAGGGCGTGGCGGAGGCCGTGGCCAAGCACAACATCATCGTCAACGCCGTGAATCCCGGTCCCATCCGGACCGAGCGCTGGGACGGGCTGATGGAGCGAGTGGGGAAGACGCTCGGGATGACGGCGGCCGAGTACGAGGCCACCTTTGTGAAGGACATCCCGCTCGGCCGCGTCGGACGCCCCGAGGAGATCGCCGACCTGGTGGTGTTCCTGGCCTCCGAGCGAGCGTCGTATCTCACCGGAACCTCGATCACCGCCGACGGCGGCATGACCAAGAGCGTGGCCTGAGCTTCAGTCGGACGGGCGTGGCGAAGCCCGGGTGCCCGTCCCTGCTCAAAGGAGGAGGGCGTTATGAAAGTCAAGCGCGTGGAGCACGTCGCCATGGCGGTGAAGAACATCGCGGATGTCATGCGCATCTTTCAGGAGAAGCTGGGACTGAAGCTGGAGTACGAGGAGGACTTTCCCCAGTACCAGACAAAGATCGCGATGTACCCGGTCGGGGAGACTTACCTGGAGCTGCTTCAAGCGACCGGCGACGACTCCGACACGGCGAAGTGGATCGCCGAGAAAGGCGAGGGCCTCTACCACATCTGCCTGGAAGTGGAGGACATCGTGGCAGCGCTTGCCGAGCTTCGCGCGAAGGGCGTCGGCCTGCTGGACGA
>CAYJUC010000427.1:0-3221 GCA_964372605.1 uncultured bacterium | reverse complement strand
TCGTCAACTCTGGAGACACCGTCGCGGTCGAGACCATGATGCACGCGCACAACCAGATCCAGCCCGGGACCACGATGGAGGAGATCGTTGCTCTCCGGAAGGCGAACCCCGGGGGCGGCCCGCACTCCGTCACCGGCCCCATCTACGTCAATGGCGCCGAGCCCGGGGACGTGCTGGAGATCCGGATCCTCAAGATCGTCCCGAAGGCCTTTGGGGTGAATTTCAACCTCCCCGGCAAGGAGTTCCCCACGATTGGCGCCCTGGCTCCCGAGTTCCCGGACGGATTCGTGAAGTACTTCTACCTGGACTGGGAGAAGCGCCAGGCCGAGTTCAAGCCCGGGATCGTGATTGACCTCCAGCCCTTCCCCGGAGTCCTGGCCGTCGGGATCGATCCCAACGACCCCTCCCCGCGCAAGGGAGGGGTGAAGGATCCGATGGCGCCGGTCTCGACGCTCCGGCCCTGGAAGAACGGCTCCAACATGGACCTCAACGAGCTCCAGGAAGGCACCACGATCTTCATCCCGGTCTTCCTCAAGGGCGGCCTGATCTGGACCGGCGACTCCCACTGCCGGCAGGGGAACGGCGAGGTGAACCTCACCGCGCTCGAGTGCGCCTACCGGGAGATCGTGATGCAGCCGATCGTCCGGAAGGACATGAAGCTCGAGTGGCCGCGGATGGAGACCAAGACCCACTGGATCATGATGGGGTTCGACGAGGACCTGAACAAGGCGATGGTCAACGCGGTCCGCGAGACCGTGGACTTCCTCTCGACGCAAAAAATGGTCCCCATGAACCGGTACGAGGCGTACTCGCTGGCCTCCATGGTGGCGGACTGCCGGGTGACCCAGGTGGTGGACGTCCGGAAAGGGGTGCACTGCATGGTCCCCAAGTCAGTCTTCGTCAAAAAGTAGGTGCTCCTCGTCCTCGGCCTTGTCTTTTTGGCCGCCGCCCCGGCGTGGGGCGGCGGCCTCCTCCCCGTCGTCACCACCTCGACGGACCTAAAAGCTCTCGTTGAGGCTGTCGGAGGAAACCGGGTCCAGGTCGAGAGCCTGGCTCCACCGCTGCACGACCCCCACGCGGTGGAGGTGAAGCCGGGCCAGCTCGCCCGAATCAAGGCTTCCGCCCTCCTCGTTCGGATCGGCCTCGATCATGAGCCGTGGCTGGCCCGCGTGCTCCGGTCGGTGAACGACCCGCGGTTCGCGCGCGGGAGTCCCCACTACCTCGACACCGCCAGCGGGATCCGGCTCCTTCAGGCCGAGACCCCGCGGGTCAGGGCGGAGCGGGGAGTCCACGTTCACGGATTCGGCAACACCCACTACTGGCTTGATCCCGAAAACGCCCGCCCTATCACGGAGGCAATCCTTGACGCGCTGGCGGGTCTTGCACCCGCCGACCGTCCCCGTTTCGAGGCGAACCGGAAGCGCTTCCTCGCCGAGCTGGAGGCGGGCCTGGCGCGCTGGGGGCGGGCCATGGCGCCCCACCGGGGCACGCGGGTGGTCGTGGTCCACGAGAGTTGGCCGTACTTCGCCGAGCGCTTCGGCCTCGTCGTGGTCGCGGCGGTGGAGCCCACGCCGGGGGTCCCACCGTCTCCCTCCTACCTCGCCACCCTCACCCAGCGGATGCGGGAAGCCCGGGTCAAGCTCCTCATCGCGGAGCCCTACTCCAACGCCTCGGTCGTGAGCCAGGTGGCGGCCCGGAGCGGGGCACGCGCCGTCACGCTGATCCCCTCGGTGGGGGGCGATCCAGAAGCGCGAGACTACCTGGCCCTCTTCGACCTGAACATCCGGCGCCTCACCGAGGCTCTCGCCGCAGCCGAGTAGGATGCAACTCGCCCTCGAGTTTCTGTGGGTCCCATTCCTCGCCTGCCTGGTGCTCACGGGCATCCACGCCTATCTGGGCCTCCATGTCCTTGCGCGGGGCGTCATTTTCGTTGACCTGGCCCTGGCCCAGGTGGCGGCCCTCGGGATCACGGTCGCGTTTCTGGCCGGCCATCCCATTCAGAGCGAGGCGGCCTACTGGTATGCCCTTGCGTTTACGGTGGGGGGCGCCGTCCTCTTCTCGGCGAGCCGCACCCGCCGCGCTCCCATCCCCCAGGAAGCAATCATCGGGATTGTCTACGCGGTGTCCGCAGCGGCCGCAGTCCTTGTGGTCGATCGAGCCCCGCAAGGGAGCGAGCACATCAAACAGCTCCTGGTGGGAAGCATCCTCACCGTCACCCCGGCGGAGGTGAGAACCCTCGCGATCCTTTACGCGGCGATCGGGGCGCTCCACTGGGTGATCCGTCGGCCCCTCCTGGAAATCTCTCTCGATCCCGAGATGGCGTTTGCCACGCGGCGAAGGATCCGCTGGTGGGATTTTCTCTTCTACGCCTCCTTCGGCTTGGTGGTGACAAGCTCTGTTCGGATCGCCGGAGTCCTTCTCGTGTTCGCCTACCTCATGGTCCCCGCCGCCGTCGGCGCCCTCCTCTCTCGATCAGTCGCCGGCCGCCTCCTGATCGGATGGGGATTGGGGTTCGTCGTGAGTGTGCTTGGGCTCGTTGCCTCTTATGCGTGGGATCTCCCAACCGGGGCCACGGTCGTGACGACGTTCGGCGCGCTGCTTGCAGCAGTCGCCATCGGGCTGGCAGTGCGCGCGCTCACGATGAAGATCAAGGCACAAGGGGTGCGCGCTCTGGCAGGAACGGGCATCACCGGATCCGCCCTCGTGGGACTCGCCGGGCTTCTGCTTCTCCTCTTTCCGCAAATGGACCACCACTGGCTGAACTGGCTGGAGGAGGCGGCGCCGAGCATCGAGCTGGCATTCCTCACCCCTCGGGAGCGCGAGACTTATTGGGAGAGCCGGGAGGCGATCCGGCGCGGTCAGGCAGAGCTCCGGCGCCTCCGCGCCATGCAACAGGAGGTCCAGTGGGGGACGCGAGAAATGTCTCAGGAGATGCAGGAGCGCCTGAGGCAGTTCCTTGCCAGCCGGGGCGAAATCGCGGCAGGGGACCGGATGGTGCTCAACACGCTCCGGGGCAAGGCGCGCGAGCGCCAGCGCTACTGGCTGGGCCTCCCCCTCCTCGGGATCGGAGCCCTAGGCGCTCTCGCCCTGACCCGCGCCCGTCGGCAAGCCCGAGCCGGTCGATAAAGAAGTTCTGGCTCACTCCGAAAGGGACGCACTGATCTTCTGGGCGACGTGACGGAGGGCGAGGGCGGCGGGCGTGCTGGGGTGTTCGGCCACGA
>CAYJUC010000426.1:0-3227 GCA_964372605.1 uncultured bacterium | reverse complement strand
CAAGCACGGGTTCAAGGGCGTGTACGTCCACATCTACGGCTTCGACATCCCGCTTCACGACCGGAAGATGTATCCGCTCTACGCCAAATGTGTGGAGCTGGACGTGCCGGTCTCCATGCAGGTCGGTCACGTGCTCGAGTCCATGCCGAGCGAGCACGGCCGCCCCATGTACCTGGATCAGATCGCGTGCGACTTCCCCGACCTCAAGATGGTGGGCGCCCACACCGGCTGGCCATGGGTCGATGAGCTGCTCTCGGTTTCCTACAAGTGGGAAAACATCTGGTTCGGGGTGGACGCCTGGATGCCCAGGTACCTGAAGCCCGAGATCATCCAGTTCATCGGCAGCCGCATGGGGCAGGACCGAGCCATCTGGGGGACCAACGGGCTCGGGTGGAAGGAGAGCCTGGAGCAGGTGGACCAGCTCGGGCTCAAGGAGGAAGCCAAGCGTAAGCTCCTCCGCGACAACGTGATCCAGCTCTTCAAGCTGTGAGAGGGCCGGCCGAGAGGCGTGCCGTGGAGCGCGGAGCGTTTCCGCTGAGGCTCGCCGCTGGAGCCTGGCTCCTCCTGGCTCTCGGGGCTGGCTGCGCTGCTTCGAAAGAGATCACGGCCGAGGCTCCGCCGGCGCCGCTTACCGGATCGCCTGCCGCGTCCAGCGAGGCGCTGCCGGTCTCGCTGACCCCGGCGGCGATCCGACCGGCCTCGCCCGATCTCCTGGCCCTGGGTAAACGCGCCTACGAAAAGCAGTGCGCGGCCTGCCACGGGAACGACGGCCGTGGGGAAGGGGAGGCGGCGTATCTGCTCTACCCCAAGCCCAGGGATTTCACGGGAGGCAAGTTCGGGCTGGTCTCCACCTGGGAGCGCGTCCCGACCGACGAAGATCTCTTCCGCACGATCTCCCGAGGGATGCCTGGCTCGGCCATGCCCTCGTGGGGGCACCTGTCCGAGGAGGAGCGCTGGGGCTTGGTCCACTACGTGAAGTCGTTCGCCGAGAAGACGTGGACCATCCCGCCGCCGGCAGACCCGAAGCGCGAGGGGAGTACGGGGACCGGCGTCATCCGCGTGCCGCCCGCCCCGCCGTTTACGCCTGAGGCGCGCGCGCGCGCCCTTGAGCTGTATGCCGACGCGTGCGCCTCCTGCCATGGGAAGGCCGGCAGAGGGGACGGCGCGGAAGACCAGAAAGACGACAAGGGATACCCGACCCGACCGCGCGATCTGACGCTCGGAGTCTTCAAAGGAAGCCCCGAGCCTGCCCAGCTCTACCGCCGCATCGTGGCGGGAATGCCCGGCACGCCGATGCCGATGAGTGACTGGTCCTACGGAAACGACGCCTGGCATCTCGCGCAGCTGATCCGATCCTGGTCAAGCGATGAGCAGCGGGCCCGGGCGGAGATGCGGAAGTTTCGGATCGTTGCGCGTCGTGTCACCAGAGTTCCGGATCATCCTGACGACGGGACCTGGCGCCTGGCCCAGCCGGTGAACCTCCACCTGATGCCGCTCTGGTGGCGCACCGACCGGCCGGAGGAGCTGACCGTGCGGGCGCTCCACGACGGGAGGGAGATCGCCCTGCTTCTGGTCTGGTCCGACCCCACCCACGACCACACCGCCATGCGGCCCCAGGACTTCCGGGATGCGGCGGCCATCCAGTTTTCGATGACACCCGACCCGCCGTTCTTCGCGATGGGGGAGAAAGGCCAGTTCGTGAATATCTGGATGTGGAAATCGGAGCGGCAGGCTGACATCGAGCTGCCGTTCCATGACCTGGAGACAGTCTATCCCAACCTCGGCATCGACTCGTATCCGAACCTGCTGGTCTCGCCGGTGGAGCAGCCGACCCGCCACGCCCTCACCCTCCGGTCGGACCCCACGTTCGTGACCGGCTGGGGCGCCGGAAACATCGTCTCCGACCCCTTGCGGCTGAGCCCGGCGGAGGACCTCACGGCTCAGGGTTTCGGCACGCTTCGCGCGCGGCCACGTCACGCTCAGGCGGTTGACGCGCGCGGCGTGCACGGCACCGGGACGTACCGAGTGATGTTTCGCCGCGACCTCGTCAGGCTGGGGGAGGGGACAGTCACGCTCAAGCCGGGAACGACGGTGCCTGTGGCCTTCGCGGTCTGGAACGGGAGCGCCGGAGACCGGGACGGGAAGAAGTCGGTGACCATCTGGCAGGACCTCGTGCTCGAACCGTAGCGGCTCGGCCGGTGATCTCGGGGGGAGAGGACCATGGCGTTCGATCGGTCGCCCGTGGGGGGGAGGATGATGGTGGGGGGGAAGATGGACCGGCGGGAGTTTCTGAGGTGGCTCGGCGTGGGGACCGGGACGGCGGCAGCCGAGCTGGGACTTCCGCTCAGGCTCTTGGCGGCCGAGGATCCCGACGCGAACCCGCTGGCGGGCTCGGTGGCCCGTGACTGGGAGCAGATCTACCGGGACCAGTACAAGTACGACGCGACCTTCGACTGGGTCTGCTCCCCCAACGACACCCACGCCTGCCGGGTGCGCGCCTACGTGCGGAACGGCATCGTCACCCGGCTCGGCAACACCTACAATTACCAGAGCTACGCGGACCTCTACGGGAACAAGGCCACGACCAACTGGAACCCCCGCCAGTGCGCAAAGGGCTACACATTCCACCGCGTCGTCTACGGCCCTTACAGGCTGAAGCATCCGATTGTCCGCAAGGGGTGGAAAGCCTGGGCCGACGCCGGCTTCCCCGAGCTGACGCCTGAGCTCAGGTCGAAGTACCTGTTCGACAGCCGGGGCCAGGACGAGTTCATCCAGATCTCCTGGGAAGACGCCTTCCGGGACATTGCCAGAGCCCTGGTCGCGATCGCCGAGCGGTACAGCGGCGAGAAAGGGGAGGAGCGGCTCCTGGCGCAAGGCTACCAGTCCGAGATGGTGGAGGCCACCGGCGGCGCGGGGACGCGCTGCATCAAGATGCGCGGCGGGATGGGGCTCCTGGGGGTCATCGGCAAGTACGGGATGTACCGGCTGAACAACTCGCTCGCGCTCCTCGATTCCTGGATCCGGCGCGTGCGCCCGGAGGCGGCCAAGGCGGGGAGGAGCTGGTCCAACTACACCTGGCACGGTGACCAGGCGCCGGGCCACCCGTGGGTGCACGGGCTCCAAACCTCCGACTGCGACTTCAACGATCTCCGCTTCTCCAAGCTCATCATCATGGACGGGAAGAACCTGGTCGAGAACAAGCTCACCGACTCCCACTGGTTCATCGA
>CAYJUC010000425.1:0-3230 GCA_964372605.1 uncultured bacterium | reverse complement strand
ACGTCCAGCTTGGTCAGCGCGACGGTGTCCAGGCCGTTGATCCGCGCCGCGTAGCGGAGCACCACCGCGTCGAACCACCCGCAGCGGCGCGGCCTTCCCGTGGTGGCCCCGTACTCGTTTCCGCGCGCGCGCAGGAGCTCGTCGGTGGCGTCGTGGAGCTCGGTGGGGAACGGCCCGCTCCCCACCCGGGTCGTGTACGCCTTGGAGACGCCGAGGACGCCGTGAATCTTCGTGGGAGGCACGCCGGTCCCGGTCGAGGCGCCTCCCGCCGTCGTGTTGGAGGCGGTGATGAACGGGTACGTCCCGTGGTCCACGTCCAGCAGGGTGCCCTGGGCTCCCTCGAAGAGGACCGAGCGCCCGTCGTCGATCCAGCGCGAGAGGAGCAGCGCTGTATCGGTGATGTAGGGCGCCAGCCAGCCGGCGTACCTGAGGTACGGTCCAAGGATCTCTTCCACCGTGAAGGTCTGAGCGTCGTAGATCTCCCGCAGGAGGCGGTTTTTCTCCCTGAGGTTGGCGGTGAGCTTCTCTTTGAAAAGCGGCTCGTCCAGGAGGTCCGCCATCCGGATCCCGACCCGCGCCGCTTTGTCCACGTAGGCGGGCCCGACACCCTTGCCCGTGGTGCCGATCCGGCGCTCTCCCAGCTTCGCCTCCGAGGCGAGATCCAGCGCGGGATGATACGGCATGATCAGGTGGGCATTTTTTGAGATGAACAGGTTCCCGTCCAGGACCACTCCCCGTTGGACCAGCGCCTCCATTTCCTCGATGAGGGCGGCCGGGTCCACGACGACGCCGCAGCCGATCACGCAGCGCGGCCGGGGATGGAGAATCCCGGAGGGGACGGAGTGAAGGACAAACTTCTCGCGTCCCACCACGACCGTGTGGCCGGCGTTGTTCCCTCCCTGGTAGCGGACCACCGCGTCCACGTGTGGGGCCAGGATGTCCACCACCTTCCCCTTCCCTTCGTCCCCCCACTGGGCGCCGACCACCACGATGTTAGGCACGAGGGCCTCCGCGAAAGACCGGGAAGTGAGCCTCCGGCCGATCCAGGAGCGCCGTCACGGAGAGCGTCCGCTCGGCGCCGCTTTCGAGATCCAGCGCCAGGAGCTCGTCGGACCCGTTCCCCGGTGAGCCGATCACCAGCGCCCAGCGCGCGCGCTCGGCCCGCGCGTAGGCGATGGACTCTTCGAGCCCGCGGGTGATGATGTCCCGGGCCACGGCGGCGCCCAGGTCGCGGAAGCGACGGGAGAGGGCGAGCGCCACCGTCTTGTCGGCGGTGAAGTCGATGATGAAAAAGTCCGGGCCCGGAATGGGCACCGGCACCTTCTGCGCCTCCATGGCAAGCATGGTCCGCCCCACGTCGAAGGCGAACCCCGTGGCCGGGCACGGGTAGCCGAAGCGGGCGAGCATCTGATCGTACCGCCCGCCGCCGCAGATGGCCGCGCCCAGTCCGGCCACGTACGCCTCGAAGTTCACCCCCGAGTAGTAGTCGAACCCGCGGATCTCCCCAAGGTTCAGGATCACGGCCTCGTCCAGGCCGTAGGCGCGGAGGAGCCGGTAGACTTCAGAAAGGTTCGCCAGCGCGCGGTCCGAGCGCGGGTTCTTGACCAGCGAGCGAGCGCGCGCCAGCACCTCCTCCCGGCCGAAGAGGTCCGGAAGCGCCAGGAGAAGCTCCGCGGTAGCTCTGGGTGGACTGAGCTCCCGGACTATCCGCTCCAGGGACGAGGTGTCTTTCCGGGAGAGCACCTCCCGGAGCGCGCGCCCCGTTTCTTGGTCGGTCCCGAGCTGCTCGAGAATCCCTCGAAAGAACTCGGGCTGCCCCACGTCGATCTGAAACTGGCCGAGGCCCAGCGCCCGGAATCCCTCCACGGTCATGGCGATCATCTCGGCGTCGGCCTCGGGCTTCTCCAGACCCACCAGCTCCACGCCGGCCTGATAGAACTCCCGGTAGCGTCCCACCTGCGGGTCTTCGTCGCGGAACACGTTGCTCAGGTAGGCGAGCCTGAGCGGCTTGGGTGTCTCCCGGAGGCGCGTGGCGACGATCCGGGCGATCTGCGGGGTCACGTCGGCCCGGAGGGCGAGCATCCGGCCGGTCTCCCGATCCACGAGCTTGAACATCCGCTCCTGGAGGCCCTCGTCGGTCCCCAGGGAGAGGACGTCGAAGTACTCGTACGTCGGGGGCACCACCTCCCGGTATCCCCACTGGCGGAACACCGACCGGAGGCGCTCCTCCACGAACCGCTTCAGAGCCGTCTCGTCAGGCAGGTAGAGCTTCGCCCCCTTGGGGAGCTGGGTGGGGAGCACTCGCTGGCTCATCGTCAATAGGCGCGGTGGAGGCGGGAGGCCACCACCTCTCCCAGATGAGCCACGCTGTTCATCCGGTGAAGGGTCGTCCACTCCCCGCCGTAGTCGATCTCGGAAAGTCCCGCCGCGGAGAGCGCGATGGACCAGAGACGATCGTGGGGAAGCCCCAGCGCATCGAGGATCAGGAGCCTGAGCGGCACGTCGTGGGTCGCCAGGCAGACCGTCTCGCCATCGTGAAGGGTTTGCAGGCGGGCGAGCTGTTCGAGCACGCGCTCCTCGACCTGGGCGAGGCTCTCGCCGTTCGGCATGGTGACCGTCTGCGGCGCCTCCCGCCACCGGGCGTAGAGGTCGGGGAATGCGGCCTGGACCTCTTCCACCCTCAGCCCCTCCCAGGCTCCGTGACAGATCTCGTTGAACGCCGCGTCGGTCTGGACGGCGAGGCCGTGAGGTCGCGCGATGGCCTCGGCCGTTTCCCTGGCCCGGGCGAGCGGGCTCGAGTAGACGGCGGCCAGGGAGCGCCCGGACAGAGCCTCGGCGACGGCGGCGGCCTGGGCCCGCCCCTCCTGGGAGAGCCGGGTGTCAATGCACCCCTGGTACCGGCTCTCCTGGTTCCAGTCGGTCTCCCCGTGACGGAGGACAATGAGTCGGAATCCCATGGCGATGAACGTCCTGACGGCGTAAACCGAAGATATTCTAGAGGAGGAACGCCTGAAATACTACAGTTTTACGAGCTTGGCGGAGACGATGTCGGGCATGGCCCGGATCTCGTCCAGGATCGGCTCGGGGATCGCGTCGTCCACGTTCAGGATCGCGACGGCCTTCCCTCCCCGGCGCTCCCGCCCGAGCTGCATCCCGGCGATGTTGATCTGGTGACGGCCGCAGAGGGTGCCGATCCGGCCGATCACCCCGGGGACGTCGAAGTTGGAGAA
>CAYJUC010000424.1:0-3263 GCA_964372605.1 uncultured bacterium | reverse complement strand
TTAGACTGTCCGGGTGATTGACCGCCCCCCGCGATTCTGACGCGCTATCGGCCATTTGGGGTTGGAGAGGGCCGAACAGGTCTTCGCTGGACTCGGTTCGCCTCGGTGGTCGCAAGGACAAGACACCGGCACCCCGGATGAAACGGAGGGAGGTCCTGCGGGTTGTCGTTCACCTCGCGGTGATCGCGAGGGTCGCAAACCGGACAGGGCACACCGTCGCGCTGCCGCGTGATCTCTGCACGGATGCCCCGTTTCGCGTAACGGGCGAGCGCGGTACGCGTCTGCGCGCGCGTGGTTTCGAGATTCTGGAGCCAGTGAAGGAGGAGGTATAGCTTGTGCTCCTGGTAAGCCTGGCGGATTTCGGGCGCTGCTCGAAGGGCCGGGGTCTTCTTGAGTTCGTCCCAGAGAGGTGGGAACTGCCACCGCTGAGCGAAGAGAGACTGCCAGCGGTCGAACTCGGGCCAACCGAAATCTCGGGCTCCCAGCCGCGCCAGCACCGCGGCATGAAGGTAGCCAACCGTTTCGCCGTGCGCCGTGATTCCCTTGAGGAGGTCGAGGACGATCCGGCGCTCCTCCAGGGAAAACCCGGTAGTCTGCGCGAGCGCGATGGCCGCATAATGGAGCGTCCCGCTCATTGGTCTGCCCTGTGGTTGTCGAACACCTCGACCTCCAACGCGCTAGCTCCTTCGCCCGCCGGGCTGTGCAGTATTTTCGGCCTTCGAGGAGACGGTGACCCGGATCCGGCCGTCGGGGCTCTTCGCACCAAAGACAAAAACGGCGCAGGATACTTTGGCACCTGCGCCGTTTCCGCTCTGACGGGGCCGGTGAGTCGCTTACCAGCGCGGCGCGCGACCCTGGCCGCCGCCGAAGCTGCCGCCTGAGCGGGAACCTCCGGATCGCGGAGCCTGCGGGTTCGCGACGTTGACCGCGAGTCGTCGGCCCTCGAAGGCCTGATCGTTCAGCTTCGCGATCGCCGCCTGGGCCTCTTCGCTCGTGGACATCTCCACGAAGCCGAAGCCGCGGGACTGCCCCGAGAACTTGTCGGTGATCACCGTAGCGGACTCAACGCTCCCGCACTGGGCGAAGTACTCCCGAAGGTTCTCGGAGGTGGTGGAATAGGACAAACCGCCCACGTATAACTTGGTCGCCATGAGGCGCCTCCTTGACCCCGTTGTCGCGGGGTGATACTCTTCCGCATCATATTTCACGCCCCGGAGATGCGGAAGAGATCTATCGGAGGCGAGGCCAGATCGAAGCGCCACAGTGGCGCAGGAACTGATAGCAAAATTATACCATAAGTATCGACAGCCGCCAGTGAATCTTCAGTGACCCGAGGCCATGTTGGCGCAGGGTGGATGCGCGGAACGGAGCTAGGTCGTCTCGCGTTCGTGGTGTCGCCAGTTCAATTCTGAGCCTGGCCACCACGATTGTCAGGTAGTTGCCCATTACTCGGCTTCTCCCTAGAATCCCGATCGTGTCCCAATCGTGCCCACGCCAGGAGAGTGAGGGAAATCGCCCGGAAGGAGTCACGCGTTGCTGGCGTCGCCGCATGTCATAGCACTGGCGGGCGCCTTCTGCTCTGCCATCGCCACGATTCTGCTCCGGCAGGGGCTACGACGCTCCAATTTCTACGCGGGATTCTGGATTAACGTCGCGGTCGGGGTGATCGGCCTGTGGACTGCGCTTTTCCTCTGGGTCCCCCGTGATCCCTTCCGGCTGAGCGCGATCCCCTTCTTCGTGGTCTCGGGTCTCGTTGGGACCGCTGCCGGAAGGTTCCTGAGAGTTGTCAGCATCGAGAAAGTTGGGGCTTCCGTTTCGGCCGCCATCACCAACCTCAATCCTTTCATCGCGGCGGCGTTGGCCATCCTCGTATTGGGAGAGCAGGTGACGCTTCCGATCCTGGCGGGCACGCTGGTGATCGTCCTGGGGACCGGCCTCCTCTCGCTCAGCGGAAGAGTGGTGGGTTTTCGGCCGGTCGATCTGGTGTACCCGTTCCTGTCGGCGTTGTGCTTCGGCGTGGTCGCGATCATCCGAAAGCTCGGCCTGAGCCAGACGGGACCACTCTTCGGCTCCGCGATCAACATGACGACCGCGCTGGTCGTGTTCACGGCTTATCTGCTCGTTTCCGGGAATCGCGCCGAAGTCCTGTGCGATCGACGAAGCCTCGTGTACTTCGTGACTGCCGGGATCGCGGAGAACGCCGGCGTCTATCTCGTCCTGGTGGCCCTCAGTCTGGGAAGCGTCAGCGTTGTCACTCCGCTGGCTGGAACGGCTCCGCTTTTCGTCCTCGCGATGGCCTTTTTCTTCCTGAAAGGGGTGGAGAAGCTGACCTGGCGAATCGTCGTGGGCGCCACCCTCATCGTGCTCGGCGTATTTTTGCTGAAAGCCTGAAATTCGGCGACAGCGCGGATTTGAGCTCGCGGAAACCCCGATCCGCAGGCTGTGCTTATGCGGGCAGACCAGGTGATCCGGTGAAACCCCGGTTGACAACGCCCCGCGCGTTCCATAGAGTCAGCTCATCCTCCGGCGCCCCGAGGAGAAGCGATATGCCCAACGAGCGCTTGGAGCCGGTAACACCACCACCGCGCGGCGACTGCCACAAGAAGGCCGGAAAGGAGGAATGACGGGATGGGGACGATGGTGAATTACGACGCGGCGGAGGGTCGCGCCGTGAAGAACGGCGTGACCCTGGCCGTGCTCATCGACAGCGCCGAGATGCACGTGTCGCTCCTCCGCGTCGCGTCCCCGGGACGCCATACGGCAGAGGTGCCCTCAGGATCGGATCAGTACCTATTCGTGATCGGCGGCGATGTGCGCATCGATGCCGCCGGCAAGACGGGGACCATGGGGCGTGAGACCTTCGCCATCGTTCAGGAGGGCGCGAGGCTCACGCTGACCGGCGGCGCCGCGGCGGCCAAGGTCTTGAGCGTCGTGGTTCCTCCGCCGGGGGTCAAGCGCGCCACTTCCGGCTTCCGAGACGGCGTCAGGGTGATGGTGGTCAAGGACCTGCCGGTCGTTGACCTCCCGGAGGAGAAGAAGCAGCGCACGTACCTTGCCAGCCGGTCCACGGTGGGCTCCGAGCGTGGCCATGCCATGATCGTGCGGTACACCGGCGACACGGTGACCAAGAAGCACCATCACCCCAATGCCGAGAGCATGTTCGTGATGCTGGAGGGTTACGTGCGGTTCCTGGTGAACGGCAAGGAGGAGACGTTGGGCGCGGGGCAGGCCATCCACTTTCCGATAAACGATAGCCACGGGCT
>CAYJUC010000423.1:0-3279 GCA_964372605.1 uncultured bacterium | reverse complement strand
AATCAGATGGATATCTCGATAATATGTCAAGACGCCTCTAAGACTGATAAGACTGAACGCGATCAGGCGTGACTGGGAGTTCACCGAAATCAGCAGCCCCTAAGTTTGCCCCGCCTTTTGCCACGTCACTACCTAGCGACAACATCGGGATGGACAACGTCCGCTTCAGCCAGCAGGCTCTCACTCAACCTATCCCGGAGCCGGCCCCGGTGCTCCTCCTCGGCTCCGGTCTCGTCGGCGACTGCCTGGCCCGAAGAGCCCGCGACCGGAAGTAGCCCCGGCAGCGCCGGTACCCCCGTTCTCCCGTTCTCTCACCGCTTGACACCTACGGCCCGCCCTCGTACTCTACCCTCGCTCGCCGGGGGTAATTCGTCTCTACGGCTCCTAGACCAGGAGGTGCGCCATGGACGGGATCAAGGTCATCGACGCCGATTCCCACGTCTACGAGGTCGAAGATACCTGGGATCACCTCCCCAAGGAATACCAGGCACGCCGGCCCGTTCCCATCACGATGAAGCCGGAGGACGCCCCGTACATGGGGGTGGATAACTCATTCTGGCTGGTGGACGGGCGGACCGTCCAGTGGACCTGGGGGAAAGGAACGGTCCAGATCGGGTGCCCACTGACCTCGAAGCACGCCAAGATGAAGGTGTTCTCCATCGGGAGCCAGTCGCTGATGGACGTGGACGCCCGGATCAAAGACCTGGACAAAGCCGGAGTGGCGACCCAGGTCATCTACCCCACGCTCTTCCTGGTCCCCTTGTCGGAAGACGACGCCTTCGAGACGGCCCTCATCCGGAGCTACAACACCTGGATCGCCGAGCGCTGCGGCCAGCACCCGAATCGCCTGAAATGGGCCGCCCTCCTGCCGCTCCGCCAGCCGGCGGAGGCGGTCGAGGAGATCCGGCGCGTCAAAGAGCTGGGGGCCGTCTCGCTGGCGACCTTCGGCACGGCGGGCGACAAGCTCTTGAATGCGGCGGAGTTCGACCCGGTGTGGGCCACGGCCAGCGAGTCCGGGCTTCCGGTCTGCTGCCACGTCGGCTGGAGCCATCCCGGGCTCCGGATGTCGTGTGACGAGCACGCAAGCTCCATCAACATCTCCTTCACGCTCCCCCTTCTCCTGGGGTTCTTCAGCTTCCTCGGCGGCGGCATCCTGGACCGGCACCCGAAGCTGCGCGTGGCGTTCCTCGAGGGCGGCGCGGGGTGGATCCCGTGGTACTTCGAGCGGATCAACCACTATTACCCCGTGGTGAACTTCTTCCGCACCTCATTCGGCCTCGACCGCATGCCCAGCCGAAAGCCCATCGAGTACAAGGACCGGGTCTACGCGACGTGCGAGGCGGACGAGGTCCTGCTCCCGCAGGCGATCGAGTGCCTGGGCGAGGACCAGATCATGGTCTCGGAGGACATGCCCCACCTGGAGGAACGGGAGGGCTCCGTGAAGGAGCTGGGGGAGCGCAACGACATCCCGGAGCGCGTGAAGCAGAAGATTCTCTACGACAACCCGGCCCGCTTCTACAACCTGACCTAGCCATGCGGTGGGACCTGGAGGGAAAGACGGCGCTGGTGACCGGCGCCGGAAGCGGCATCGGGCAAGCCGTGGCCCTCGAGCTCGCCGCCCAGGGCGTGAAGGTGGCGGTGGCCGACATTGACCCTGCCCGCGCTCGCGCCACCGTCCAGAAGATCGGGCAGAGCGGGACGCCGGTGACGATGGACGTCAGCGACTCCGCCCAGGTGGCGCGCGGCGTCGCGGAAGCACGGGCGGCCCTGGGGCCTCTGGAGTATCTGGTCAACGTGGCGGGGATCTTCCAGGAGCGGCGGGCCCACGAGATCAGCGATGCGGAGTGGGCGCGCATGCTGGCCGTCCATCTCAACGGGACGTTTTACTGCTGCCGCGCCGTGGTGCCCGGGATGATCGAGCGCCGGTCCGGCGCCATCGTCAACATCACGTCACTGCACGCCCTGCGCGGCCAGGCCAACGCGGCCCACTATTCGGCGGCCAAAGCCGGCATCATCGGCTTCACCAAGTCGCTGGCTCGGGAAGTGGCGCCCCACGTCCGCGTCAACGCGGTGGCGCCCGGTCCCATCGACACGCCCCTCTGGCGCGCCGGGGGGTCCGGGGCCGAGCTCGAAGCCAGGCGGACCCAGCGCGCGGGAATCATCCCGCTCGGTAGGCTGGGCGAACCTGCTGAGGTGGCCGCCGCGGTGCTCTTCCTCTTGAGCCCCGCGAGCAGCTACGCGACGGGACAGGTGATCAGCGTGAACGGCGGAGAAATCATGGCGTGATCGGAACGAACCGAACTAAGGAGGTCCGTATGCCTAAACTCAGTAACAGCATTCTCGGCCTGCTCGCGTGTGCCCTCTTTGTCGCCCTGGCCCTCCAGCTGGCGCCTCTGCCGGCGGCCCCGGCCCTGGCGGCTGAACCGGTCGTGATCAAGGCCATCATGGCCTGGCCGCAGGACTGTAACTGCGTGGTCATGTACAAGCGCTACATCGAGGAGATCAACAAGCGCGGCAAAGGGAAAGTGGAGATCAAGCTCCTGGGCGGGCCCGAGGTGGTCAAGCCGTTCGAGCAGCTCCAGGCGCTCAGAACCGGCATCGCCGACATGACCCACACCGCTGGTGATTACTACGTGGGCGAGACGATCGAATACGCGGGATTGCCCATGCTGGATCCCACAGACTTCGACAAGTACCTGAAGGGCATTCGCGCGGGGCGGGAGATCGTCAACCAGGCCTACCGCGAGAAATCGGGAGTGCGTTTCATGGGCCTCACTGTGGCCGGCACAGGGTTCCGCTTCATGATGGGCAAGCCGATCAGCGGGCTCGACGACCTCAAAGGCAAGCGCATCCGCGTCTTCGGCACGCAGGGCGCAAAGGCCGTCCAGTACTTCGGGGCTTCCCCCCAGACGATCCCTCCCGCGGAGCTCTACCCGGCGCTCCAGCGGGGCGTGGTGGACGGGGCCATCCGGGCGCCGGATGACGCCTGGAGCTTCGGCGAGCGGGACGTCTACAAAAGCATGATCGACACGCCCATGCAGCTGGCCCCGGGCGGCACCTATATCGCCACCCGGGTCTGGGACAAGCTCCCTCCCGACGTGCAGCAGCTACTGGCTTCCTTCTCGGAGGAGTTCGAGCCACAGGTGCTCAACTACTTCCACCAATCGGATCAGAAAGCCATCGAGAACCTGAAGGCCAAGGGCATGCGGGTCATCGAGATCGGGCCGGCCGACAAGAAGCGCCAGGCCGAGGCGCGCACGCAGTACTGGGAGGACGTGG
>CAYJUC010000422.1:0-3304 GCA_964372605.1 uncultured bacterium | reverse complement strand
GCCACAGGAACCGTGTCACGACCCCCACCCCGATCGGGGCGGGGGTCGTCTTTTTTTACCGGATCGGAGTTGACACCGCCCGACTGGGAATGGTAGCGTTGCGTTCGAGACTCAGTCTCAAATCAGCGCGATGATCGAGCAGGAAAGGAAATTCCGCGAACACTTAGCCTCGAAGGGCCTCCGGATGACCCCCGAACGAAAAGCGGTCCTGAGGGGTATTTTCGAGGCCCGAGCGCACTTTACCGCCGACGACCTTTACATCCGACTGAAGCGCCGCACCCACGTGGTGTCTCGGGCCACGGTCTACCGGACTTTGGAACTGCTGGTCGGGAGTGGCCTCGTTGAAAAGGTGGACCTTGGAGGCCAGCAGGCGTACTACGAGTATTTTTACGGGCGGGAACATCACGATCATCTGATCTGTCTCGGCTGCGGAGAGATTATCGAGTTTACCAGCCGGGCGATTGAGGAGCTGCAGGACACCGTCTGCAGGGGGCATCAGTTCGAGATGCAGCACCACAGCCATAAGATCTTCGGCCGATGCCGGAAATGCCAGGAGAGCGGCGCCCCGCACGGCTCTCTGCGCGCGAGGATCCCTGACCCGTGAGGCAATGGCCGCGATGGTCGCCGATAGGGCTGGGCCTGGCTCCGCTGACCGCCTTCTTCGTCATGGGACCGCTGGCCTACCTGTTCTGGATGGGAGTGGGGCAGTTGGGGGCCGGGTTTCTCGGGCGTGCGACGGAGCTCTCCCTGGCGAAGGTCGTCCTGCAGGTCCTGTTGCTCGCCACGCTCACGACCGCCTGGGCTGTTGTCCTGGGTGTGCCGCTGGCCTGGCTCTCGGTGCGCTCTGACCTTCCGTGGCGGCAGCTCTTCCGCTGGCTGGCCCCGCTCCCGCTGGCGGTCCCGCCGTATATCGGGGCCATCGTCTATCAGATCCTGCTGGCTCCCGGCGGGCTCGTCCCCGAGCTTTTGGGGTTCTCTGCCCTGCCGATCTCCTTCTATAGCCTGTGGAGCGCGGCGGCCATCCTGGGGCTGTTCACCTACCCGTATCTCTACCTCCTCGTCAGCGGCGCCCTGGAGCGGACCAATCCATCGCTGGAGGAGGCGGCGCGTGGGGCCGGCCTCGGCCCGGCCGCCGTCTTGCTCCGCACCACCCTTCCCCTCCTGCGCCCGTCCCTTCTGGCGGGCGGGCTGATGGTCTTCCTCTACGGCTGGGCGGACTTCGGGGTAGTGTCGCTCCTCCGGGTCCGGACCCTGACCACCGTGATCTACGACTACGTTCAGGGGACTCTCGACTGGTCGCTCCCCGCGGGCCTCTCGGTGGTCCTCTCGACCATTACCATCCTGGTGCTGGTGATTCAGCTCCGCGTCCTTGGCCGGGCCGGCTACACCCAGATTGTCAGCGGAGCAAAGCCGTCCCGGCCGGTCAGGCTGGGCGCGTGGCGGTGGCCGGCCTTCATCTATGCCGTGGCCGTCCTGACGCTCTCCTTGTTTCTCCCGCTGGGCGTACTCTCCTGGCAGGCATCGCGGCTCGTCGGCGGCGCGGCGGGCGCGTTTGTCCTGCAGCAATGGCCGTTTTTTCTAAACAGCCTTTGGACCGCCGTCGCGGGCGCGAGCCTGGCGCTCGTCATCGCCCTGGCCGTGGGGTGGCTTGAAGGGCGCCGGAGAGCGTGGGGAGTCTCAGGACTCTTCCAGATCGGGTACGCGATCCCCGGAACGGTGCTGGGCCTGGGCATGGTCGGATTCGCACACGCGATGCTCCCGTGGATCTACGCGACACCGCTGGTGGTGATTCTCGCGCACCTTGTCCTCTATCTCACACCGGCCTGCCAGGCGGCGAAGGTGGCGTTGTCCCAGCTGCATCCGTCTCTGGAGGAGGCCTCCCGCGGTCTCGGTCGAGGGCCGCTCCGCACCTTCTGGTCGGTGACCCTGCCGTTGATCAGGCCAGGGCTCCTGGGGGGCTGGATTCTGGTCTTTGTGCTTTCGATGCGGGAGCTGGCGGCCACCCTCATCGTCCGGCCTCCCGGGTTCGATACCCTTCCGGTCAGGATCTGGATTTACACCATGGACGTAGGACCCGAGCCGAGGGCGGCGGCGTTGGCCCTGGCGCTCGTCGCCACCATCGCGCTCCCCTGGCTCCTGCTCCTCTCTCTGCGTTCTCGCGGAATCTCCCCGAGCGTCTGACCCCCATGCCGCTTCTTCGCCTCCACCAGGTGACCAAGCGTTACGCCCCGGATCAGCCGCCGGCGGTGGACGGGCTCACCCTGATCGCGGAGCAGGGGGAGGTCGTAGCGCTCCTGGGGCCTTCGGGGTGCGGGAAAACCACCACCCTCCGGCTGATCGCCGGCTTCGAATCACCGGACTCGGGGTCCGTGGAGATCCGCGGAGAGACGATGGCCGGGCCCGGCCGGTGGGTTCCCCCCGAGGAACGGGGGGTGGGGATCGTCTTTCAGGATTACGCGCTCTTCCCACACCTCACCGTGGAAGCCAACGTGGCGTTCGGCCTCCACCGTTTGGACCGGCTGGCCCAGCGGTTGCGGGTGCCGGAGATCCTGGAGCTGGTAGGGCTCGAAGCCTTCGGCCGTCGTTACCCGCACGAGCTTTCCGGGGGACAGCAGCAGCGGGTGGCGGTGGCGCGGGCGCTTGCGCCGGCCCCGGCCCTGATCCTGCTCGACGAGCCCTTCTCCAACCTCGACGCGGACCTTCGAGCGCAGATGCGCGACGAGGTGGAGCGGATTCTCCGGAACACCGGCACCACGACGATCTTCGTCACCCACGACCAGGAGGAAGCGTTCACGCTGGCGGATCGCGTGGGAATCCTGAACAGCGGGAAGCTGGAGCAGCTGGACACGCCGGAGGAAATCTACCATCAACCGGCCACTCAGTTCGTGGCCGAATTCGTCGGAGCTGCCGACTTTCTTCCCGGGTACGTCACGTCCGAAGGGATCGTGACGGAACTGGGGGTCTTCCCCAACATGGAGGGCCGCGGCGCCAAAGAAAGCGTGGAGGTCATGATCCGGCCCGACGACATCACCTTCACTCCGTGGGCGAACGGGGAGGCGGTCCTCATCCACCGCTATTTCCGGGGGTCGGAAAACCTCTACTGCCTCCGCCTCCCGTCAGGCCGCCGGGTGCACTCCTCCCAGCCGTCGACCGCGGTCTACCCAATGGGAACCCGGGCGCGAGTCGAGGCCCACGTCATCCACGTCGTCACCTTCCCCAGCTAGAGGCCGGCACCCTCACCCCAGCCCCTCCCTCAGAGGGAGAGGGAGTCCTTTCGGTTCCCTCGCCCCCGATGGGGGAGAGG
>CAYJUC010000421.1:0-3351 GCA_964372605.1 uncultured bacterium | reverse complement strand
CCGAGGAGTACAAGGACGAGACGGAGCTGGAGCGGCAGCGGAAGATCCACGACTCGCTGATCGCCATGGGCCTTCAGCTTATCTCCGACAGCTACCTGGACGTGATGGCCCAGAAGGCCGAGGCGGCCGGGCTCGTGTTCGAGCGGAAGATGATGGACGGCAAGCACTACAAGGTGCTCATCCAGGACGTGAAGGAGTCGGACTACGACCTGGTCATCATCGGCGCCCTCGGCATGGGCGCGGTCCGGGACAGCCAGCTTGGCTCCGTCACCGAGCGTTTCGTCCGCAAGGTCGCCACGGACACCCTGGTGGTGAAGAACACCGATCAGCTCGAGGCCCCGGGCGAGGCCATCGTGGTCTGCCTGGACGGGAGCCCCCAGTCATTCAACGGCCTGAAGCTTGGCGTCGCCCTGGGTAAGGCGCTCGATCGTCCCGTGGAGGCGGTGGCGGTGTACGACCCGTACCTCCACTACGCCATGTTCAACGGGCTCGTGGGCGTCCTCTCCGAGAAAGCCTCCAAGATCTTCCGCTTCAAGGAGCAGGAGCAGCTCCACGAGGAGATCATCGATACCGGGCTGGCGAAAATCTACCAGTCCCACCTGGAGATCGGCCGGAAGCTGGCCCGGGAGGACGGGGTGGACCTCCGCATCACGCTCCTGGACGGCAAATGCTTCGAGAAGATCCTCCAGTACGCGCGGAAGAATCGCCCCTGGCTCCTGATCATGGGGCGGGTGGGCGTTCACTCGGACGAAAACGAAGTCGATCTGGGCTCGAACACGGAAAATTTGCTTCGTCTGGCCCCCTGCAACATCCTGCTGACCGGCGGGAAGTTTTATCCGCCGCTGGACGTCAAGGCCGAGGAGATCATCTCGTGGACCGAGGAAGCTGAGGCGCGCATGGAGCGAGTTCCGCCCCAGGTCAAGGGCGTGGCCCGGACCGCTCTCCTCCGCTACGCCATCGAGCAGGGGCACACGGTCATCACTTCGAAGGTCATCGATGAGGCCATGGCGATCTTCATGCCGGCGCGGATGGCCGAGAAGATGCAGATCCTGGCGGAGGATCTGGCGGTGGCCAAGCTCCGGGCCGAGCAGCAGGAAGTCACCGCGATCTGCTCGATCTGCGGTTACGCCGTCAAAGGGCCGAACCCCGTCGTGAAGTGCCCCGTCTGTTCGGCCGGCGCCGACAAGTTCCAGGTCGTCGACCGGGCCGTCGTCGAGCAGATCGCCTCCCGGGAGGGGTCCGCCGAGGAGGAGGAGGTGATGCCGGGAGTGGTGGTCAAGTGGTCCGCGGAGGCCCGCGAGGCGCTCCGCGAGGTGACCGACGCGTACCTCCGCCGGCGGGCCAAGGCGCGCGTCGAGAAGTACGCCCGCTCCCGGAAGATCCCGGTGATCACGTGCCAGCTGGCGCTGCCGATGATCGAGGAGACCGTTGGGCGCGACAAGCTCGGGGCGGGGTGGGAGACGCTGATCGCCAGGACCAGGTTCGAGCCGGCGGAGACTCCGGGGAACTTCGGGCGCGGCCACGCGGGCGAGTTCGTCTGGACCGAGGACGCCACGGCCCGGCTGGACCGCGTGCCCGCCGGCTTCATGCGCGACATGACCCGCGAGGAGGTCGAGAAGGTCGCTCGCGAGCAGGGGGTCACCACCATCGACCTCACCCTCTGCGAGGAAGGGATAGGCCACGCCAAGAACACCATGAACGAGGTGATCGCCGGCTACATCAAGCAGAAGAAACCGTCGCCGCCATGAAGCGCTTTGCCGCGGCGGCTCTTCTCCTGCTGGGCTCGGCGGGCGCCGCATTCGGGGCCTCGGAGATCCGCGGGCTGTCGGAGCGTGAGATCGAGGATCTACGATCGGGACAGGGGATGGGACTCGCCAGAGCCGCTGAACTGAACGGTTACCCGGGCCCGCGCCATCTGCTCGAGGCGTTCGAGACCGGCCAGCTTCATCTGAACCCCGAACAGCTCGGCACGGTCCGGCAGCTCTTCGAGGGGATGTCGCGCGAAGCCCGACGCCTCGGCGACACGATCCTCCGGGAGGAGCAGGCGCTCGAGACGGCGTTCCGCACCGGGGGAATCAGCGAGGCCGATCTCCAGGCGCGTGTCGGGCGCATCGCGGCGCTCTCCGGCGAGCTGCGGCTCCTTCACCTGAGGACGCATCTCCAGACGCGCGCGATCCTCACCGACCATCAAGTCCAACGCTACAACCAAGTCCGCGGCTACGCGTCCGGCCCGCCCGAACACCCCCACTGAGATGGCGACCTTGCCCTCCGCGGGGAGGGGAGGCTTGAGGGCGTCGCGGGTGTGATTGCACGCTCGCCTTCGGGGGCCGAGGCTTTGCTGGAGTTGACCACCGAGGATCGCCGCCGGGTTATGGACGAGGCGACGAGTGAAAGTTGTTGAGTATGTGGTGCCTTTAGGGGCCTGGTGGGCGCCGGCGGGTTCGGCATGTGCGGGTGGAAACCAGGATCGTCGAATTCATGGTACAGTATGAAATCAGAATTGGAGCGGAGTGGTATCCGGTTGTTCGATACGACACTGCCCATGGGTTTGCGCATCAAGACATCTTGCACTGGCAGGGACCGGCAGAGAAACGCGCGCTCCCCAGTAGCGATTACAACCTGGCGCTGAGCTTCGCTGAGGAGGACCTGCGCCGGAACTGGAAAATCTACCGAGAGCGGTTTCTCCATGAGGTCACACGGGCATGACGGAAGATGAGCTGGTCGCAAAAAATCTGATTCTCACGAGCGAATTTGATCGCTACGTTCTGGAAAATCCAGAATTTGCAGAACGTATACCCCCTAACGCCCAGATTGTCCTCCTACCGGAGGACGATCCGGAGCTTTCGGAGAGAAACCTGGAAATTTCCAATTCACAGCGAGAGCCAGGCCAACCGGTTGTCTATGTGCGGATCGAAAAAGTCCTGCCCCCACTCTCCCGCCTGGTCAATCCTCGAATCGAAGTGTCCGCCTCATAGGGAATGACCTACAAAACGTACTCAGTCTCCTGGGACCTGGCGCTGTAACCTCCTCTGCGCCCACTGCTATATGTCGGCGTTTCCGGAGGCCGACGCACGCCGCGAGCTCGGGACCGACGAATGCTGCCGGATCATGGACGAGATCGCCCAGGTCAACCCCCACGTCTTCCTGATTCTCACCCGCGGCGAGCCGCTCCTCAGGAAGGATCTCTTCACCCTGGCCGCCGCCGGCCGCGAGAAGACGCTAGGAGGCTGCGGCTAGAGGCTAGGAGGCTAGATGGGATGAAGCGGCTGGCCTCTCGCTACGTGGTGGCATACGCTGCCCCACAAGAGGTCACACGCGGTCAACGCCGCAGAGAGGAGAGGCCAGCCATGG
>CAYJUC010000420.1:0-3351 GCA_964372605.1 uncultured bacterium | reverse complement strand
AGATCGTCGAGCACGCGGTGCGCTGCGACGAGCTGGGCTTCAGCTCGTTCTGGGTGCCGGAGCACCACGGCCCCACCTTCGGCATGCTGCCGACGCCCGGGGCCATGGTCGGCCACCTGGCGGCCAAGACCAGCCGGATCCAGCTTGGCGCGGCGTGCGTGGTGCTGCCCATCAACCAGCCGCTCCGTGTGGCCGAGGAGTACGGGGTGCTGGACCACCTGAGCGATGGCCGCATCTCACTGGCGTTCGGCCGCGGCTTCGACGAATACGACTACAGGATGTTCGGGGTCTCCTTCCACGACAGCCGCGAGATCCTGCGCGAGGGCATCGAGCTGGTGTTCAAGGCATGGACCGAGAGGGGCTTCACGTACAAGGGGGCGCACTATCAGGTCACGGAGCCGTGCACGCTGAACCAGTTTCCGCTGCAACGGCCGCACCCGGAGGTCTACGTCGCGTGCTGGAGCCGCGGCACGCTGGAGATGGCCGCGGAGCTGGGTTGTCACGTGATGTTCACGCCGTTCTCAGCGGGTTTGGCCTTCGGCGGGCTCGGGCCCGCGGCGTCCGAGCACAAGCGCATCGCGCGCGAGGCCGGCCACACCGGGTCCCTGAAGGCGGCCTGCTCGTATTTCTGCGCAGTGGCCAAAGATAGCCAGGACGCCAAGCGCCATCGCGAGCGATTGCTGCGCCTTCTCCGGGGGCTGGTTCCCGCGATCCCCCACGATCTCTCCAAGGCGCCGCCCAACCTCGCCTACTTCGTGGAGATCGCCAGGAAGGTCGAGACGATGAAGGCGGACGAGCTGGGAGACGGGAGCATTGCCACCGGGAGTGCCGAGAAGGTCGTCGAGATCCTGAAGCGGGCGGAGGCGGCTGGAATCGACGAGGCGATCCTGAACGTCTACTTCGGCGGCGTGGGCCAGCGGGAGGCGATGGAGCAGTTGGAGCTTCTGGCGCGGCACGTGCTGCCGCACTTCGACAACGCGTCGATCATCGCTCGGCCCACCACGCCGGCCTGATCGACCCTTATTCGCGGCTGGCTGCCTTCGGCAGCCCCAGCTCCTGGAGAAACGGCGGGATGGCGACGTATGCTGAGACTCTCGCGGAGTTCACCCGGGCTCTTGCCTTCGACAGGATTCGCCCCGAGGTCATCCAGAACGTTCGGCTTCGCTGCCTCGATGTCCTTGGCATCGCGCTGGCCTCCACGGTTCAGGACTTCGCTCCCGCGGTGCTGGGCCTGGTCGAGAGTTGGGGCGGGAACGGGGAGTGCACCGTGGTCGGAACGAAGCTCACAGCCTCGCCTCCGCTGGCGATCCTGGCAAACGGGAGCCTGGCCCATGGCCTGGACTACGATGACACTCATACCGCCTCAGTCACTCACGCCTCCGCCGTGGTCGTCCCCACCGCGCTCTCCCTGGGCGAGTCGCTGGGCCTGGATGGGCGCTCCGTGCTGACCGCGGCAGTGGCCGGCTACGAGGCCATCACGCGAATCGGGATGGCCGCGCCCGGGGCCTTCCACGCCCGAGGTTGGCATGCCACGGCGGTGTGTGGAACGTTCGCGGCGACCCTGGTCGCAGGAAAGTGTCTGGGGTTGGATCGCGGGAAGCTTGTCGCCGCTCTGGGGGTCGCGGGGAGCTTGGCCTCCGGGGTCCTCGAGTACCTGAACGATGGCTCCTGGGTGAAGCGCATTCATCCGGGCTGGGCCGGGCACTCCGCGGCCGTGGCAGCCAGGCTCGCGCAGGGCGGGTTCACCGGGCCAGCCAGCATCCTGGAAGGGCGCTTTGGCTTCTACTCCACCTTCCTGGGTCAGCCGGCGGACCTCGCTCCACATCTCGGGAGCCTCGGGCAAGAGTGGGAGACGCTCCGCGTCGCCTTCAAACCCTACCCGTGCTGCCACTACAACCACGCGTACATGGACGCTGTGGCGCGACTCAGGCGGGAACACCGGTTCGGCCCGGACGAAATCGAGTCAGTGGAATGCCTGGTCCCCGCGGGGGAGGTTCCCATCGTGTGCGAGCCGGCTCCTGTCAAGCGCCGGCCCCGTACCTCGTACGACGCGCAGTTCAGCCTCCCCTTCTGCATCGCCGTGGCCCTGGTGGACGACGAGGTCGGGGTGGATAGCTACGCTCTCGAGCGGATTGAAGAACCACGCCTCCTGGCGCTGGCAGATCGTGTCCGCTACTCGCTGGACCCGACCTCCGAGTTCCCGAAGAGCTTCCCCGGCTGGGTGAAAATCAGGCTCAAGGGCGGGCGTCTCTTGGAAGCCAGAGAGCCCGTCAACCGCGGAAGCCCGGAGAAACCGCTTTCGGCCGAGACGATTGTGGCCAAGTTCAGGCGGAACGCGGCACGGATCCTGCCGGCGGCCCAGGTGGTGCTCCTGGAGCGGGAAGTGCTCGCCCTCGACCGCTCGACGAATGTCCGCTCGCTCCTGAGGCTCTGCCGGCTTCCCTAGCGAACGCGGCCACCGCGATCTGCCCCCACCGCCGGCGCCACCCCACGCGAGGCGGATGCGAGCCCACGAATGGCTTGACGGTGTTGGACGGTTTTGCTAGGGTTCCCCGAGTGCGCCGTCAGACCGCGTAAAGGGCCGTGAGGGGTACGCGAAGAGCCTCCAGCAAAGCTCCTTCTCCCCACCGGGGAGAGGCAAGGGTAGGGGGGTGCTGATCGCCGGGGCCGGCCCCGTAGGCATGACGGCGGCCCTGGCCCTGGCCAGGAAGGGGCTGGCGGTCACGGTCTTCGAGGCCGACCCCCGGATCAATGACTTCCCCAAGGGCTCGACGTTTCATCCGCCGACGCTGGAGATGCTGGCGGAGCTGGGGGTCGTGGACCGGGTGATGGCGAATGGGCTCAGGGTCGACCGCTTTCAGTACCGGGAACGCTCCGCCGGCGTGGTCGCGGAGTTCGACTTCGGCCTCCTGAAGGAGGACACGGCCTTCCCGTTCCGCGCCCAGTGCCCTCAGCATCGCCTGGCGGAGATCATCCTGGACGAGCTTCGGCGATACCCCGATGCCGAGGTTCGCTTCAACCACCGGGTAGTGGACTTCCGCCAGGACGACGAGGGCGTGACCGTCACGATCAAGACGCCGGTGGGAACACGCGAGTTGCGGGGGGCGTATCTCCTGGGTGCGGACGGCGCGAGCAGCACGGTGCGCCAGCTCCTGGGCTTCGGCTTCGAAGGTCTTACCTACCCGGAGCGCTACCTCGTCCTGAGCACGCCGTTCGACTTCCGCCCACATTTTCCGGACCTGGCTGATGTGGCGTACGTGTTCGATCCCGAGGAGTGGATGGTGCTTCTTCGCATCCCGGGCCTGTGGCGGGTGCTCTTCCCCATCCGCCCAGGGGAGACCGACGAGATGG
>CAYJUC010000419.1:0-3354 GCA_964372605.1 uncultured bacterium | reverse complement strand
GTATACGGCCGACATCGACATCGGCGGAACCTTCACCGACGGGTTTTTCACCCGCGGCGGCCTGGTGCGCACGAGCAAGGTGCTGACCACACCGCACGATCTCACCGCCTGCTTCCTCGCCTGCCTCAAGGAGGGCGCGGCGCTCTTCGGCGTCGCAACGCGGGACTTCCTCAGGGAAACTATGGTGGTCCGGCTCTCGACCACCCTCGGCACCAATACCCTCATCCAGCGGCGCGGCCCGAAGATCGGGCTCCTGGTCACGCGCGGGCATGAGCGGGATCTCTACGGGGACGGCGAGGCCGCCGTGCTCCGGCTCTTTCTCCAGCCGGAAATGGTGCTCGGGATCCGCGAAGAGATCGACGCCAGCGGCGCATCGGTGGCTGCGCCCGACCCGGCGGAAGTGCTGGCGGCGGTGCGCCGCCTGGTGAACCTGGGGGCCCGGATGATCGCCGTGAGCTTCGCCCGGAGCTGGCAGAACCCGGAGCACGAGCGAGCCGTCCGGGCCATCGTGCGCGTGCGCTATCCCGAGCACTACCTCCGCTCGATCCCGCTCCAGCTCGGTCATGAGGTGAGCCCCGCCATCTCGGACCACGCCCGCACCAACACTGCGGCGATCAACGCCTACCTCCACGGGGAGCTGGCGCGGGGGCTCTACCGCGCCGAGGACCTGGCCCGGGAAGAGGGGATGAACCGCCCGCTGCTGATCGTCCACGCCGGAGGCGGCTCCGCGCGGGTGGCGAAGACTGTGGCCGTCCAGACGCTCTCGAGCGGGCCCGCGGTCGCCATCAGCGGCGCGGCCGCCATGGCCCGGCTCTTGGGGATCGAGCGGGTCGTCACCGCGGACATGGGCGGCACCAGCCTGGACGTGGCGATTCTGGACGGCCCCGCGCCGCCGGTCGCGCGAGTCCCTCGGGTCGCGGGGATCGAGCTGGGAATCCCGATGGTCGAGACCGAGTCCATCGGCGCAGGTGGAGGGTCGATCGCCAGTCTGGTGGACGGTCAGGTCCGCGTCGGTCCGGAGAGCGCGGGCGCCGCGCCCGGGCCCGCGTGTTACGACAAGGGCGGCCTGGAGCCCACGGTCACCGACGCCAACCTTCTCCTGGGATTCCTCGACGCCGATCGCTTCCTGGGTGGCGCCATGAAGCTCAACCGAAAGCGGGCCGAGGATGCGATCACGCGGCGGCTGGCCCGCCCGCTGGGGTGGCCGGTCGAGAATGCGGCGGCCGCGGTCCGCGCCCGCATCAACGAGACCATGGCCGCCGACATCGCCCGCCGCCTCCGCGCGCGTGACAGCGACCCGGGCCAGTTCACCCTGTTCGCCTTCGGTGGCGGCGGACCGCTTCACGCGTGCGGCATCGCCGAGCTCGTGGGGCTCCGTCGCGTGGTGGGGTTTCCCTTCGGTTCTGTCTTCAGCGCGTTCGGCTCGTCGACGGTCGACGTGCGCCACCACTACCGGCAGATCATGATGGTCCCGCTCTCCGCCGCCGACGCGTCAGGCCGCATCGGTGCGGCGCTGGGCGCGCTCAAGCGCCAGGCCGATCTCGACATGCGGGGGGAGGGCTTTCTTCCCGACCAGGTCAGGTGGGAGATCGAGCTGATCATCGAAACGGACCGCCAGGAGCGCCGCCTCCCCTGGCCGGCCGACCGCGAGGTGGACGCGAGCCTGATCCTGGCGCGGCTCCGCCAGGAACCGGAGGGCGGCGACACGGAAACGGAAGGTGTTCGGCTCCAGACGCTGGCGCTGGACGCTCGAGTCCCCGTCCCCCACTGGCTCCCGACTGCCGCCTCCACGCATGGACACCGGCCCGAGGCGCGGGAGACACGCGGGGTCCGTTGGGAAACCGCCGATCGGCTCATCGGAACGCCGCTCTACCAGCTTGGCGATCTCGAACCCGGCGCGGAGCTCCCCGGCCCCGCGATCATCGAGGCGCCGGACACCGCCTATGCAGTCGGCCAGGGCTGGCGGGCGCGCCTCGACGGATGGCGGAACGTGGTCATGGAGCGTTGATGACCCCCTCACCTGAATCCTCTCCCCCTCGAAGGGGGAGAGGGAAGGGTGAGGGGGAACGCACGGGCGGCTGGCAGCTCGTGCTCTTCGCCCTCTGGCTCGCGTGGGTTTCCAACTTCATGGTGCGCTCCGCGCTCTCGCCGAGTCTGGTCGGCATCCGCGCCGACTTCGGGCTGAGCCACGGCCGGGGCGGCTTGCTCGCCACCGGGTTCCTGGCCGGCTACTGCGCCATGCTCCTTCCCGGAGGTCTCCTGGGCGATCGAGTCGGCCGGCGGAGGATGGTCATTCTGGCTTCGCTGGGGTGGACCATCGCGTCGTTCTCCATCGGTCTGGCGCCCAGCTACCCGGTCCTGCTCCTCTTGATGGTCGGGCTCGGCCTCACAATGGGTTGCTTCAACGGCAACGATCGGGCCATCGTGAGCACCGTGACGCCACGGGAAAAAATGGGGCTGGGCCAGGGGCTCTCCTACACGGGCCTGGGGATCGGCAACGGCCTGGGGGTCATGCTCGCGGGCGCCCTGGCGGCGACGTGGGGCTGGCGATCCAGCTTTCTGGTCTTTGCCGGTCTGTCGCTCCTGGCCCTGACCGCCCTCTGGCGCTTCGTCCCGGCAGTCCCGCGCGGTCAAGCTCCTCGCTTCCGCCAGGTCGCCCGGCAGGTGCTGGGGAACCGGGACCTCTGGCTGCTCTATTTCGGCGGGATGCCATCGGTGGCCGTGGCCTGGCTGCTCATCACCTGGTCGCCAACGATCCTGCTGGAAGCCACCCGCCTGGACCTGGCTACGGCGTCACTGCTGGTCTCCGGTGTGGGATTTGCCGCGGTGCCGGCCTTAGTCGGCATGGGAGCGGTCAGCGACGTGTTTGCCCGGCGCGGCCTGGGGCGGAAGAACATCGTTGCGGGAGGGCACCTCCTCCTGGCGGCTTCGCTGGTTCTCCTGGGGTGGAGCGTCGAAGCGCGCCTCGGCGCTATTGTCATTGCCAGCCTCATGCTGCTGGTCAGCTTTTGCCAGTGGAGCCCCTGGGCCCCCGCCTACGCCCTGATCGCCGACATTGTGACGGCGCCGGCCATGGGAATGGCTTTCGGCCTGGGGGCGACCCTCTGGGCCATGGGCTCCACAACCGCCCCCTGGCTGGCAGGCGTGGTCCGCGACCTCACCGGCTCGTTCACCGCTGTGTTCTACGCGCTGGCCGCCCTCGCGCTGGCCGGCGCGATCCTGACAGCGGCGATCCGTCCCGCGTTCCGCATCGGGCCGGAACCGCGCATGGATGAGCGGCCCCCCTCACCCTCCCCTCTCCCCCTCGGGGGGGGAGAGGATGAAGGAGAGGGCGGCCAGGAAGGTCTCCTGCCG
>CAYJUC010000418.1:0-3362 GCA_964372605.1 uncultured bacterium | reverse complement strand
AATTTCTTGACACTCCTCCCGGGGGAGTCGGCTGGGCTACTTCAGGTAGGTCAGGCGGGGCCAGAGGTCGGGGTTCGACGAACTTCGTGTCGGCCATCTGTCTCTCCCCCTCGCGCGGAATGGAGGCAAAATCCAGGCACGCCTATCCCGCCGGAAAACTCCGGGTGCGCAACAGTAGGGTTTACGCTTTTGACCGGCCGGAGGGGGCCACGTATAATGGTCCCATGAACGAGGAGCTGCCCAAGCGGATTGACGACCTCCACAAACGGTTCGACGACCTTCGCGCTGACGTGAACCAGCGTCTCGCGGACACGAACAAACGCATCGATGACCTGCGCGCGGACATGAACCAGCGCTTCGGTGAGCTACGCGGGGATATGAACCAGCGCTTCGGCGAGATGAACCAGAAACTCACCACGTTTATGTGGATCGTCTCCGGGTGGTTCACCTTCCTTACTGCGGTCCTCGCCGTCTTCGGCTTCCTTCGCCGGTGATTCGCCGCCAGCCTACGAGCGACGTCTAAACCGCGCCGGCGCGCCTAACCCGGCCAGGCCCGAGCCCGGGAGGAGCAAGCTTGCGGGCTCCGGGATCGCCGGATCGACCTTCACGTTGTCGAGGGCTGGCCCAAACCCCGGTGAGTTGTTGTCATTACTCGTCTGGCTCGCGAACGCGAGGGTCGTCATCACACCTGTCGCTGTAAAGACGAAGGACTTTTCGACCCAGCCCATGTTCTGGAAGTCGTGACCGGTGATGTCGAAGAACACATCGAAGAACGTGCCTGCGGCAGACGCTTTGAGATGCTTGCTTATCGGGCCGGCGGCGGGGTTTCCAGCCAGCTGAACCGCACCTCATAAAGCGTCCCGGGGTTCGTAGCGAACGACTGTCGCTGCCATCCATGAACGAGGGGACCTTCAGCAGCCTGGGGGGGTGCAAAATTTCTTGACACCCCCCAGGGGAGAGCCGCCAAACGGTGGAGTGGGCGGGGCTACTTCAGATAGGTGAGGCGGGGCCAGAGGTCCGGATTCCCGAGCACCTTGGGCTTCTCTCCCCGGAGCACCCGGAGGATCTCCTCCGCCACCTGGGTGGCGATGTTCCGGGTGGCGGTTTCGCTCAAGCCGGCCACGTGCGGAGTGCAGACCACGTTCGGGAGGTTCAGGAGCGGGTTGTCTCGAGAGATCGGCTCTTCCTCCCAGACATCCAGCCCCGCGGCCGCAAGCTTCCCCCGGGTCAGCGCTTCGAAGAGCGCGCGCTCGTCCTGCACCCCGCCGCGGGAGGTGTTGATGAGGATCGCCCCGTCCTTCATCTGGCCGATGGTGCTGCCGTTGATCAGGTGCCGGGTCTCGGGAGTCAGCGGGGTGTGGAAGGTCACGACGTCGGCCCGGGCCAGGAGCTGAGCGAGCTCTCGAACCGGCTCCACCTCCCGCCGCTCCAGCTCCTCGGGCGGAACGTAGGGGTCATACCCCAGCGGCCTCATCCCGAAGCCCCGGGCGATGTGGGCCACGCGCCGGCCGATGTTCCCCACCCCGACGATCCCCAGCGTGGCCCCTTTGAGCTCGGTGATGCCGCGGACATGCGCCCCGCTCCACTCCCCGTCCCGGGTCTTTCGGTCGATGGGAACTAGTTTCTTCACCGCGGCCAGCATGAGCAGCATCGCGTGCTCCGCCACCGAATCGGTGTTGGAGCCGGGGGCATGGACCACGGGGATCCCGAGCCGGGTGGCCGCCTCGAGATCCACACTGTCCAGCCCCACGCCGTGCCGTCCTACGCACTTGAGCTTGGGACAGGAGGACAGGAGCCGCCAGGTGGCGGGCGGCTTCACTCTGAAGAGAATCGCCTCCGCCTCCTGAGCGAGGCGGATGATCCCATCCTCGGTCAGGTCCTCGGCAACGATCACCCGCGCCTCCGACTCGAGCAGCTCGAGGGCGGCGGGGTGGATGGCGCCGCCGACGACCACGAGAGGTTTTTTATTATCGGTCATAGGTCCGCGCTCCTTCTAAGAGGCGATGACAGGAAGAGTGGCGACACCGTGAGGGATCACGAGCACCCCGGCGTCGGGACCCAGGGCTCCGATGGCGCTCTCCACCGCCTCCTGGACGGTGGGCATGGAGGAAAGCCGGAGCTCCCGGATCGTTTCTGGCGGAATCTGACAGTCGGTGATAATGACCTGCGAGGCATGGATCAGGAAGCGGCCGAACCGGTACCCCATGTGGGCGCCCTCGGGGATTCCGAAGCGCCTGGCTTTCTCCACGATGCTGGGGCCATCGGGCGCATCGCTGAGCCACTGGCGGGTGAAGTCGTCCCCCACGCCGTCGGGACACGGGGTCGGGACGATGACGATCCCCCCGGGTCTGAGCACGGGGGTCGGCCCCAGGATGGCCGGATAGCAGGCGCGAGTGGCCTGATAGAGGTTCAGGTTCTTGGGCGGGCCGGGGACGCTCACCACGATGTCGGCCATGCCGGGGACCGGCGCCTCGAACACCCGGCGGGCGACGGCCACCCCCTCGCGATAGACTGCCGTCGGGTGTCCGGCCAGCGCGCGGTGGAGCCGTTCTCCGGGATCGATGACCAGGTTGACGACAAACTCTACCCCGATCCGTTCACCCGCGGCGTTGATGAATCGACGAAAGATGGAGTCGGCGTAACCCAGGCGCGACGTCGGATGGGAGAGCACGGGGTAGCCGTGGGTGGCGCCGATGGTGGCGTGCCCTCCCGCCCCGATCACCATCGTCTTGGCGCCCCCCGAATAGCCGGCGAAGAGGTGGGGCTCGATCACGCCCGTCGTGATCCTGAGGTCGGCGTCGGTCACCTCCCGGCTCACCTGAATCGGGAATCCGTTCTCCGTGCCGAGATCCACGAGGGTCCGGTCGTCCCTCCAGGCGTGGTTCAGGATTCGATAGCGTTCCGCCACCCTGGGCCCGAGCTTGGCTAGGATCTCCGCCGGCGTCATGGCGCGATGGCTGCCGAGTCCCACAACGAAGGTGATCGACGACGGAGCGAGACCGGCGCCGGCCAGCTCGTTCAGGATGGCCTCGGCGACCATCTCGTCCGGACAGTATCGGGTCAGGTCGGTGACCGCGATGGTCACCCGCTTCTTTCCCCGAGCCAGCTCGGCCAGGCGGGGCGAGCCAATGGGCGCCGCCAGGGCCCGCCGGATCTCCGCGACGGGGTCCGCGGCCGCGGGAAGCCTCTGTTGCTCGGCGCTCCCGAGAAAGTTCCGATCCGGGAGCGCGAGCCTGATCGTCCGGCGGGCGTCGTACGGAAGCGTGAGGATCGGCATGGCGGAACCAGCCCTTGAAATACACCATTTCGCCGGCGTTGTCTACCGCGCCGGACTCACCCGTGGTAGCATGTGGAGCTGACAG
>CAYJUC010000417.1:0-3404 GCA_964372605.1 uncultured bacterium | reverse complement strand
CAGGAGTTGAAGCTGGAGCCCCAATGAGCCGGCCGCACGCTCTGTCTCTCTCACCATGGGCAGGAACGCCGGGGCACCGGACGTGGACGGATCCCCCAGCACGGTCACGCGCGAGACGTGAGGCACGGCTTCCTTGAGCAGCTCCACCCATTTTCCGGGAAACCGCTCGCTGGCTCCGAGAGACACGCCCGTGACGTTACCGCCCGGCCGCGCCAGGCTGGCAACCAGCCCGGCGCCCACCGGATCAGGACCCCCGACCGCCATCACGATAGGAATCGTGCTGGTCGCTTGCTTGGCCGCTCGGATCGATGGTGCGCCCGACGCCACGATGACATCCACCTGGAGGCGGACCAGCTCGGCGGCCAGTTCGAGGAGGCGATCGTAGTTCTCCTCCGTGCGACTCTCAACCGTGAAGTTCCGACCTTCAATGTAACCGAGGTTGCGCAGACCTTGACGGAGCGCCTCCACTCGGCCTGCCGCATCGGCAGCAGAGCCGCCCCGTAAATAACCGATACGCGGGATCTGTGCCGGCTTCTGTGCTGCCGCCACAAGCGGCGCCACGAAGATGGTAAGGGCGAGAGCGATGACGCCCGCGAAAGTCCTATACCTCATGGCGCTCTTTCCTCTCCTTACGCGGGCCGTACCCGTCCGACATCGTAGCGGAGGAGGTCTTCGCCGACGACGAAGCGGGTGAAGTCCTTCGCCACGTCGGCGCGGACCTGGTCGGTATTGACGGGACCGAGGTGGCTGAGCAGCAGCAACTTCGGGTCGGCGAGGCGGGCGATCCGGCCCACCTCGCGACTGCTCGTGTGGTAGCGGTTGCGCATGGCGATGAAGGCCTCCGCCTTCTCGGGCGACATGTAGCGGCGGGCCGCCTCCTCCTGGGGCGGGAGCCACGTCTCGTGGACGAGCATGTCGACGCCAGCGGCCGCCCGGGCCAGCGGCTCGTAGGGCGCGGTGTCACCGGAGATCACCAGCGACGCGCCGTCGGCGTCCAAGCGCCAGGCGTAGGCGTGTTCGACCGGGAAGTGATCCACGGCGATGGCTGTGGCGCGCCAGTGATCGCCCTCGACGGTCTCGCCGCCGGCGACCTCCCGCACCTCCACACGCCGCGCCTCCTCGGAGAGCCGCTCTTCGAAATGGCGCATCTTGATGTCCCAGGCCAGGAGCTTGAGCAGGGTGTCCACGTACTCCCGGAGCCCCGGCGGGCCCACGAGGCGCAGCGGCTGCTGGCTAAACAGCGTCCAGCGGGAGATCAGGAAGTGGCCGAGGTCGATGGAGTGGTCCGAGTGCATGTGGGTGATCAGGACCGTGTGCACGTCCCTGGGACTCTCGCCCGCCTCCACCAGGCGACGCACGGCGCCCGTGCCGCAGTCCACGAGGATGCGATCGTCGCCGACGCGGACGAGCTGGCTGGGGCCGGCCCGCCGCGGATCGGGGATCGGGTTACCTGTGCCGAGCAGGGTCAGCTCCATCATTCCGATGCCTGTAGAGACGGGCCCGTCACGGCTACCCCTTGAAGATTTTCAGGACGCCGCCGAGGAAGCCGCTCGCGTCCCCCATGATTCGCTCCAGCTCGCCGCTGTCCAGCCAGATCCCCGCGCACTTCGTGCACTTGTCGATCTTGACCTCCCGATACTCGATCTCCACCAGCTCCATTCCGCACTTGGGGCAGCGCATATGGGCGAGTTCCTCGAGGCGCCGCCGCTCTTCCTCCTTCGTCCTGCGCTCCCGCTCCTCCGCATCCTTCCGCTTTCTCTCGAACTCGAGCCTGGCGAAGTACTCGTCCTCGGCCTCGCTGGGTTTGTCCGTGGGCATATCGTCGCTCCTTTGCGCGGGGTTCGCGCTATTCGCGGGGACGACATCTGCACCCGCTGCTGCGGTGGTTTGCTGGAAACGGCCGGTCTCCCTCCGGCGCGTTACGTTGGAACGGCACCAGTGCTCACAATACCTAGGTTACTGACCGTGTCAATATCGGGGCCCGAGCGTCCACGCCTTCGAAGATGGCGTTGTGCCTCCATCTGCATCAGCCCAGGAGCTCCCGCGGGTCGATGATCCGGCCCGCCACGGCCGCCGCAGCCACCGTCGCGGGACTGGCCAGGAAGATCTCCGCTTTCGGGTTCCCCATGCGCCCCGGATAGTTCCGGTTGGACGACGAGATGCACCGCTCGCCGTCCGCCAGCACCCCCTGGTGGCCCCCGTGGCAGACCGCGCATCCGCTCGGCAGGATGATCGCCCCGGCCTCCTGAAAGATCGCCAGATAGCCCCGCCGCGCCGCCTCCAACCCTTCGGCTCCGGAGGAGGGCGCCACGATCAGGCGCACCTCCGGATGCACCTTGCGGCCGCGCAGGATCGAGGCCGCCACCTCCAGGTCGTCCACCCGCGCGTTCGTGCACGAGCCGAGAAAGGCTTGATCGATCTTGATCCCGGCGGCCCGGTCGACCGGTACCCCGCGATCAACATCGCCGGGAAGCGCGACGATCGGCGCGAGGTCTCGGACGTCGAGCTCCACCTGGCGCTCGTACGTCGCGTCCGGATCGGGGTCCACGGGCTCGTAGGATTCTAGGGTCCGCGCCGCCAGGTACTCCCGCGTCGCGCGGTCGGACGCGATGAATCCGGCCTTCGCCCCCATCTCCACGGCCATGTTGGGGAAGATGAAGCGCTGCGAGACAGGAAGGTCCGCGATCAGCGCTCCACGAAACTCGACGCAGCGGTAGGTGGCCCCCTCCGCCCCCATCCGCGCCAGGAGCGCCAGCATCACGTCCTTGGCGTACACGCCCCTGGGCAAGGTCCCGCCGAGGGTCACCCGGATGCTCGCGGGGACGCGAAGCCAGAGACGGCCGGTCGCCCAGAGGAAGGCGGTGTCCGTTTCGCCGATTCCCGTCGCGAAGGCCCCCAGGACGCCGCAGGAAGTAGCGTGGGAATCCGCGCCCACCACCACCATCCCGGGGCGCACGTGTCCCTTCTCGACCATCACCTGGTGGGTGATCCCGGTTCCGGCTTCGTAGAACCTGATCCCCTGCTCGGCAGCGAATGCCCGGATCGCCTTCTGATCGTTGGCCTGCTTGGCCGTGTCGGGCGGGATGGCGTGATCCATAGCGATGGCGATCCTGGCGGGATCCCACACCCGGGTGGCGCCCATCTCGCGGAACGCCTGGATCACCCGGATGCCGAAGTCGTGCGAGTACGACAGGTCCGGCGTGAGCTCGACGATCTGCCCCGGAACGACGCGGGACTGTCCGCTCTTTATGGCGAGGATCTTCTCCGCGAACGTCCCGCCCATGGCTGCCGTTTCAGACCGCTCCTCAGGATGCGCGAGTGCCACTAGTCCGGATTATTCGCGTCCGTACTTGGCACCCTCACCCCAGCCCCTCCCTCAGGAGGGAGAGGGAGCCCTCTCGGTT
>CAYJUC010000416.1:0-3416 GCA_964372605.1 uncultured bacterium | reverse complement strand
CGTGGCGTTGGGCTTCTCCTTGAGACCCTTGAGGTTCGGGATCAGGTCGCCGTTGACGAAGCCGAAGAAGGCGCCGAGCGAACCGAGTTGTAGTTCTGTTCGCTTTGGACCGCCCGGGGCGGCCCAGTCCTGCCAGCGGTAGGGGGGCTGCAGAGAAGGGGCGCACTCCGCGCCGACAGCGTCGGCCTCCTCCGCCTCTCGGGTCTCGCGCTCATCCAGGATGCGAAGGAAGAGAATCCAGGTCAGCTCGGGGACATACTGGAGCGCCCCGGCGCAGTTCGACCGCCGCATGATGTCGCAGATCGGCTTGATGGCCGCGTTGACTGACTGCTGGGACGTCAGGCGCCGGCTGTTGCCGTTGGCGTTGCGGCGGCCACGGGGCATCAGGCCTCCTCCGATGGGATCAGCCGGGCCGGCTCCTCCAGAATGTCCAGGAGAGCCTTGGCGCAATAGACGCGGTCCCGCCTGGCGTCGCTGACTTCTTTCACGATTGACAGCGCTTCGAGCTTGGCCACCGCTCGCTGGGCCGTGGTGAACGCCACGCCGAGCCGCTTGGCGGCTCCCTTGATTGTCAGGTATGGGTTGGCCGCGAGCTGGTCCACCAGCGCCAGAGGGGCTTTGGACCCGCTCCCCGCGACCGTCAGTCGCCATTTCTCCAGCTGCCGGTTGGTCCGTTCGGCGCGGCTCAGGGCGTCCTCCGATTGCCGCGCGACCCCGTTTAGGAAGTACTGCAGCCATTCCTCCCACTCTCCGCGCTCGGTGATGCCGCGCAGGTGGTCATAGTAGTCGCGCCGGGTCGCCTCGAAGAAGGCGCTGAGGTACAGGAGGGGCGTGGGCAGGATGGCTCGCTCGACCAGAAACAGGGTAATGAGCAGGCGCCCGACCCGGCCGTTTCCGTCCAGGAACGGGTGGATTGCCTCGAACTGGGAGTGGGCGAGCGCCACCTGCACCAGCGGAGGCGAGGACCGGTCGTGGAGGAACTTCTCCCAGTCTCCCAGGCACGCCATGATCTCGCCCGGGGGAGGGGGGACATAGGTGGCGTTGGCGAGGGTGCAACCCGGCGGTCCGATCCAGTTCTGCGACCGGCGGAACTCCCCGGGGGTCGCCCTGTCTCCCCGAACGCCGCGCATGAGCTTTTCGTGGAGTTCCCTCACCAGCCGGACGGAGAGTGGGAGCGTCTTGAGCCGCTTGATCCCGTACTCTAGGGCAACGACGTAGTTTCCCACCTCACGCAGGTCGGCCGGACTGCGCTCCACGGCCGCCCCGGCTTCCGCTGCCAGCAGTTCGCCAAGAGTCGCCTGGGTTCCCTCGATCTTGCTCGACAGCACTGCCTCCCGTCGAACGAACGGCCGGATCAGCAGGTGGGGGTTCGGCAGCCGTCCCCCCTCCCCGGCGAGTTTGCCGATCGTCCGATCGGCGTCTGAGAGAGCCCGGACCAACCCCGGCGTCCAGGAGATCTCCGGCGGCAGGGGGTCGGGGACGAAGGCGGTATAACCTTCGGCGCAGCGGATGGAGCGGCCGGAAACCTTCGCCATTTCAGTGAGTTCCACCATTTTCGCCTGTGCAAATAGCCGCGCAAGCTATTAGCGACATTACCGGAAATCGAAAATGAAAGTCAAGCCTTTGTAGCCGGGCTTTCAAAGCCCCCGGCTGAAGGCCTAGGCACGAGACTCCATGCTCTTGACCAAGTCGTGGTGGGATACGTCCCCCTTGGGGGAATAGAGGCGTTCGCTACTTCTTTTCCGCCAGGCGAAGATCGGCGATAACCGGCAATTCAAACAGATCGCTCCGCAAGAGCCGCGTCGAGAAGAATAGCACCTCGATGTTTTCGATCTCTCCGGTCTTTGGATTTAGCCGGGCGATCACTTCATTACCAAGCTCCTCGGATTCCTGCTCGGGATAGGGGAGCCGTTTGTTGATATAGAGGATGTCTCCCTCCCGGTCGTACTTGAATGTCAGCTTCGCGTCCATTCGACATTTCCTCCCGCGAGCTTCCGCGCGAGATAGGCCGTGCGGCAACATATTATTACAGCACGTAGAGAAGGGGGCGGGCGGTGAGGCTCTCGGTCTTCCAGAAGCCGGTGTCGGCGAGCCAGCCGACGGCTGCTCCCGCATCTCCGGTCTTCATCAGCGCGAGGGTGGTTTCGCCTTCCAGAAACCCGCCGAAGGCGAGGCGGCCGGCCCCGCGCAGCTCGATCAGCGCGAAAGTTGCCATCTCTGGTTCCGTCGCTTCGCCCTCGACGATGACGGCGATGCGCGAGCCGTCGGGGGCCGGCGGCGGCAGCTCCCACGGCTCGACGAACTGACCGAAGCTCCGGAGCGTATATCCGGCCCAGACCTTGCCCAGCCAGTACGGGTCTTCCTCGATCAGCCGGGTGATCTCGGAGGGCTGTGCAAGCCGGTAGAAGAGGTCGGCGCGTTGGCCGTCGGGAGAAGGTCCGCCGCCGATCACGAGCCCCCTGGCTCTGAGTTCGAAGAGATGCTCCAGGTGGGCACGCTGGTGTTCGGCGCCTCGCGCGGAGGAGTCGGGCGAGGCGGTGATGGCCGCGTGGTAGACCACCATGGACGCCAGGGTCAGGCTAGCGGAAAGCGAGCAGGCTCGGGCACTTTTCGGACAGGATCGACAGCCAGCCCCAGGCCTTCCAGGGCGTGGGCACCCAGCAAAGCAAGACTCGTTTCCCCGCCGAAGAGAACCAGCGTGAAGGTGTGGCGGTCCTGGTAGAAGACTTCAGCCCATCCTGCTGGAGACTCTCCCGGCGCTCCATCGGCTAACAGTGTGGGGATCACGCGATCTTGAGTGATCCCCAGCGAGGTCAGGAGGCTTGCAGGAAATTGACAGAACGGCGCGCCGGTATCGACCAGGCATTTCACCGGTGTAGGAGGGTTTCCGCCGGCGCCGGCCGCTCGAATCTGAATTTCGACCGAGAACGTGCCCATGTAGGCCGGATTTTAGCACGGCAGGGTAGAGGGGAGGGGCGCCGGATTTTTCCGCGGGGCAAGCTCGTGGTACGCTTGAGCCGAAGGAGAGCCCGAAATTCTCACCGACATCCTCCCAAAGGAGATCGAGTCAGCCTACCGCGCCGGCCGTCTGAGCGATGGCCAGCTCGATCTTTTCAGGAGCTTCAAGACGCGCTGCCCGTTTGTCCTGGACGACTTCCAGGTCCGGGCAATTCAGGCCATCCTGGAAGGCGACTCCGTCATCGTCTCGGCGCCCACCGGCGCGGGGAAGACCCTGATCGCCGAGTTCGCCATCCATCAAGCGCTCGGGAAACATCAGCGGATCGCGTACACCACCCCCCTCAAGGCGCTCAGCAACCAGAAATACGCCGACTTCTGCCGCCAGTTCGGCGTGGCCGAGGTTGGGATCCTCACCGGCGACGTCAAGGTGAACCCGCAGGCGCCGCTCCTGGTCATGA
>CAYJUC010000415.1:0-3416 GCA_964372605.1 uncultured bacterium | reverse complement strand
TCGCCGATCTGCCGGTTGAAGCGGAGATCGGGAACGTAGAGCTTCGGGCTCTCCCACGGGAGGAGACGGTTCAGCCGCGCGACGATTTCCTCGCATTCCTGCCTGTAGCGCTCCCGGGCGTATTCGTTGAGCCGGTCGCGGTCGGCGGACGTCTTGGCAGTGGCCTCGTCGAAGCGCCCCTTGAGCCCCCAGACATAGGCCCAATGGGCGGAGCTTGATCCATCGACGCCGAAGAGATCGAAGGCCCGCGGCACCCACTTGTTCAGCGAGCGCTGGATCACTTCCACCGGCGCCCGGCCGGCCAGGAGAATCCGCTTGAGGCCGGAGTAGCCCGTCCCCAGGTGAAAGGCTTCCTCGTGGAGCATGGGGCCCATGCTCCGGGCCAGCGGCGCGAAGGCCGATCCGCAGAGCATCTGAAGCTGATACTTCCCGTCCCGGTCGATGAAGCAGGTGTAGGTGAAGAAGTCGAGCCAGTCCGCCACCTCCTCGTTGAAGGCGCCGAGGAGCCGCGTCCCCGAGAACGCGCGCCGCTCCAGGAGCTTCCGAGCCTCGATCTTTCCCGATGCGCCGAAGTGGGTCACCAGGAGCGAGGCCATCTGCCAGCCGTGGCGCATCTCCTCGCTCATCACGCGGACCAGGCTCTCCAGGTCCTGGCGACTCGGCGCGCTCGAGACCAGGCGCCGCTGCTGCTCCACCGAGGCCAGCTCCGTGTCCCCCTGGACGGCGATCAATCGCTCCAGGGCATCCCGGATCCGCTGCTCGGGAATCTCCATGACGCGCTCCCACTTCCGCTGGCCGGCGAAGTCGCCGAACTCGATCTCGTGGCTCCGGAGAAGCCCGAACCTGCTCTCGAAGCGGTGCGCTCGAAGCTCCGGCAGGTCCAGGCCGATCTCCGCTTGCCACTGGCGGAAGTGATCGACCCAGTCGTCAAACGTCGCGATCTTCCTCATTGCTCGGATCCCTCGAGCCGCGCGAGCCCGGCCAGGAGGCGCGCGTGGACACCGGGACCACCCGCCTCCTGCTCCACCGCCTCAAAGGCGTGCATGAGCGTTCGTTGCTCGTCGCCGGAGAGGACTTGCTCGGCCAGCGGGAAGAGCACGCTGTTCTCCTTGTCGATATGGGCGCGGAGGAGGATCACGTAGCCTCGAATGGCCTTCGCGATCTGCCGATCGTCTCCCTCCGCCATGGCCCGGACCAGCGCCCGCCCTTCCTCGTGCTCCTCTCGCATCACACCCAGCGGACCGCCTTCCTTCGGGACGCCGTGCCGCTCGAGGGCCGGGAAGAGATGCTTCTCCTCCTTCCCGTGATGGCAGCGGTCGGCGAAGGCGCGGAAAAAGTCGATGAGCCACGAGAGAGAGCTCCGGTCCACGGTCACCCGCGATTCGAGGCGCTGGCCGAGTTGTTCGAGCAGCGCCAGCGCCCTCAGGATCACCTCATGCTCCAGGACGAGAATGGCGATCGGGCTCGCGGCCTCGTGGCGCGCGTGTGGAGTCGTGACCGGAGTCGTGGTTTTCATGGCTCTCCTCAGGCAGCCACCGAGGCGAGGCCGAGCTTTTCGACGCGCCTGAGCCCCAGGATGGCCGCGCCCAACGCCCCGACCAGATCAGGTTCAGCAGGGACGTTGACTTTCATCCCCGCAGTCTCCTCCAGAGCCTTGACCATCCCGGCCTGGCGGGCCACGCCGCCGATGAAGGTCAGCTCGGGCGCGAGCCCCACCCGCTTGAGAAGGGACATGGCCCGCTGTGCCAGCGAGAGATGGATCCCGCGGAGAATGTTCTCCACGCTCACGCCCGCGGTCATGTGGTTGATGATCTCCGACTCGGCCAGCACCGCGCAGACGCTGGAGATGGACTGTGGGTGATCGGCCTGGAGTGAGAGGTCCCCGATCGCTTCCAGCCTCACCTCCAGGTAGCGGGCGGCCCGCTCGATGAAGCCGCCGGCCCCCGCCGCGCATTTGTCGTTGGTCTTGAACTCCTTCACTCTTCCGCCCTCGCGGACTCTGATCGCCCGGGTGGACTGGCAGCCGATGTCCAGGACGCAGGTCGTCCCGGGAAAGAGGAAGGTCGCCCCCCGGGCCCCGCACGTCATGTCCGTGATCTGAATGTCCCGGAAGGGAATGTTGAAGCGGCCGAACCCGGTGGTGGCGGTGTAGGCGATCTCGTCCCGGTGAAGCTCGGCGGCGGCCAAAGCCGCCTCCAGCGCCTCCTGCGCCACCTGAGGGAAGTCCGGTCGGGTCCTGACGCTCCCCTTGCCGAGCAGCTGTCGGTGCTCATCCAGGATGACCGCTTTAGTCATTCGGGACCCCATGTCGATCCCCGCGACGTAGGTCATGATTTCCTCCTAGCCTAAGAACCTGTCGGCGAATTCATGCTGGGCTCCTGTTCGAGCGCGGGCTTTGCCCGCGCAACCGAGGCCGCCTCCGCCCGCTCGAGCGCCCAGAGCGCCGCGCCGATGGCGCCCATGAAGTGGGACTCGGGGCTGACGTTGAGCGGCATCCCGAGCTTCCCCTCCAGGGCCCGGACCATCCCGATGTTCAGCGACACCCCTCCGGTGAAGGTGACCTCCGGCTCGATCCCCACCCGGCGAACCAGGGACACGGTCCGGGCCGCGATGGCGCTGTGGACGCCGCCCAGGATGTCCTCCACCTTCTTTCCCTGGGCCAGGTACGCCATGATGTCGGACTCGACGAAGACGGTGCAGACCGTGGAGAGCCGCACCGGGTTTTTGGCCCGGAGGGAGATCTCACCGATATCACCCAGGGAGAGCCCGATCGCCTCGGCCGCGTTGGCGAGAAAGCGCCCGGTGCCGGCCGCGCACTTGTCATTCATCACGAAGTCCTTGACCTCCCCTCCTTCGCCCACGCGGATCCCCTTGGCGTCCTGGCCTCCCATGTCGATGACGGTCTGGGTCCCGGGAAAGAGCCAGGAGGCGCCCTTCGCATGGCAGCTGATCTCGGTGATCTGGGCGTCGCCGAAGGTGACCTTGTAGCGCCCGTATCCTGTCCCCACCACGTAGGCGATGTCTTCTCGACGGAGACCGGCGCCCTTCAGGGCCTCGTCGAAGGCCCGCTCGGCCGCCCTGGTGACGTTGGCCCCCGTGTCGATCAGCGTCCGGCCCACGATCCGCCGTTCTTCGTCCAGGATGATGGCCTTCGTCTGAGTCGATCCCACATCCACTCCCGCCCCGTAGATCATGTCGTTCCTCCCTGCGCCACGCCGATATGCGTCGCCTCACCCTACGGAATCCGGGGTTCGGGGGCCGGGGTTCGGGGGCCGAAATGCGAACCCCGAGACTCGAACCCCGATCCCCGAATTGTGATGCTCGCATCTCGACGCGGCACGTTCACGCTTTAACCAGCTTCTTGTGCTCCAGCGACTCAAAGAAGGCGTCGATCCGGTTCCGCATCTGGGCCTCGG
>CAYJUC010000414.1:0-3425 GCA_964372605.1 uncultured bacterium | reverse complement strand
GAGCGGATGTCCTGGAACTTGTCCATGGGCGGGACCGGGAAGTAGCCCTGCTTGTAGCGCGGCTTGTAGCCCAGGTTGGGGCGGTCGGGAGTCCCTTCCTTGCCCGAGTTCCAGAACCCGGCCTCGGAGTCGATGAAGTAGTAACCCGAGTTATAGTTCTGGTCGAAGCGGATACTGTCGAAGAAGAAGAATTCCAGCTCGGGGCCGATGTAGATCGTATCCGCCAGGCCCGCTTTCTTCACGTGGGCCTCGGCTTTCTGGGCGACGTACCTCGGGTCCCGGGAGTACATCTTTCCCGTCACGGGATCCTTGACGTTGCAGATGAGGACGAGGGTCGGCACGGCGGTGAAGGGGTCCATGACGGCTGTGGCTGGGTCAGGCATCAGCAGCATATCGGACTCGTCGATGGTCTGGAAGCCGCGGATCGAGGAGCCGTCGAAGCCGATCCCCTCCTCGAACAACTCCTCGGTCATCTCGCTCACCGGGATCGAGAAGTGCTGCCAGAGGCCGGGGACGTCGATGAAGCGGATATCCACGATCCGAGCGCCCTTGTCCTTCGCCAGTTTGATTGCTTCCTTCGGGGTCATGCGGATTCTCCTCCTCCAGGCGTCGCCCGGGTCGAACCGGGGACCGGGGTGAACGAAACAGCTCCTGCGGCCGACCGGACGGTCGCCGCCCTCCAACATTACGGTGACACGGGGCCGGAAATCAAGGGTCCTCCTTGATCAGGCGGGCGTGGCGTCAGCCCGGGGGCCCGCCTTGCTGCTGAAGGCGGGCGTGGCGTCAGCCCGGGGGCCCGCCTTGCTCATGCCGGGCCTCACAGCGTGTAGGCGGTCTCCGAATGCTGGGAGAGATCCAGCCCGGCCGCTTCATCGTCCGGGCTGACCCGGAGCCCCATGATGACATCCAGTACCTTCAGGATGATGAAGGTCATGACAAACGCCAGCACCCAGGAGGCCAGGATGGCTACGATCTGGACGCCGAGCTGGCCGGGATTGCCGTAGAAGAGCCCGTCGCCTCCGGCCTCGTTGATGGTCTTGGTGGCGAAGAGCCCGGTGGCGAGCGCGCCCCACGTGCCGCCCACGGCGTGGACTCCCACCACGTCCAGTGAGTCGTCGTAGCCGAGCTTTGTCTTCAGGTTGCAGGCGCTGTAGCAGAGGAAGCCCGCGATCGCGCCGATCACGATGGACGCCATCGGGCTCACGTAGCCCGAGGCCGGCGTGATGGCCACCAGGCCGGCCACCGCCCCCGAGGCCGCCCCGAGCACGGTGGGCTTACCGCGCGAGGCCCACTCGGTGAACATCCAGCCGAGCGCCGCGGCGGCGGTCGCTGTGTTGGTTACCACGAACGCGCTGGTAGCCAGCTTGCCCGCGGTCAGCGCGCTGCCGGCGTTGAAACCGAACCAGCCGAACCAGAGAAGCGCCGCGCCGGCCACCGTCAGGGGGAGGTTGTGGGGAGGCATCGGCTCGTGACCGTAACCCCTCCGCTTGCCGACGACGATGGCTGCGGCCAGGGCGGAAATCCCCGAGCTGATGTGAACCACGGTCCCGCCCGCGAAGTCCAGGGCGCCCAGGTTTCTGAGCCACCCACCCACCCCCCAGACCCAGTGAGCCAGCGGGTCGTAGACCAGCGTGGCCCACGCCAGCGTGAAGACGATGAACGTCGAGAACTTCATTCGCTCGGCGAAGGCTCCGGTAATGAGCGCCGGCGTGATGATGGCGAACATGAGCTGGAAGACCATGAAGGCCTGGTGGGGGACCGTGTCGCTGTACGGGCCGGGGTCGAGCCCCACCCCGCGAAGGCCGATCCACTCGAGCCCGCCGAGGATCCCGCCCTTGTCAGGGCCGAAGGCCAGGCTGTAGCCCCAGAGCACCCACTGCACGGAGATCAGCGCCACGATGATGAAGCTGTGCATGATCGTGCCGAGCGCGTTTTTCCGGCGGACCATCCCGCCATAGAAAAGCGCCAGCCCCGGCGCGGTCATGAGGAGCACGAGCGCCGAGGAGGTCAGGAGCCAGGCCGTGTCCCCCGAATCGATCTTTAGCGGGGGAGCGGCGGGGGCCTGCTGGGCGAGCACGACCCCCGGCGCCACCATGACAAGGGCCAGGAAGACCAGGCACAAAACGCTCAGCGATCGCCGGTGAATGGACACGGTGTCCCTCCCTATTCCGGTGAAGGTTAGAGAGCCGCTTCGTCGCGTTCGCCCGTGCGGATCCGGATCGCCGTCTCCACGGGGTTCACGAAGATCTTGCCGTCGCCGATGCTGCCGGTTTTCGCCGCGCCGGCCAGAACGTCCATCACCTTGGAAACCAGAGAATCCGGCACCACCACCTCCACCTTGATTTTGGGAAGGAAGTCCACCGTGTACTCCCCACCGCGGTAGAGCTCGGTGTGCCCCTTCTGTCGGCCGAAGCCCCTGACCTCGGACACCGTCATACCGATCACGCCGATTCCGGTGAGGGCTTCTTTCACATCATCCAGTTTGAACGGCTTGATGATCGCTTCGATCTTTTTCATGGCGATTCCTCCTGTCGAGTGTCTAGCAACAGCCATACCGATACCGGATAAAAATGCGATAGTCGAGAAATCAACCAGTTGGCAGGTACGCGCCGTAGCGACGTCAACCAGTCTGCCCACAAATTGGGCAGAAGGGCCAGAACTGCCTTTGGGCTAAGCATCGAACAAGGCCTCAGGCGGCAGGCACCGGGACAAGCTGGGTGACAAGCAGAGAGGCGATCAGCTTGCCCAGCTCGTCCCTGACCTTCACCTCCACGACCAGCGTGGTCCGCCCCCGGTGAATGATTTCGGCCTCCGCCCGAAGGACCCCACGGTTGGTGTTGCGGATCAGGTTCGCGGAGATCTGAAGCGTCAGGGGGAAGAGTTCCGGCTTGAACTCACCTGTTGGGTTGGTCTCCCACATGCTGGCGGCCGTGGCGGTCTCGTCGGCGAAGGCGATGATCGCGCCGCCATGAAAGAGACCGGTCGGCTGGGAGAGCTCCGGCTTGAACGGGAGCTCGGCGATCGCTCTCCCCTCCGCGGCGCTGAGAATGCGGGTGCCGTGGCTCTCGATCATGGTCCCCTTCGCCCAGCCGTTGATTTTCTCGGCATACGCCTCGGGATCCAGCCGGCCTCTCGCCATCCTCACCTCCAGCACCTCCAGCGGGTTCCGAGCGCGAGCTCCGCTCGCGCAATTAACTCGGGCCTCGCGCGGCGGGTGGCCTGCCGCACGGCATGGCCGCACCCGCCACGCTCGAACTGCATCTGGGGGAGGCCTCGGAGGGGGCCGTCGAGGCCCCCTCCGAATTTAATCCGGCGTCACGGCAGAGAGATACCACCAGGGACCGCGCCGCGCAAGTGGGTAGCGGTTAAGGAGGGCGTTGCAAACCCTCGGGGAGTGGCCTACCATATATTCTCGTCGCTCACCC
>CAYJUC010000413.1:0-3433 GCA_964372605.1 uncultured bacterium | reverse complement strand
CCCTCACCTTAATCCTCTCCCCCTTCGAGGGGGAGAGGGGAGGGTGAGGGGGCGAAGACGGGTGAGGGGGCGAAGACGGGTGAGGGGGTGGGCTTGGCACTACGGCCGCAGCCTCCGGAGCTCCTGCACAAACCGCTCCTTCATCGGCCTGCCGTCGTCGCGCCGGTACTCGCGGCGCAGCTCCTCAGGCAACGGGACGGTCCCCGGCTCCACCTTCGCGATGATGGCCGAGAGCCGCTGCCGCGCCAGGGCGTCCTTGAGCGCCCGGGCGAACTCCTCGATGGTCGAGGTCACGACGGGAGGCGGGAGCCCGGCCGCGCTGACGATGGCGGCCAGATCGGTTCCCGTGGCGGTGGGGGTGGGTAACATCCGGCCGTACCGCTCGTTGTCGAAGACGATGAGCAGGAGGTTCGGCGGCGGCGCCTGCGCGAGGGTCACCAGCACGCTGGTGTCGAGGAGCAGGCTGCCGTCGGATTCCAGGGCGACCACGCGGTGACCGGGGAGCGCCAGCGCCACCCCGGCGGCGAAGCCGGTGCACATCCCCATGTTCAGGCCCGTGAAGTTGGCCCCCCGCTTCCGGACGTGGGCCCACTCGAGCTGGTTTCCCGACAGGCTGGTGACGGTGACCACGTTGTCGTCGATGGTCCGGTCGAGCAGCTCCAGGCAGTCGATGCGCTTCACCAGAGCACCCGGCCAGTCATGAGGAGCGCGACGGGGGCGCTCTGCTCCTGCGCGGTGAAGTGGGCGTCGCGGATCAGCTCCGGGAGCGCCTCCGGCCGGTCGGCGATCGCGTAGCGAACGTGGAGGAGGTCCAGCAGCGGCTCCGCGACGGTCTTGAAGAGGTGGAGGGAGGCGCCGGGGATGGCGCTCCTGTCGGAGATGTCGCCGCGGTAGGAGACCAGCAGGAGGAGGGGGATCCCGTAGAGCAGGCTCATGTGGGAGAGCATCCACGTTCCCACCATGAGGCCCGCGATCCCGGTGATGAAGACGCACGGCCGCCCGGCCACCGACGCCCCGGCGCAGAGCGCGAGCCCGTGGCTCTCGCTGGTCACAGAGATGAACGTGAAGTGTGGGTCGGCGCGCAGCATCTCCGAGAGGTCGTTGGTGGGCTCTTCCGGCAGCGTGACCACGAGGTCGATCCCCTCGGCCCTGAGTGTGTCGATGATGGCGCGGGCAACGGTCGCTTCCATGCGAAAGCCTACCGTGGGAGGAACCACCGTTGCATTGAACCGTCCCCTTTGTCGTATCGCGGCCCAGCCATCATAGTTGCGCGCCATCGTGGCTGTCAACAACGCGCCGGCGAGGAATCTCTAGCCCGGCCGGACAGGACGCGATAGAGTGTCCTTGCCCATAGAGAACATCGGCGAGGAGGCGGAATGTTCGACATCCTTATCACCGGCGGCACAGTGGTATCGCCCGCGTCCAGCCAGGTTCTGGACGTGGCGGTCGAGGGCGAAAAGATCATGGCCTTGGCTCAGCCGGGGACCCTGCGCGATGAAGCCCGCCGGACGGTGGATGCCCGGGGGTTCTACGTGCTGCCGGGGGTCATTGACCCCCATGTTCATAGCTTCGGTGAGCTGTGGGGGCAAAAACTGCCGGGCTTTGGAGTGGAGACCAGGGCGGCCGCCTATGGAGGAACCACGACTCTGATTGAGTACGGCTGGCAACAGAAGGGCGCCACGATTCAGCAGTCCATAGACGAGCGCCTGGCGGAGTTCGGGAGCCAGGCGTGGGTGGATTTCTCCGTGAATGCCATGGTCGTGCACCCCTCCTGGGAGATCCTGCGGGAGGTCGATGATGTCGTCGCCCGCGGCATACCCTGTTTCAAGATCCTCGTTCATGAGAGAGAGGATGAGCCGCCCGAGGACGCCCTGTGCTACGCCCTGATGCAGAAGCTGGCGGAACGGGGCGGCCTGCTGAGCATCCATGCCGAGAATGCCTCGATGTGCCGCTATTTCACCCACAAATTACTGAGTGAGGGTAAAACCGGAGCGGAATACTTTCCCCAGTCGCGCCCCCCCCTGGCCGAAGCGGAAGCGGTCCATCGCATGATCTTCCTCGCCGAGCGCGCGGGGGCGGCCATCTTTTTTCCCCACCTGAGCTCGGGGGCGGCGCTCGGCCTCGTGCGCGAAGCGCAGGCCCGACAGCTCCCCGTGTACTGTGAGACTTGCCCGCATTACCTGTTATTCAACGACGAAGTGTACAGCCAGGAACGGGCCATTCAATTCATCCGATTCCCGCCCATCCAGAGCGCCGCTGACCAGGCTGCGCTCTGGGAGGGGGTCCAGGACGGCACGATCAACTGCATCGGCAGTGACCATGTGTCGGCCTACCTGTCGAGGAAAAGGGCGCTCTCGGACGGCAAGCCGTTCAACGAAATGCCGGGCGGCATGGGGCAGGTGGAGACAGTCCTCTCTGTGATGTACAGCGAAGGTGTCGCCAAGGGCCGGATTACGATCAATCGGCTGGCGGAACTGCTTTCGGCTAACCCCGCCCGCCTCTTCGGTCTCTATCCCCGGAAGGGGACGATCGCTCCCGGCAGCGATGCGGACATTGTTCTTTACGATCCCGAGCCCCGGCGCAGGATCACCTCAGACGATCTGCATATGGGGCTCGACTACACCATCTATGAGGGCTGGACCGTCACAGGCGCTCCGGTGATGACGATTGTCCGTGGAGAGATCGCCGTGGAGCGCGGCGAGCATGTTGGCGCGCGTCGGGGCAAGTTCTTGCCGCGGACGATTGCCCGGGAGGTTCTCGAGGGGAGGCTTCGCGGAGAAGTCTGTTGACATCGGAGAAGAAGACGCCATAGAGTACGTTCCCGTCACGCGTCAAAAAGGGAGCTCGGAGCCATGGCGTATCAACCGCGCGGGCGCTACTTCGAGGAGTTCAAAGTCGGGCAAACCTTCGAGACGATGGGGCGCACCATCAACCCGGCGGATGTCTCGCAGTTCGCCGGACTCTCGGGAGACTTCAACCCGCTCCACACCAACGAGGAGTGGGCCAAGGGGACCCCGTTCGGCGGACGGATCGCGCACGGCACCCTCACGCTGGCGATCTCCAGCGGCCAGCAGAATCTGCTCGGGCTCTTCGAGGGGACCACGCTGGCGCTCCTGGGACTCGACAAGGTGCGCTTCACGGCGCCCGTCCGCTTCGGGGACACCATCCACACCGAGCTGACGGTGAGAGAGACGAAGGAGTCCTCCAAGCCCGATCGGGGAGTGGTCACCTTCGACACCGTCGTGAAGAACCAGCGGGGGGAGGCGGTGCTCCAGTACGAGCTGGCGCTCCTCCTGATGCGGCGGCGCTGACAGGATGCTGAAAAACCGTCACAACACCACGTGCACCGGCCGCCCACAGGGGTCGGGCGCGGGCTTGGCCCGCGCAAATCAACTCGGGCCTCGCGCGGCGGGTGGCCTGCCTCGCGGCATGG
>CAYJUC010000412.1:0-3458 GCA_964372605.1 uncultured bacterium | reverse complement strand
CGGCTGATGGTCCGGTGACGCAGGTCTTTCTGCCGATCTTTCCGCTTCCCAATCTCGTTTTCTTCCCCCACACGTTGTTGCCCCTTCACATCTTCGAGACCCGCTACCGCGCCATGGTCACCGACTGCCTCGCCCGGGACAAGCGGCTGGCCGTGGTGGGCCTCAAGCCGGGGTACGAAGCCCAGTACGACGGCAAACCTCCCGTCCATGCCGTGGCCGGCGCGGGCGAGATTATCCAGTGGCAGCCTCTTCCGACCGGGCGGTACAACATCTTGCTCAGGGGCGACCGTCGGATCCGCATCGAAGCGGAGCTTCCCACGGACACCCTCTACCGCATGGTCCGCGCTGTCGTGCTGGAGGATCAGCCCCCGGCAGAGGATACCGCCGGGCTGGCTCCTCTCGTGGAGCAGGTGAAGGGCTCATGCCTCCGATTCATCGAGGCGGTGGGGCGGAGATCGCCGGTGCTGGAGCAGGCCTTCAAGGCCGCGCAGCCACCGGGGGTCATCGCCGACCAGGTGGCCTCCGCGGTGCTCCCCGACGCGGCGCTCCGCCAGGAGCTCCTGGAAACGATGGATGTGGGGGACCGGCTCCGCCGGCTCAGCGAGGCGCTGGACCACCTCCTCCGGGAAATCACCGGCGGCCGCGAAGGGAGGGGAGGCCCATGACTCCGCGGGCCCGCCGGTTCCTCCAGGTCGTCCTGGTCGGAGTGACGCTCGCGCTCCCCTGGACGGCGGAGGCCGTCAGGTGGGGATGGTTCGGGGTCCGCATCCGCGATCTCTCCGAGCAGGAGATGGAGGAGATCTCAAGCCGATACGGGATCCGCGAGGGGTACGGCGCCATGATCGTCGAGGTCATAAGCGACGCCCCCGCGGCGCAGTCGGGCCTCAGGAACGGCGATCTGGTGGTGGCGTTCAGGGGACGTCCCGTCGTGGACACCCGGGCGCTCCAGCGGCTCGTGTCATCCACGTCGGTCGGAGAGGAAGTGTCGCTCACGGTGCTCCGTCCGGACGAAGGGCGGCGGCCGATCACGATCCGGGTTGGCGACATGCCGGTCCCCGTGGCGGCCGAGCGCGTCGCCGCCGAGTTCGGCTTCAGCCTGAGGTCACCGTCGCGGGCATCGGAAGAAACGGCCGGCCGTCTTTCCGGAGAGCCGCCGGCTGTGGGTGTCGTGCTCCGCGGCAGCCAGGCCGAGCGGAGCGGCCTCCTGCCGGGAGACGTGATCGTGGAGATCAACGGCCACCGGCTCATCTCCTCGCAAGCGGTCAGCCAGGCGCTGGTCGACGTCCCCCTCGACCAGCCGCTTCGCCTGGTGGTCCGCCGCGGCTCCGAGCCGTTCTCCCTGACCCTTCCCGGCCCATCGACCCCTTAAGCCTCGCCCGGTCCTTGACACCCCCGGGGACGCGTGCTAAGAGAATCGTGTACTCCGGAGCGTGAGAGGGGGGGATGAGTATGCCCGTGTACGAGTTCTACTGCCCGAAGTGCGGGAAGGAAGTCTCGATGCCCCTGACGATGGGGGAGCGGGAGCGGGGAGAGTTCAAGTGCCCTCAGTGCGGCGGAAAGAATCTCGAGCCCCTCGTCGGGACATTTTTCTCCAAGACGTCCCGCAAATCCTGACGACCTAGCCGGCCCAGCCTCTGGTGGTCCCTCCCGGGGCGCGGGATTTGTCTGCTCTCGGCCCCTCCCCCTTTTGTTATCATGGCGCCTATGATCGTCCTCGGAATCAACGAGACTCACTGCGCCACCGCCGCCATCCTCAAGGACGGGGAGGTCGTCGGGTGCGCCTCGGAGGAGCGCTTCACCCGGCGGAAGAATGATTCCGGGTATCCCCGCCTGGCGATCGACGCCCTGCTCGCGCAGCTCGGCCTGACCCCGAAGGCCATCGACCTGGTGGCCCTGTCCGGCGCCCGAATGGCGGCCAAAGACTGGCTCGACCGGGTGCTTCAGGACGACGCCTACATCCGCGACTACTACGGGGTCCGGCTTCCTTCCGCTGGCCGGAGTCTCGGCAAGCGCGCGCGGAAACTGGGGGCCAAGTTCGGGTTGATCGATGCCTCCAGGGGAAAATTCGCGATGCCGCAGGCCGAGCGGCTGGCCTTGGTAGCCGACCATCTGGGGATCAGTCGCGAGCGGATCGTCTGCCTCGACCACCACAGTTGCCACGCGGCCGCCGCCTACTTCGGTTCTCCCTACCGGGGGCGTCCCGCCCTGGTGCTGACCAACGACAACTCCGGGGACGGGCTCTGCGCCACCGCGTCCAGCGCCGCGGGCCACGCGCTCACGCGGCACGAAGCCAGCCGAAGCGCGCCCGGTTCCCTGGGCGCGTTCTACTCTTTCGTGACCCTCTACCTCGGGATGAAGTTCGGCGAGCACGAGTACAAGGTCATGGGCCTCGCGCCCTACGCGGGGGAGGGCGGCCGCCGGCAAGCCTACCGAGCGCTCAAGGAGGTCTTCGACCTGGCGGAAGGCGATCCCTGCGAGTTCCGCTGGCTCAAGCCCGGGGACCGTTACCAGATTCTGCTCAGGCACCTCCTGGGACTCCGCTTCGACTGGATCGCGGGCGGAGCCCAGCAGCTCCTGGAGGAGATCCTGCTCCGCTGGGTCGGGCTCATGGCCTCACGCTACGGCGGCACGCGGCTCGCCCTTGGGGGCGGCTGCTTCATGAACGTCAAGGCGAACATGCTGATCGCACAGCAAGAGGAGGTGGAGGATCTCTTCGTCTTTCCAAGCTCTGGGGATGAGTCCAACGCCGTCGGCGCCGCCTACCTCGCGTATCTGGACCTCTGCCGGCAGAAAGGAATCCCGCCCGCCCCGAAGCCGCTAGGCCCGCTCTACCTCGGTCCCGAAGCAGAAGACGCGGAAGTCGAGGCGCTGATCCGCGAGCGAAAGCTGGAGACCAGGCACAAGGTGGTTCTGCACGACGGGATCGAGGAGAAGATCGCCGAGCTTCTGGTCGGGGACGGGGTGGTGGCCCGCTGCTCGGGCCGGATGGAGTACGGGGCCCGGGCCCTGGGGAACCGCTCGATCCTCGCCAACCCGTCAGATCATCGAGTGGTTCCACTCATCAACCGGATGATCAAGAACCGGGACTTCTGGATGCCGTTCGCCCCGACCATTTTGAAGGAGCGCGAGGCCGACTATCTGGTGAACCCCAAGGGCCTGGCCTCGCCGTACATGATGCTGGCCCTTCCCACCCAGCCGAAGCGCCGGGACGAGCTCCAGGCCGCTATTCACCCGCAGGACGGCACAGCCAGGCCCCAGATCCTCGAGGAAGATGTGAACCCGGAGTACTCCCGGATCATCCGCGAGTTCGAGCGCCGGACCGGGATCGGGGCAGTGCTCAATACCTCCTTCAATCTGCACGGGGAGCCGCTGGTTTCGTCCCCGGCGGACGCCGTGGACACCTTCGAGCGCTCCGGACTCCCCCACCTGGCGCTCGGCCACTTCCTCATCTCCAAGCG
>CAYJUC010000411.1:0-3467 GCA_964372605.1 uncultured bacterium | reverse complement strand
GAGAGGTCGCCGGCCTCGCGGACGACGGAGGTGAAGCTGGTCCGCTGAAGCGCGGCGGCCTGCTCGTTGACGACGCCGATCAAGCGGTTCCAGCAGATCTCGAGTGTTACCGGGTCCAGCTTCATGGCGTTAACCCGGATTATTCTCGTCCGCACCAGGCACCCTCACCCCGGCCCTCTCCCTCAGGAGGGAGAGGGAGCTCTTCCGATTCCCTCGCCCCCAGCGGGGGAGAGGGGCAGGGTGAGGGGGCCTGTCAGACGCGGTGAGCAAATTCATGAATCACGCGCGTTAAATTGTGCGCCGAGCGACTTCCGGCTCATGGAAGCTCCACGATCAGCATGAGCTGGTCATCCACGCGGCAGCGGCCGCCCGGGCCGATGACCGCAGTGGACTCGAGCTCCTCCACGATGGCCGGTCCGTCGAAGCTCGATCCGGGGCCCAGCCGGTAGCGGTCGTAGACGGCGGTCTCGACGAATCCGTTGGCCTCGGCGAAGAAGGCCGGTCGGTTGGTCTTGAGGGCGTGATGGCCGAAGCGGCGGGCGTGGCGTGAGCCCGGGTGCCCGCCGCCATCATCAGGGGCGGGCCCCCGGCCTGTCGGCACGCCCGCCCCGACCGCTCTCTCACCAGTCATCCTCATCTCCGGCTCGGGGCCAGACACGGTGAGCCGCCAGCTCAGCGCCTCGATGGCGACTCCCTGAGGGGTGCGCTGGTAGAGCGCACGGTAAGATGCCTCAAAGTTCCGGTTGAGTGCCGGCAGGCTCTCGGTAGAAAGAGTCCCCAACGGCACCGCCACGGGAACCTCGTGCCCCTGTCCCACGTAGCGCATCTCCGCGCTGCGCTTCAGAGTGACCTCGGCGCGGCTGATCCCCGAAGCGCCGAGGATCGCCATCCCCTCGGCCTCCATCTCCGCGTAGAGCCGGTTCAGGAGTGTCCAGTCGGCCTGGTCCAGCCGCTGGGGCGATGTCCGGACGAAGTCGAAGGCCAGCGGCGCGGTCAGGAGCCCGAAGGCGGAGACGGCGCCGGCGCCGAACGGGATGAGCAGTCGGGGGACCTTCAAGATCCGCGCCACGTGCCAGCAGTGGACCGGACCGGCGCCGCCGAAGGCGAAGAGCGGGTAGGCCCGGAGGTCTTTCCCCCGCTCGATCCCGTGGATTCGCGCAGCGGCCGTCATGTTCTCGTTGACCACCTGGTGAATTCCCCAGGCGGCCTGGATCGGGTCGAGGCCCAGCGGCCCGGCCACCCGCTCTCGAATCGCCTCGAGGGCCGCGTCACGGGAAAGCCGCATCCGTCCTCCCAGGAAAAAGTCGGGATCCAGATAGCCCAGGAGGAGATCCGCGTCGGTGACCGTTGGTTCCCTACCGCCCAGCCCGTAGCAGGCGGGTCCCGGATCTGCGCCAGCGCTCTCCGGCCCGACCTTGAGCAACCCCATCCGGTCCACCCGAGCGATAGAGCCACCGCCGGCGCCGATCTCGATCATCTCCACCGCGGGGACGCGCAGGGGGAGCCCGGAGCCCTTCTTGAAGCGGTCCGCCCGCGCGACCTCGAACTCGCGGGCGACCAGCGGCTCGCCGTCGTCGATCACGCAGGCCTTGGCGGTGGTCCCGCCCATGTCAAAGGAGAGCAGCTTCGACTCCCCGGCCAGCCGGCCTGCGCGCGCCGCCGCCAGGGCGCCTGCGGCCGGGCCGGACTCCACGAGCCGGATCGGAAACTGTTTTGCCGTCTCGGGAGTGGCGATGCCCCCTCCGGAGAGCATGACGAAGAGCCGGTCTTCGATCCCGAGGTCCGCCAGCTTGCGTTCCAGGTCCTCCAGATAGCGCGCCATGAGCGGCATCACGTAGGCATTGGCCACGGTGGTGGAGGCGCGCTCGTACTCGCGGATCTCAGGCACCACCTGGGAGGAGAGCGAGGCGGGAAGACCGGGCGCGAGCTGGCGGAGCAGCTCGCCCACGCGCTGCTCGTGGACGGGGTTCCGGTAGGAGTGAAGGAGCGAGACCGCCACCGCCTCGCACCCGGCGGCCAGGAGTTCCTGGATGACCCGTCGCACCTCGTCCTCGTCGAGCGGCGCGAGCACGCTGCCATCAGCCAGGAGCCGCTCGGTCACCTCCACGCGCAGATGGCGAGGCACCAGGGGCGACGGCGGATCGATGAAGAGGTCATACATGTCATACCGCCCCTCCCGGCCGATCTCGAGGGCATCTCTAAAGCCGCGGGTGGTGATCAGCCCGGTGCGGGCGCCCTTGCGCTCGACGATGGCGTTGGTGGCCAGCGTGGTGCCGTGGATGAGGGTCCGGACCGCTTGCGCCCGAATTCCAGCCTCGTCCAGCAGGCGGATCAGTCCGGCCTCCACTCCCTGTGCCGGGTCCTTGGGCGTGGTGAGGAGCTTCCCGACGCGCGCCGCTCCCGTGGCCTCGTCCACCAGCACCAGGTCGGTGAACGTCCCCCCGATGTCCACCCCGAGCCGGTACGTGGAAGGCATAGTGAGGTCAGTGTACCGACCGGGGAATTGCCACGTCAAGGCTCGGTCACGCCCCATGCGGATTGCCTGTGACGGCGGTTCGTTAAGCGCTCGCGGTCCTGAAAAAAATTTCGGCGGAAATATCCACCGGTTGCGGGACTTTGTCAAGCCCCTGTCCTCCGACAAACACAGCGAATCTGGCAGTCTATCCAGATATCAGCCCGCAGTATATCCGGCTAACGAGATAGGCTGCAGGGATGGGCCGCAAGAGACTCAATAGACGCCGAGGACGACACAATGCGCGGTGGCATCCTGATCATCGGCTCGCTGCTTTGGGATAACCACCAGCGAGACGCCTGGCGGCGATCGCATCTGCATGGCGACGGTAAGGTGCATGTGCCTGATGACGGCCGCATCTGGAAGGGGATAGAGGAGCGGTCGCCATGCTGGCTTCGAGGTGAGACGTATGCTGAGGCGATTGCGCTTCTTCGGGCAGAGACAGCGTAGCGCGTCTAACTTCGCGATCAACCCGACGCCGGCGTCGCGCTGCTTCGCCGTCGCGGGTTATCGCGACCGTTATGCGACTTTGAGGGTACGCCGTGGAGCGGTGACTCGGACACGCACGCGGGCGCCGAGGCGCGCGAGCATGTCGATCAGGGCGTCGGTACCGAACAGGTCAATGCGACCTCGCAGCAGGTCGCTCACCCGGGGTTGGGTGACGCGCAGGATCTTCGCCGTGGCGTTCTGCTTGAGACGACGGGACGCGATGATCTTCTGGACCTGGATCATCAGGTCGGCACGAATCAAGAGGTGTTCAGCCTCCTCCCGTCGGAACCCGAGGTCCCGGAACACGTTGCCGGTCGAGGGCGTGATTTTGAGCTTCATCAGAAACCTACCTTTCTTCCCGACTCTCCGCGCGCCGGCGGCTCATGAGGGCTCGAAATCGTTGTCGCCCCAGCTCGATGTCATGCCTGTCCGTCTTCCTGCTCCGCTTCTCGAACGCGTGGAGCAC
>CAYJUC010000410.1:0-3505 GCA_964372605.1 uncultured bacterium | reverse complement strand
CACGGGGTCACGCTGGAGGTGCGACCGGGGGAGATCGTGTGCGTCATCGGTCCCAACGGCGCAGGGAAGTCGACCGCGTTCAAGACCATCGTGGGGTTCCTCCAGCCCAAGTCCGGGCGCATCCTCTTCGACGGCAGCGAGATCACCGGGCTTCGCCCCGACCAGATCCTGCGCCGGGGGCTGGCTTACGTCCCCCAGGGGCGGATCGTCTTCCCTCAGATGACTGTGCGTGAAAACCTGGAGATGGGCGGGTACATCGAATCCGACCGGGGTAGGCTCCGGGAAGCGATGGACCGGGTGTTCACGCTCTTTCCGATTCTGGGCGAGCGCCGGACGCAGAAGGCCGGGACCATGTCAGGCGGCGAGCAGCAGATGGTGGCGGTGGGCCGCGCGCTCATGACCACCCCCAAGCTGATTCTGCTGGACGAGCCAAGCCTGGGGCTCTCACCCAGGCTCGTCACGCTGATCTTCGATAAGCTCCTGGAAATGAAGCAGGCCGGGTACACGCTGGCGGTGGTGGAGCAGAATGCGGCCAAGGTGCTCTCCGTGGCCGACCGCGGATATGTCCTGGAGCTGGGGGCGAACCGGTTCGAGGGAACCGGCCAGGCGTTGCTCAACGACCCCGAAGTGAAGCGCCTCTACCTGGGCGGCTAGCGCCGCGGTGAGGGAGAGAACGTGGGCGCAGGCAGGACAAACGCGTTCCGGGCATGCATTTCACTGGAGGGCGATTAACCGCAGAAAGCGCGGGAAGGGCTGTTATCAAAGACAGTCTGCGAGACGAACAGCAGCCACATGACAACTTGTCCGGATTCTGGCAAAATAGGGTTGCGAGGGGAAAGGTTATGAGCGACATCACATTGTCTATTCCAGATGAGGCCCTGCTGGCTCTCAAGGTAAACCCCGACCAAGTGGGTGCTGAGCTGCGCCTGGCCGCAGCTGTCAAGCTGTACGAACTCGGTCGGATCTCTTCGGGTTCCGCAGCGAAGCTCGCGGGAATCCCGAGAACCGTGTTCTTGATGAAGCTCGCGGATTATGGCGTGGACACTTTCAGATTGAGCGAAGAGGAGCTTCAACAAGAGAGCCGGCTTGCCTGAGATTATCTGCAACACATCTCCCCTGCAGTACCTTCATCAGATCGGTGTACTGCATGTTCTTCCTAATTTAGTCAAAACCATCACAGTACCCCCCGCCGTCCAAGAGGAGTTGGACATCGGTCGCAGATCGGGTCTGAGTCTGCCCGATCTTCAAAGCCTGGATTGGGTTACCGTGCGCCGCCCATCCAGCTCCATCGTACTTCCCTTGATAACCGACCTTGGCCCGGGGGAAAGGGAAGTACTCGCCTTGGCGTTAGAAACACATGATTCCGTCTGCGTTCTTGATGATGCGCTGGCTCGTCGGCTGGCCATAACTTTACAGCTTCGCATCACCGGGACACTTGGGATCTTAATCGATGCCAAGCGGGCTGGAATCATGCCGGCAGTCGGCCCGCTTCTCGACCAGCTGCAGGGTCTTGGGTTCAGGTTAGCGGCTCACACGCGGGCAGCAGCACTGAAGTTAGCCGGTGAGTCTCCAGGTTGATCTTGTGCAGTTTTCCGGAGAACGAGAAGAAGGCATGCGAAAAAATAAGAGTTCAATCTCCCAAGCCGGGTCATACACGGACATTGGAGAGTTCTGGGACAAGCGCGACCTAAGTGATTTTTGGGGTAAGACGAGAAGAGTGAGGTTCGATGTGGAAATCGAATCCGAGGTGACCTACTACCCCATAGAACGGAACTTGTCCAAGAAGATCCAGTCGCTTGCTCGCAGACAGGGGGTTTCTTCCGGCACCCTCGTCAATCTTTGGCTGGAGCAGAAGATGAGGGAACATGCGTCTTCAAACAGGGCGGTGGGGAAATTAACCGCAAAGAACGCATAGAACATTCTGGTGGTCGATGGATTCAAAGATGTCGTACGCGGATGCGTTTCGCCGAACAGAAGCACGTGTCCACGATCGTTCTCGCCTTCGGGATGCGGTCGGGGGTGGCGAACTCGGTCATCCCCACGCGCCAGGCTGCGGCAGTCCTAGGGGCGGAGGATGGCGGTGAGGCTCCGGAGGTCCGGGCACCCCTCCAGGCTGTCGAGCATCTCCGCCACCGACTCCGCGCGGTCCTTCGGGAGGGCCCGCTCCGCGCAGTCCAGAAATTTGGCGAGGAGCCGCTCCCGGGAGAGCGGGATCGCGGGGTGCCCCTGAACTTCTCGCGGCGGGATCTCGTCCCGCTTCCCGTCCGCCAGCGTCGCGGTGACCCGCGTCCACATGTGGTGTTCCAGATCGCCCGGGATGCTCGGGTCCACCACCACGCTCACCTTCCCCATCGCAGCGCGAATCCGGGGATCGGCAGTCTTCGCGTCGGTGAAGGTGGCGATCCCCACCTGGCCGTCCACCAGCGCAGCGGCGGCGCAGAACTCGGCTGAGAACTTCCCCTCCAAGCCGGTCCGAGGGTCGTGGTGGATGAGGATCTTCGGGACCATGTGGGTCACCCCCACCGTGATCTCCCGCACCGTTTCGGGGAGAAGCCTGTGCGCTTCCCGAAGCTCCAGGACGGCGTCGATGATGGAGTGGGTGCAGGCGCAGGACGGGTAGGGCTTCACCGCCACTCCCGACGAGAGGATCTTCCAGGGCGAGCCGAGCCGCTCCAGCGTCGCTGTCGGATCGTCCGTCTGGCTCCCCAGCACCTTGAGGTACCCCTGCGGCCCCTCGATGGCGGTCGCCGACGCCGTGAATCCGTCACGAGCCAGGAGCGCCGAGAGGAGCCCGCTCCGCGCCGCGTGACCGGCGTGGAGGGGTTTGGTCATGGTGCCGAAGTTCTCCTTCAGCCCCGACGCCTGGGAGGCCGCGATGGCGAGCGCGTGTTGCGTCCCGGCGAGGTCCAGCTCCAGAAGCTTCGCCGCCGCCACGGCGGCGCCCAGCGTGCCGAGGGTCCCGGTGGCGTGAAAGCCGCGCTCGTACTGGACCGGATGCACTACCTCCCCCAGCGCTGTCTCCACTTCGAATCCCAGAAGGAAGGCGTGGAGGAGGGCCCGCCCGTTGGCCAGCGCCAGCTCGCCCGCCGCCATCGCTGCGCTCAGGACGGGGACACTGGGATGCCCCATCATGGCGAAGTTGGTGTCATCGAAGTCGAGCGCGTGGCCGGCGGTGCCGTTGGCCAGCGCCGCCCACACCCCGCCGGTCTTGATGCGCGTCCCCAGCAGTGTGGCCAGCGGCGCGCCCCCTTCGGCCTCCGCGATCCGCTGGATGATCCGGGCCGGTGGCTCCACAGAACCAGCGAGCGTGACACCGATGCTGTCCTGGATCGCGCGCTTGGCCTGTGCGATGGCTTCTTGCGGGAACTCCTCCCAGCGACTCTTGGCGACAAACTCGGCGATCCGCGCGGTGGCGCCCATACGCTCCTCCTCGTATGCCGGGGCGGGGGTTCAGTCCGCCAGACGGCGGTTCAGGAAATCGAGCACGGCCTGGGTGAACGCCTCG
>CAYJUC010000409.1:0-3546 GCA_964372605.1 uncultured bacterium | reverse complement strand
GCGCCCGCGGCGAAGGCCGCCGCGAAGCCCAGCAGCGGCCGCGGCACCGGCTGCGATGTCCCTCCCCCCATCGCCGCCCCCCGTCCCGGTCGGTGGGGGACCTATACCAGGCGCCGGCCGCCGGGGCAAGGGGGAACGCCAGCAGGAGCGCTCCAGCCATGAGCCCTCCGCCGGCGAGCACCAGGGCCACGCCCGGGTCGTCCAGGGCAAGGCGGGTCCACCACACGACAGGCCGCAGGGCGCCGCGGGCCGCCGCCCGGAGGGTTTCGTCAGCGGCGATCAGCCGGGCGAACGGCGGGCTCAGCCGGTGGTAGGTGCCTGTCGGCAGGCCGCGTTGGCAGTTGGGCGCTGTTCCCCGCGACAGCCTCGGCCGCGGCCCGCAGCGTCTTGTCCGTGACTGCCGCGTACCGGGACGGCCGGGGGGCTCTCGACCTGCCCCTGGCCCGGGGGCGGATCTCCTTCGTCCGCCGCGTGGACCGCGCGGGCACCATCAACCTCCCCGGGGGCACCTACCACGTGGAACGCCGGCTCGCCGGCGAGTATGTTGTCGCCACCCTCTATACCCATCGCCGTGAGATCGTCGTCAAGCTCGAGGGGCGCGTGGTCAAGCGGTTCCCCTGCCCGATCCGCGGGAAGCTCGTTCCTCCACTGTACCCGCTGCCCCGTGGAAGGAGCTGACTTACCCTCCGATGTTATGGCGGTCCGATGCCCGTAAAATCACTCTCGGATGTTATGGCGGCGCGCAACTAGCTGCCTGACGGCGTGGGCCTGCAGTTCCTTTAGGTCGAAGTTCCCCACGACGCAGATCCCGAGGGACTTGCTGTTCATGTGCATCTCTTTCGCGTGAGCACCGGGCTGCGATTCGGGGCGGCCGACCTGGAGGAGAATGCTCTTGCCGACCCGCTCGATCCCGTAGTGGTAGCCGATGTCGAACCAGCCATTGACCTCACGGTGGTAACGCCGGATCGCCTCCCAGTCGACGGCCTCTCCGTCCTTGGTGAGCGAGTGGTGATGACAATTTACTGAAGCCTCATCAGGATCTCCTGAAATGAAAAAACCCTCCGTAGAGGGCCTTCATCCGACTCGTTGAAAGCGGCGACTTACAGCCCGAGCCTTGCCTTTACCGCGTCGAGAAACTGCTCTCTCGTGATGGCCGCCTTTCCTTCCAGCGCGCGGAGGCGGTTCTCGAGGGTCCACATGGTCCCGAGGAGGTCCCGCTGAAACGCCTTCCAGACCATCTCCTCCGTCATGGGCATCTTCCCGATCTCGATCCTGGAGACATCCTCCATCTCCTCCCCGGTAACGTTCCCAGCCTGGTACTCCTCGATCAGGTCCGGATATCCCTTCCGGATGTGGTCGGGAAGATCCTTGAGGGAAACGTTCCCCAGGACCACGATGGGGTTTCCGTTATGCTTTATGACGAGATACATCCGTTCCCCCTATGACTGCAGAATTTGGTAACTGATTTTGGAGACGGCTTTTTTGCCATACGACGTCGCCCCGTCAGCCTGCAACTGCTGGTAAAGCGTCTGCGTCCCCGACACCCCGAGAAGCGTCATTTCAAAGGCATTCGCCACGTAGGAAGTCGACGGGGGAGAAATATAGTTGGAGTACGCCGACCCGATCCGGAACAGTTGTTTCGTGGAGTAGTCCCCCGTAGTTGAGACTCTCGCTTCAGCGAAGAAACAGAGACGTATGATGGAATCGACGGAAAGCACCGGCAACGTGATGGAGACGGACCCGGCATCGACATACGAGTATTCCAGCGTCGACTGTTCGGAGATGGTCCCATCGACCCGTCCCTGCCATCCGACCCCGATTCGGACGCCGTCGAAGTAGGCCGTCCTGGCCACGTCCCCGCTCGACTCGCCGCCGACCACCCGGACCCTCATGAACCTTGCATCCGCGGGCGGGACGAACTCCCCCGCCATCAGTTTCGGGGATGTGGGGTTGCTCGTCGAATCATACAGCGTCATCGAGGACAGGTAGACCTTGTCCTTGTCGTAGAACCGGACGATCACCTGGTTCTTCATCCCGGCGGCGGTCGCCCAATGGATCCACGACAGGATCTCGCTCCGGAACTCCGACACCGGGACATAGTCGAAGTCCCCATACCCGCCCCCATTCCCGGCGCCCCCGGGGTGCGTGAAGTAAAGGGCCTTCGACCCGTCGGCGGGATTGGTGGTCTCTAAGCCGCTCGACCCGCCGGGGTACCGGTGTGGGATGGCCGCGGAAGCCCGCCGAGGCACCGTCGCTCCCCGCCGCAAGAAACGGGAATCGGGTTTTCCGCATCGATATGTGGTACTATGGAAAAGCAAGTAAACGGCCGCAGTCAAAGAGATCCCGAGAATTGTGCTCATGACCTCTTTTGCGGCTCTGATGCCTTAAAGGAGGACTTATGGGCAAAAAACTGTACCTTGGAAATCTTCCGTTTTCCGCAACGGAGGATTCCCTGAAAGAGGCGTTTTCGCAGTTCGGCACGGTGGAGTCGGTGACCATCACCACGGACAGGGACACGGGCCAGAGCAAGGGGTTCGGTTTCCTAGAGCTGGCGACCCAGCAGGAGGCGGCCAGCGCGATCACTAAGATGAACAGCTCCGAAATGGACGGGAGGACGCTCAAGATATCCGAGGCCCTTCTGCAGGCGCCCCGCGAGAGCTCGGGTTCGCAGCGGGGCAATAACGGCGGCCGCGGCGGATTCCGCCGGTAACCGCCAATCACCGACCCGGGAGATGTCCTTCGGGGGCCATGGCTACTTCATGGCCCCCGGACGATCCTTTCTCATTAAGAGAGCGTCTCCAACGCTCTCTGTGTCACCTCTTGCCTTACGCAAATGCAAATCTTGATCCATAGAAGGAGACCTCACACTTGAAGGTGAGCAGCAAGACCATTCGCGGGACCTTGCTCCATTTGAGGGCGCGTCTCCGCGGAAACGGCTTGGCACAAAAGTACGCCGGCGACGAGCCACCGCTGCGATCGGAACTGTTCAGCAGCGACCAGATGCGGCAGCATGGCAAGACCCTGGCGGGCTCGCACACGTTGGGTCTGGGACGTGCTCCGGACCGGCTTCTGCCGCGGCTGGCTGAGAATGAAGGTGTCCTGATTGGAGCCTGCAATCTGCTGACGGCGGCGGTCAAGGCGAACCGCCGGATTGCGCCGGCCGGGGAATGGCTGCTCGACAACTTCTATCTGATCGAAGAACAGATTCGCACGGCCAGGCGACACTTGCCGAAGGGGTACAGCCGGGGCCTGCCTCGCTTGCTGAACGGCCCATCGGCTGGACTTCCGCGCGTGTATGACATCGCGCTGGAGACGATCTCGCACGGCGATGGACGGGTGGACCCGGAAAGTCTCAGCAGTTTCGTAGCAGCCTACCAGACGGTGACCGTCCTGACGTTGGGCGAATTGTGGGCGATCCCTATCATGCTGCGCCTGGCACTGATCGAGAATCTCCGACGCGTTGGAGCCCGGATCGCCGCCGACAGGATCGGCCGAAACCGCGCCGACTATTGGGCGGACCAGATGACGGAGATCGCCGAGAAGGAC
>CAYJUC010000408.1:0-3548 GCA_964372605.1 uncultured bacterium | reverse complement strand
CCGGGGCCGAGGGCGAGCTGGCGATCAAGAGTCCTTTTCTCTTCGAGGGGTACGTGAACAACTCCGAAGCGACGGCGGAGAGCTTCACGGCGGAGGAATGGTTCCGCACCGGAGACCTGGCCAGCATGGACGCTGAGGGGAACGTCCGCATTCTCGGGCGGCGGAAGGAGCAGATCAACCGGGGCGGCGTCAAGTTCCACCCGGCGGATGTGGAAGAGATCCTCCTCTGCCACCCGCGGGTCCGGATGGCGACCCTGGTGGGGATGCCGGACGAGCGCCTGGGGGAGCGCAACTGTTGCTTCCTCGTGACCCTACCCGGCCCGCCGCCGACGCTGGCCGAGCTGACGACCCTGCTGGCGGAGGCGGGCATCGCCAAGTTCAAGTGGCCCGAGCGCCTGGAGCTGGTCGAGACGCTTCCCCTGACTCCGACCGGGAAGGTTCAGCGAGCCGTCCTGCGCGAGCGCATCCGGCAACGCCTCGAAGCCGAGGCGGCGGAGTCGCAACGGCCTCGCGAGACGGCAAGGCGGTCGTGAGCGAGTAGGGCAGATCGGCCTTGACGCCGGCGCCCAGCCCCTGGTATTGTCCGGCTGAGGCGGCCCCGGCTGCCCTCGGCGAGTGGAGGTAGAGCGATGAGAGACGAGAGCCTGGCAACCGGCGCCCAGCGAGGGGCGTTCGACGAGTGGGTCGATTGTCTCCGCGAGTGGCAGCGGGAGATCGGCATCGATCCCGAGTGGATCGCGCAGTATCCCCTGATGACCAAGTTTGCCGACAGTATCGAGCCGGAGATCAACTTCGGCCGCTTCGCCGGCCAGCGGAAGTGGGAGCGCGTCTCGGAGATCCCGGATCAGGAGATCAGGGACGAGCTGTTTCGACTGATCATCTATCAAGCCGACCCAGAGATCCGCTCTGTCGAGCAGTCGCGCCACCTCGTGGACAACGCGCCGACGGAATTCGACCGCCAGCGGATGCTGCGCCACATCGCCGAGGAGACCCGCCACGGCTGGCAGATGGCGTATCTGATGGTCACCTACTTCGGGGAGGACGGGCGCCGGGAGTCGCGGGCGCTGCTCGAGCGGCGCGCCACCCGCGGAGAGAGCCTCATCGGGGTCTTCAACATCCGCCTCAACTGGCTCGAGGTCTTCGCATGGCACAACTGGAGCGATCGCCTCGGCAAATTTCAACTGAAGATGCTCGCCGACTCGGCCTTCGCGCCCCTCGCCCGCAGCATTCCGCCCATGCTCACCGAGGAGGGGTTCCACCTGCTCATCGGCTACCAGGGGATGCAGCGGACACTCCTGGGTCGCGTGCCGCTGGACGTGCAGCAGCGTTACACCAACCGCATCCTCTCCGCCTCCTACGACGGCTTCGGCTCCGAGCTGTCGCGACACGCCGAGCGAACGTACGAGTGGGGGCTGAAGGCGCCTTACGTAGACCCCGGCCGCGCCGGGGAGCCCCTGGAGCCGGTCCGCCTCAACGAGGTGGCCCGGCGGGTGTTCGTGCAGGAGGTCGATGGCATCATCCGAACGATGAACCGGCTTCTCCCGCCCGACGGCCCTAAGCTCCACCTGACGGACCCGCGGTTCAATCGCCACAACGGCCCGTACAAAGACCAGCGGTACGATCCCCACGGGAACCTCCTGAGCGAGGAGGAGTGGACCGCCGCCCTCCCGGGGCTGCTCCCCTCACCGGCCGACGAGGAGCTGCTCCAGGAGCTGTTCAAGGACCCCGGCTGGATCGCGCCGCCGGACCGCGGGCAGGCCTGAGCCCGGCCCGACCGGCAGCGAGACGAGTCGTCACGGGTCGTTCCCGTCGCCTCCACAGCCGGTTGCGAGAGCCGAGAAACAGGGGCCGACGATCGATGGAACCGCCAGCGCCCGGCCAAGCGGGCGTCAACTTCGCCTGGACGCCCGAGATGGTCGGCGCCCGCGTCGGCTACTACCCTCGCGAGGAAGGAAACAGGGCGCAGGCCTACTCCGATCGTTGCTGGTCTCAGGTTGAGACGTTCCCCCGCGACCGCATCCGAGAGATCCAGCTCGCGCGCTTGAAAACTCTGATCATGCACGTTCAGGCGCAGAGCCCCTTCTATGCCGAGCGCTGGAAGGCAGCCGGCGTCGCTGCGGAGGACGTCCGTTCCTTAGAAGATCTCGCCGCCTTTCCAATCATCACCAAGGAGGATATCGAAAACGATCAGCTCGAGAGTCCGCCTTACGGCTCGGCATTCACCGTGCCACCCCACCGGCAGATGAAGCTCTGGCTGACCTCCGGCACCACGGGAGTGCCACGGCTGTGGGCCGAGACGAAAGAGGACTGGGAAAACGGCATGTATCTCTACGCGCGCTCGCTGTACGGTCACGGCGTTCGACCCGGTTGGCGCGGGTTTTTCTCGTTCGGCTACCCGCCGTTCATCGCCTTCTGGCTCTGCCACTACGCGGCCGAGATGATGGGCTGCCAGGCGGTGCCGAAAGGCCCGCTGCCCACCCAGGCTTGGCTGGGCCTCGTGAAGCGACTGGCCGGCACCGCGCCGTCCTTCCTGTGCGCCACCCCGACGTACGCACAGCGGCTGCTCGACGTCGCGACCGACGCGGGAATTGATCCGAAGCGACTGGGGATCCGCCTCCTCACCCTGGCCGGTGAGCCCGGAGCCTGCGTGCCGGCAACCAAGGCGGGGCTGGAGGCGGCGTGGGGGGCCAAATTGCACGACATCTTCGGCTCGACGGAGGTCAGCGGCCCCGTGGGGTTCACCTGCGACGCTCAAGCCGACCTTGCCGAACCCTCGGACCACGCCAACGTGGATTACTTCATCCTCGAGCTCCTGGATCCCGAGACCCGAAGGCCGGTGCCGGATGGTGAAGCTGGCGCGCTGTGCGTCACGGCGCTGGGGCGCACGGGCATTCCGGCCGTGCGCTTTCTGCTGAACGACTACCTGCGCCTGGTTTGGGAGCCATGCGCGTGCGGCCGCACGCTGCCGCTCGTCAAAGGCGGGTTGCGCGCGCGCGCTGACGACATGATCATCATCAAGGGCGTGAACGTCTACCCCAGCCTGATCGAAAACCTGGTGCGGGGCGTGCCGGGTCTGTCGACCGAGTATGCGCTGGTTCGGCGGGAGGGCACCGTCGTGATCCGGGTTGAAGCCCTGCTAGGAACCGGTGTCCCCGAGTACGATGCGCTGGCGCGCAGGGTGCAAGCAGACATCAGGACCGGAACGTCTCTCACCCTGCCTGTGGAGGTGCTGCCCCCCGGGTCGTTGCCCCGCTCAGAGACAAAAACGAAGCGCGTCAGCTCGGGCTAACGATGACGTCAACCTCCCACCTGAACGCTACCACCGAGATTCTCGATCGCAACCTGGAAGCCGGCCGGGGCCGGAGCCGAGCGGTTCTCTATCGTGACCAGGCGTATTCGTTCGAGGAGATCGCCCTGGCGTCGAACCGGGCCGGGAACGCGCTCCGCGATCTCGGGATTCGCATGGAGCAACGGGTCGGGATCCTTCTCCCGGACTGCCCCGAGTTCCTCGCCGCGTTCTTCGGGACGATCAAGATGGGCGCCGTGGC
>CAYJUC010000407.1:0-3549 GCA_964372605.1 uncultured bacterium | reverse complement strand
ACAGAAGATAAGGATGGTTCACGATGGCGACGGTCAGCGTGCGATACATCGTCAATGACGTCGAGGCGGCGATCACGTTCTACACCCAACATCTCGGCTTCCGCGTCGATCTTCACCCCGGTCCCGGCTTCGCCATGCTCCCGCGGGGTGACCTCCGCCTCCTGCTGAACACGCCTACCGGTCCCGGGGGAGCCGCCCAGCCCATGCCCGATGGCCGCAAGCCAGAACCTGGCGGCTGGAATCGCATCCAGCTCGAGGTCGACGATCTTGTCAGCATGGTCGAGACCCTGCGCAACGCGGGGGCCCGCTTCCGCAACGACATCGTCACCGGCTTCGGTGGCAAGCAGATCCTTCTCGATGACCCTGCAGGCAACCCCATCGAACTGTTCGAACCTCTGCGCAAATGATGCTAAGAGCTACGCCGCCGAGCTTGATCGTTAGCCCGCAGGATGAACGGAGCGCTGATCAGGTGTGCAGACTCACCCCGTCAGGTAGGAGCTGACGAAGCTTCCGGCGGAGACGCCTACGGCGAAGCGGTCGAGGCGGAACAGGTCGGCGTTGACGTCGGTTCGGCCCTCGGTGATCAGCGCGGCCATCAGTTCACCGACCGCGGGGGCGAGCTTGAAGCCGTGACCGCTCGTCCCCGCGGCGATGTAGAAACCTTTCACCGGCGACTCGTCGAGGATCGGCATCCAGTCAGGGGTGATGTCGAAGGCGCCGGCGTACCCGCGCTGGTACTGGCAGTCGGCCAGAAGGGGAAGGGCCCGGCTCACGCCCTCCAGCGCGGTCGCCGCCTCATCGAGACCGACCTCGCTGCCGAGACGATCGGGCTCCATGGGGTGGCGCGTCTCGTCTTCGGTGAGTGAGCCGGTCAGCGTGAGATTGCCGAGTTCCGGCTTCACATAGGTGCCGCCCGCCAGGTCCAGGTAGACCGCGTGACTGCCACCGAAACCGGCGCCGCGCCTGACGATGAATACGGGATGGCGCCCCACGACGATCGGAAGGCTCACGCCGGCGAGGGTGGCCACGGGGCCGGCCCAGAGACCGGCAGCGTTGACCACACACCGGGACTCGATGCGCTCCCCCTTTGCCGTGACCACGCCGGCGACCTTTTCGGCTTCCACCCGGATCGCCGTCACCTCCGTCATCTGCTCGATGACGACGCCCAGATTGCGGGCGGCGGCCGCGTAGCCCTGCGTCACGCCTGTCGGATCCGCGTAGCCGGAGTCGGGCTCGTAGAGCACCGCCCCCAACCCTGAGGCGTCGATGCGGGGCTCGATCCGGGCCAGCTCTCCCGGCTCCAGGAGCTCGGCGCTGATGCCGAGGCTTCGCTGGATCTCGAGGGAGCGTTCCAGTGAAGGGCGCATGGCGTGGGAGACACCGATCAGGGCGCCGCAGCGGACATAGCCGGACTCGCCTCCCACGAGCTCGCGAAAATTCTGGAACACGTGGAGCGATGCCTGCACCATCCGGCAACTGTCCGGGCTCGGGTAGAGCTGGCGGATGATCCCAACGGAGTGCCCCGTCCCACCGGCTGCCAGGAATTTCTTTTCGAGAACGATCACGCGGGTCACGCCCCGGCGAGCCAGGTGGAACGCCAGACTGACGCCGGTGACGCCGCCTCCGATGATGACCACGTCGGCGGTCCGGCTCACCCCAGCTCCACTTCTACACCAGCTCCGGCGGCCCTGGCAGCGTCGTAGGCCAGCCGCGCCGCGGCGGCGTCCTCGATGGCGAACCCGACGGACTTGAAGAGGGTGATCTCATCATGGCGCGTGCGGCCGGGCTTGGCGCCTGTGACCAGTTCCGCCAGCTCGGCGGCGATGTGGGCGCGGGTGATCGCGCCTTCCTGGATCGGGATCAGGAGATCACCGGCTCCCGCCAGCGCTCCCGCATAACTGTCCACCACGGCGTGAGCCCGCCTCACAACCTCCGTATCCACCTCGCGGGTCTCGGGCCGGAAGGCTCCCACCGCGTCCACATGGGTACCGGCTCTGAGATCCTTTCCATCGAAGACCGGACTGGGCGAAGTGGTGGCGCAGACGACCAGGTCGGCCCGGCTCACTGCGTCGCTGGCGCTCCGGGCGATGGTGACCGGAATCCCCAGTTCCTTTGTCATGGCCTCGGCGAAGGCCCACGTCCGCTCCGGCGATCGTCCCACGACGGAGACCTTTTCCAGAGGAAACACAGTCGCCAGGCATCTCAACTGGAAGGCGGCCTGGACGCCGGCGCCGAAGCAGGCCCAATTGCGCGAGTCGGGTCGCGCCAGAAAGCGTGCGGCCAGCGCCGAGGCGGCGCCGGTGCGGATTCCGGTGAGGAAGCTCCCCTCCATCAGCGCCAGGGGCGCGCCGGTCTCGAGGTCCAGCAGGACGTAGGAGGCGTGGAGGGTGGGCAGGCCGCGCTCCAGGTTTTTTCTGTGGACCGTTACCAGCTTGGCGCCGAGAGCGTGGGACTGGAACAGGGCCGCCGGCATCACCAGGAGGCGCCCGTCATCGGGGAGCTCCACCGTTTGACGAGGTGGCACCCGGCAGGATCCCTCAGCGTACTGACGGAAGGCCGACTCCAGCGCCGCGATGACGCTGGTCGGCGTCAGGAGGCGTTCCAGATCTCGTCGACCCAACACCAGCATGATGTCTTATAGCCTCCCCCTCACCTTTATCCTCTCCCCCCAGGGGGAGAGGGGAGTTGAGGTATCCTCCCCCCAAGAAGGGGAGGTTGAGTGCTAGCCTTCACCAAGGTAGGCGCGGCGCACCTCGGCATTTTCCTGAAGCTCCGCAGCCGAGCCCGAGAGCACGATGGCGCCAGTCTCGAGCACGTAGCCACGATTGGCCACAGAGAGCGCCATCGCCGCATTCTGCTCCACCAGGAGGATCGTGGTCCCCTGGCGGTTGATGTCCTGCACGGTCTCGAAGATCTGCTCCACCAGCACCGGGGCGAGCCCCATGGACGGCTCGTCCAGGAGTAGGAGGCGGGGGCGCGCCATCAGCGCCCGGGCGATGGCCAGCATCTGCTGCTCGCCGCCGGAGAGCGTTCCGGCCACCTGAGTCTGTCGCTCCCGGAGGCGCGAGAAGAGGGTGAACACGCGCTCCAGATCCTCGCCGATCCCGCCGTCCTGCCGCGTGTAGGCGCCCAATTCCAAATTTTCCAGGACTGTGAGGCGGTTGAAGATCCGCCGCCCCTCGGGGACGTGGGCGATCCCCATCCGGACGATCTCGTGTGAGGGGATCCCCACCAAGCTCCTGCCCTCCAGAGTGATGCGCCCTTCGCTCGGCGGGAGAAGGCCGGAGAGCGTTTTGAGCGTGGTGGTCTTCCCAGCGCCGTTGGGGCCGAGGAGCGCGACGATCTCTCCCTTGCCGACCTCCAGCGACAGCCCCTTCAGCGCGTGAATCTCCCCGTAGTAGACGTGGAGGCCCGAGACGCTAAGCACTCGCTTGGCCCCACCGCCTCCGGCCCAGGTAAGCCTCGATGACGCGGGGATCCTTCTGAACCTCCGCCGGCTTCCCCTCGGCGATCTTCTCCCCGTAGTCCAGCACCGTCACCCGGTCCGAG
>CAYJUC010000406.1:0-3553 GCA_964372605.1 uncultured bacterium | reverse complement strand
GCATGTCGTCTAGCATGGCCTTCGTCGGAGATATATGTCAAGTTATTTCTGGGACACCACACTAGGCTAACTCCCGGTCAGGCGCGCCAGAATCTCATCCCACGCCTTATCGGCCAGGACTTGGACCTCCTCTCGGGTCAGCGGTTGGATCGGATGGGGGACAACCACCGGCTTGTAGTCCCCGGCCCCCAGCGCCTCCGCCTGGGCGCGAGCGGCCTTCACGAACTCGGCAGAGACGATGGTCGCCGTCGGAATCCCCTGATCCTCGAAGAACACGCCGTCGTGCACACTGCACGTGGTGCACGACCCTCAGTCAGCCAGGGCTTCGATGACGACGTCGCTTTCCCGGATGACCTCCTGACGCAACTCCTCCGGCGCGGGCCGGGCGAAGGTGGGCTTCATCTTTCTCACAATCGCCTTGGGCTTCACCCGCTCTTTCAACAGCTCCTCGATCCGGTCCAGAAGATGGTTCCCCTTGGCCTTTGAGATGTCCAGCAGCGTGATGACCTTGCCGTCCAGAGAAGCTGGCCGGGGCGCGGTCTTCCGCGGTACCGCCACTGAATCCGTCGGGTCCAGGTACGTATCGTCCTTGGGCATGGCAATCCTCCCTATGAGCGGATCTTTTTGATCACCAGGTTGGAGCCGTTGGGAAAGGTCCAGCCGGGAATCACCGCGGAAAAGCGCCCCGCGGTCCCGCCGGCCACGATGATCTTCAAGTGCTCGGGGGCCCGGAATTTGGGAATCAGGGTCTCGTTGGTCTCCGGGTGGGAAAACTTGGCCAGCACGTGCTCGGGAAGACCTTCACCCCCGTCCTTGCCGGGGAGCAGCTCCTTCACGGGTTTCTGAAGCCGCTCCCAGAGAAACCGCCGGATCTCGGCCTTGCCCCACCCGTCGCCCGCGATGGCGTGGGCGTGCTCCGGCGAGAAGACCACCAGCGTGTCGCCCAGCGCCGTGGCCTTGTGGTGCCAGATCACCTCCAGGCCCCGGGCGATGGTGCTGAGGAGATCCCAGGCCGTGCGGCTCCGGTGGTCGTAGATGCCGTGGGGCGCCTCTCCGGCAAACGCGGCGACAGTGCTGTCCCCGGGCGCGAAGCCGTGCTCCACGTGGAGCGGCTCCCAGGGGTTTTCTTCCTCGTACTCGCCGATGCAGTAGGTGTAACGGCCCGGATGTCCCAGGGTGGACATGCTGATGACGCCGGGCTTGGCGCCGCCGATGTTCACCGCGATCAGCCGGAGCGCCCGCCCGATGGTGGCGTTGGCGCGCCAACCCGGGCCGAAGACGCCGACGCCCGAGTTCACGTCCAGCGTCTTCCGGATGGGGCCGTTGATGATGAAGAGGGGCGAGGAGAAGTTGGTGGTGGCCGAGACGCCGTGGAGGTCGAAGGCGTCGTCGCAGATCGCCTCCACTCCCGCGATGACCACCGGCAGATACTCGGGCCGGCAGCCGGCCATCACGGCGTTGACGGCGATCTTCTCCACCGTGGCCCGGCCGTAGTTGGGCGGGACCAGGGCGATCAGCTCGTCGGCCTGGCGCTCGGACGCCGCAATGGCGTCGGCCACGCGCCGCCGCGTCGGGGGCACGACGGGGAGGCCGTCGGTGACGCCCCGAGCGTACAATTCTTCGCTGGCGGATGCACTACTCTTCTTAGTCGTCCACGGCATGGCTAGAGCCTAGCCGAATTCCGGGGGCGAGGCAACAGGACCGTTGGACCCCCTCCGAGGAATCTACCGCCCGCGGCGCCACCAGTGGTGAATGAGATTGTCCACCACCTGGGCGAGCTGGCCGATGGTCCGGCACTCCCGCACCACGTCGCAGTGGGGAGCGTAGAGAGGCATGACGCTGTCGCCGATCCCCCACCCCCACTGCCCCTCCGGGTTCAGCCAGATGATCCCCTTGACGCGCTCGCGCATGTGCTTGAGCGCCCAGGGCTGGGGGTCGTTGTAGTTGTTGCGGGCGTCTCCAAGCATCAGGATGGTGGTCTTCCGGTCCAGCGACGGGAGCTCGGTCCGGCAGAACCGGCTGAAGGCGTAGCCGAAGTCCGAACGGCAGTGATAGTCCACCTGCGCTCCACGGAGCGCCCACTCGATGGCGCGCTCCACCGGGAAAGTGTTGAACGCCTGCGTCACCTCGGCGATCTCGGAGACGAAGACGTAGCTCCGCACGCGCGAGAAGCATTCCTGAAGGCTCCAGACCAGCTGCAGCATGAACCGCGAGGCATTCCGCACCGAGTCGGAGACGTCGCAGACGGTGATGAGCTTGGGCTTTTCCCGGTGACGGCGGCGAAACCTGAGCTCCATGGGGACGCCGTCGTACTGGAGGCTCTTCCGGATGGTGCGACGGGAGTCCAGCCGCCCCTTCTCCTCCTGCCGCTGGCGGAGCGCCAGGGCGTCCTTGATCTTGCGCGCCAGCCGCGCCACCACCGCCTTCATCTGGGCCACCTCATCCGGCGTCAGGGCGAAGAGGGGCTTCTCCGTCAGGGACTCCCGCACGAGCTTCTCGCCGGCTCGATGCGCGCGGCGCTCCAGCTCCCGCTCCACGTGCTGCCGGATCATCCGCCGGAAGGCCTCCAGGCGGAGGTCCAGGTAGTTTCGGATGCGGGCAAGCTGCCCGGGATCCAGGCCCTCCGCCTCCAGAAGTTGCATCAGACGGGCCAGGTCACGCTCGATAGATTCCCAGTCAAAGCCGTCGTAGATGCGCCGGGAGAAGTAGCCGATCTGGAGGAAATACTGGAGCCGCTCAACGCCAGCGTTCTGACCTCCCTGGCGGATGGCCAGCTCCATCTCGGGCCCCTCGCCTCTCAAGATCAGCTCGGTCAAGGGGTCGAGCTCCATCTCGGCGCCGGCCATCGCCCGATCCAGGAGCTCCCGGATCCACGGATTCTCCGGCCCCAGCGCTTTCTTGAGCCCTTCGCCCAGCGCCTGAAGATCGAGGAAGTAAAGGTCGAAGAGCCGGTCGAAGGTCGGGAGATCGCGGAACTCTTTGATCAGCGTGGCGGCCAGCGCCGACTTGAAGGCCTCCCGGTCCTGGAGCCCGATCTCGGCCGAGGCCGCCAGGGCATCGAGCGCCTCCGACGGCGAGATGCGGATCTCCGCCCGCCTCAGGTCACCGATGAACTCGAGGATGCGCTGGTCCATTATTCCGATGTGCCTTCGGCTGCAGCGGCTCGAGCGACCTCTCGTTTCACATAGGCTCGAAGAGATTTGAGCGGGCCCGGCCTGGCGTAGCGACGAAGGGAGCCGGCAAGATCGCGGGCACGATTTCGACGTGACGAAGATTTCGACGCCATGCTGTGCTCCACGCTATTCCAAAGGGCGGGAAATTCTGATGCGTTCGCCTCGCACAGTGATGACAGCGCCCCTGCTGAAGCAACCACTCCGCCAGGCGACGGCCGGCGCATCTGTCAATGAGGAACCTCACTTCCTGGCGACCCGCACGGCGTCAAGGGAGTCACGGGCTATTACCGCGTGCGCGTATGCGAGGCAGGCGCGAATATCGTCCCGTTCCAGGTCCGGATAGTCGGAGAGGATGGCATCTACGGTCTCGCCTTGGGCCA
>CAYJUC010000405.1:0-3573 GCA_964372605.1 uncultured bacterium | reverse complement strand
GAGATGACGGGCCTTCTGTCTCTGAGCCAGCTCGCGCTTACTTTCCCAGGACCTGTTTACAGTCGGTCATCTTCCCCTTCAGGTCCGCGAGGGTGGGGTATTTCAGGAACTCTTCCGGCGTCCAGGTCCAGAATTGGGAGAGGTTATGGTAGGCCTTGATCGGCACGTTCGTCAGCTCGCCGCCGACCCGCTCCACCTTGCGGATGTACTGGCTCTGGACGACGTTCTGGAACTGGTCCAGCTTGACCCGCCCCTTGGGGGAGTCGAACTCCGCCTTCCGCATGGCGGCCATGAACTTCTCCTTGTCCTCCACGTTGCCGTTGACCGCCTTGGCCGCCTCGGCGATGGCCTTGGCCCCCACCACGCCATCGGGGCCGTTGTCGAAGGGGAGACGGTTGTAGCGGCGCTTGAACTCGGGCACGAACTTCTTGTTCTCCGGCGTGTCGAGCGCCGCCGTATAGTGGATGGCGGAGTATACTCCCAGCACTGTGTCGGCATAGTTGCGGTCTGCGAGGTACGGCTCGTGGGTGACCTGCGCATAGAGATCCATCAGCGGGACCTTCTCCTTCAGCCCGTACTCCTGGTACTGGCGGCCGAATCGGAGACCGTCGGCGCCCGGGCCGAAGAAGATCACGGCATCGGCCGAGCGGTCCACCCGGGCCAGGAACGGAGCAAAGTCGGCGGTTCCGATCGGAGGATACACCTCAGAGGTTATCCGGCCCCCCAGCTCGCAGAAGACCCTGGCGAAGATCGCGTTCACCTCGATTCCGGCCGGGTAGTCTGACGCGACCGACGCCACCTTCCGCCACTTGGCGTCCTTGTAGGCCCAATCCGCGGCCGGGGCGCCGGGCCCGATCCCCGTCTGGGACCACCGGAAGACGTACGGGTTCAGGAACTTGCCGGGCATCGTGAGACCGGTGAAGCCGCAGTCGGCAGAGATGATGACCGGGATCATCTTCTCCTTGGCGTATCCCTGAACGGCCAGGCAGACGGGAGAGGAGACGATTCCCATGAGCATATGGACCCCGTCCCGCTCGACGAGCTTCCTGGCCTTGGTCAGCCCGACGTCGGGTTTCCCCTCCGTGTCCTCCACGAGTAGCTCGATGGTCCGGCCGGCCACCTTCCAGCCGATCTCGTCGAAGAACATCCGGGTGCCATCGAGCGACTCCCGCGCGTTTGACGAAAAGACTCCGGTGAGCTCGAAGAGCCCGCCGATCTTGATCGGCCCCTTGGCCTGGGCCATGGCCTCCAAGGGAAGGCTCAGGAGCAGGCCGACCATTGCCGCGATGACCACGCTGACCCACGATCGTTTCATTTCGTTCCTCCCCGTTCCCGTGATTGAAAGGGTTCGCACCGGCATCAACTCGTTACCGGAATGGGTGCCGCCTCCACCCTGGGCGGCGGGCCAACCTCGCCGCGGTCAACGGCCGCCAGGCGCTCCTCCGAGAGGCAGAACCCGTAGATCTCATTGCGCACCCGGAGGTGCTGGGCCATCAGCGCCGTGAGCACGCGGCAGGCGCGTTCGAGGTCCGCTTCGGTCTGGATCTTGTGCTCCACGAACCCGTCGAGGTGCTCCGGGCCATGGCGCATCTCGTCGGCGACGATTTGTCCCATCGCCCGGGCGAACCGCCGCTGGAATTCGTCGGCCCCCACGCGGCTCGCCTCGATAAAGGCGCCGCCGCCCCCACCCTCAGTGAGCTGGATCACGCCCTGCAGAAAATCCGGGTCGTGCTCCGCCCTGAATTGGCGGCTCACCTCCACCCATTTGAAAAGAAGACCCGCACCACCTCCGCCTCGCCGGCGGTGTACAGGTCAATGATCGATCGCAACGCGGCTCTCGCCCGGGTCTTCAATTCATCAATGCCCAATATATCCCTCCCCATAATTTGCGCACTCCTTGTTTTTGGAGTTGGTCTCCTTCGAGTCATCCTGATACACCGCGGGCGAAGGCGGAGTCAAGCGCGAAGTTGAGGCGTGGCGGGGAAGCCGTGTCACGCTGTCACTAGCGCGCATTATTCGCGTCCGCACTCTGCACCCTCACCCCCGCCCTCTCCCTCCGAAGGGAGAGGGGGCTCTTTCGGTTCCCTCGCCCCAGTTGGGGGAGAGGGTCAGGGTGAGGGGCCTGTGAGACACGGTAAGCGAATTCATGAATGATGCGCGCTAGAACTCTTCGGCGAGGGCGAATCGGGGATCGGCCGCCGGGCACTCGGCCTCGGGGAGCCCCATCTCCTGGCGAACGATGTTGGCCCCCCGCACGATGGCCACCATCTTGTAGAAGGCGATGCGCCGGCTCATCCCCTCGCGGCCGAACCCGCAGTCGGTGGAGAGGATGAGGCGCTCAGCGGGGATATATGTCAGGGCCTTTCGAATGAGGGCGGCCACCTGCTCGGGCCGCTCCACCTGAAGGTTCCGGTGGTCCGCGACACCCACCACGATCTTCTTGTCCGTGATGCTCTTGCCGATCGCCTCCAGATCCATCCCATCGGTTGTGCAGCACTCGAAGGTCAGCGCGTCGACGTCCAGCTTGTTGAGATACGGGAGGGCGGCCTTGTAGGACTGGGGCACGGCGAAGATGCGCTGCTGGGCCGGGTTGCCCCAGCAGGTGTGGCACCAGACCTCGGTGAGGTCCCGGAGCCCGCGCACGGTATTGTTGAAGATTTCCACGAAGAACTCGACGTCGAACTGGCCGGTCTCACCGTGGCGCTGGAGACTCGCCAGGTGGATATTGGGCTCCTCCATCTGGATGATCGCGCACCCCGCCCCGGCCAGCTCGATGAGCTCCTCGCGCATGGCGTTCGAGAGATCGCGCAGGAGCTCCCTGTGGCTCGGATAGAAGTCGTTGCCGATGGAGAGGCCGATCAGCTCCGGCGTGATGGTGCCGAACTTCACGGGGCGGTCCGTCATCCCCTGGGCGACCTTCCAGAGGTAGGTGTAGTGAAGCGGCCCCCGCTCGATCTTCCCGCCGCATCGGGGCATGACGCGGGACTCGAAAACCTCGAACAGGATGTCCCCCTTGGCAACCCCGCCGTAACCCTTTCGCACCCGGTAGTAATCCGCCCCGTCCAGACCCTTGAAGCGCCGCGCGGGGTAGAAAAACCAGCTCATCCCGCCCACGTCTGTGTCAAACCGGCAGTCGCCGTCCGTGACGATGTCCAGCCCGGCCCGTTCCTGATCGCGGATAAACGTCCCAACGGCGTCCACATACTGTTCGCGGAAGCGGGCATCGCGCAGGGCGTCCCGGAACGGCCGGCTTCCCAGGTTTTCCGTGTACCAGCTCGGGCGGGGGAGTGAGCCTGTGATCGTCGTCGGCAGCGTTCTGTCCTTCGTGGCTTTGAACATAGGACGGCCTCCCTGGGATGCGCTCCCCTTCGCTCTTGCGCGGGAGACGACTCAAAAGCAATCTAACAGAGGGAGGATGAAGGTCAAGTCCTTTCGGCGGTTTGGCGCTCGATGCCGGCCCGCGCGTCGCGGACCAGTCAAGCCTGGAAAGGAGCCCGTCCGTTGCCGCGCCCTCGGAGCGCGTCGGGATAATCGGCTGTTTCGAGCGCCGGCTCCGCCGGCGCAACCGTTTCT
>CAYJUC010000404.1:0-3589 GCA_964372605.1 uncultured bacterium | reverse complement strand
ATAAGACTCTCCGCTGAGGAGACTTCACGAATGGAACCGCTGCCACCAGGCGCCAACTTCTTGCGATCCAAAACCCTCTGGGAGATCGGGCTGCACATCGCGGGTAACCCCGACACGCCCTACGGCGGCAACCGGGACATGTGCATCGTGGTGGGGAGCGGCACGGGAGAGAGCTTCGCCCCGTGGCTGCGCATCGCCACGGGCGCCCCCCACCTCGCCTACGCTGTCGCGGACGGCAGTCTCGAGATGGCCTTCGTCAACCCGTCGGGTCTCCTGACGCAAGCGTACCGGGGCACGGGCATGTTTTCGAAACCCCTGCCGGTGCGGGTGGTGGCGAGCTATCCCTCCTGGGACCGCTTCGTCTACCTGATCCACCCGCGGACCGGCATCACCTCGTTGGCCCAGGTGAAAGAGCGCCGCTACCCGCTGAAGATGTCGATCCGCGAGGAAAAGAACCACTCGACCCGCGTCCTGATCGACCAGACGCTGGCCCTCTACGGCTTCACCCTGGCCGACCTCGAGTCGTGGGGCGGCAGTTTCCAGCGGGTCCGGCCGCCCGGCGATATGCGGCGGGTCGCGGCCCTCCGCGCGGAGGAGATCGACGCGGTGTTCGACGAGGGGATACCCCACAACAACTGGTTCGACGTGGGCCTCGCCGCCGGTTACCAGCCGCTGACCCTCGAGGAGCCGATCATCATGCAGCTCGAGGCGATCGGCTGGCGCCGCGTCGTGATCCCGGCGGGGCGCTTTCCGCATCTCAAAGCCGACTACGAGTGCATCGACTACGGAGGCTGGCCCCTCTACACGCGCGAGTCGCTGCCGGACGAAGTCGCCTACCAGGTCTGCGGCGCGCTCCACGCGAGGTCAGAGGAGATCCCCTGGGAGGCGGGCGCCTTCACCGGGATCGACCAGCTCGGCCGGGACACCGAGGCCACACCGCTGGATGTCCCGCTGCATCCCGGCGCGGCGCGCTGGTACCGCGAGCACGGCACCGCGAGGAAGAAAGGGTAGACGGATGGCCGACGTGAGCAGATACCGGGACCTCGAGATCGAAAAGAAAGAACAGGTTGCTACCATACGTATCTTCTCCCCCATGAAGGCGATTCGTGCCGGGCACCCGCCCGACCTCCATTGGGAGCTGGGATCAGCGTTCAGCGAGCTCAGGGGAGATAACAGCGTGCGGGTGATCGTCCTGACCGGGGCTGAGGACGGCGAATTCCTGGCGCCACCGACGACCGAAGCCTACTCGGCCGAAAGAGGCAGGAACACTCGAACCGATCCCGGCTGGTTGTGGAAGACCTTCACAGGAATCCTTCGGACACACCAGACCATGGCGGAAATCGAGAAAACCGATCGTTGCCCGCGTGAACGGTGATGCCATAGGATTCGGGCAGAGTCTGATGTTCGCCTCCGATCTCATCGTGGCCCGAGAGGACGCGAGGATCGCCGACATGCACATGGGAATGGCCGAGGTCGAGCCGTTCGGGCCGCCGTATGGCATCGTTCCGGGTGACGGAGGCGCGGCGCTGGTCCCGCTGTACATGACACCGGCCAAGGCCAAGGAGTACCTGATGTTGGCGAAGCCATATACCGCGGGGGAGCTGGCGCGATTGGGGATCATCAACTACGCCGTTCCCGCCGCTGAACTCGATGCCTTGATCGAGGACATCATCAGCCGACTGCTCAAGCGTTCCGCTTACGCGCTCGCGTGGACGAAGCGCGTGGCCAACCGCCGGCTCGCTCACCATCTGAACATGACCCTGGATGCGGGCGCCGCGTACGAAATGGTGAACTTCCTCCAGATCGAAAGGCTCAGAGGGAACGATCAAACGCTGGGGTAGCGCTGTCGCGCGACGGCAAGAAGAGAACCGGGCTTGAATCGGAGTACGCCAAACTGAGGGGCGTCTTGGCGGACCGAGCACGATGACAGACGCAGTAACACGTTGGGGGGAGCCGTGAGCCGATTGCCAGCCGTTAGTCGCGATACGCTCTCGCCGGAGGATCAGGCAGTCTGGGACCGCATCGCCGCCGTCCGTACCGGGGTGCGTGGCCCGTTCGGGGTGTTGATCCACGTGCCGGCCCTCGCTGACCGCGTAGCGGCCCTGGAGGACTACTTTCGTTTCGACGCGGCGCTGCCCGCGGCAGACCGCGAGCTGGTGATCCTGGCTACCGCCCGCGAGATGGGCGCGCGCTACCCGTGGACACGGCACGAGGCGAGGGGGCGCGAAGTAGGCACACGAACGGAGGCGATCGAGGCCGTGCGTGCCAACGGCGGGTTGGAGCGACTGACGCCGCGGGAGCGGCTGCTCGTCGAGATCGCGCGGGGTCTGCTCCGCGCGCGGGCCTTGTCCGACGAGCTGTTCACCCGCGGGCTGGCCGAGCTGGGCCGCCAACAGCTCGTGGAGGCGGTCGCGCTCGTGGGCCACTATAGCCTGATCGGATTGGTCGTGAACGGGTTCGCCGTGGCGCCCCCGGACGACAGCCCGACTTTCTGAAGGCCGATTGAGAGGAGATGAGGAGTGAAACGGAGCACTGACCGGATCCTCACGACTCATGCGGGCAGCCTGCCCCGGCCTGACGACCTGGTGCGCATGATGTGGGACCGGTTGGACGGTGAGCCCGTGGACGATGCCAGACTGAACTCGCGCGTCAAAGAGGCCGTGGCTCTAGTAGTCGGCAAGCAGCAGCAAACCGGCATCGACATCATCAGCGATGGTGAGATGAGCAAGACGGGATTCAGCAACTACGTCGCCCAGCGGTATTCGGGCTTTGGCGAATCAGCCAAATTTGTGGCCGCCGATCTCGCCGAAATCCCTTCAATCGCGCAGCAGGCGAGGGGCGCTCAGGCACAGCAGCACGTCGTGCTGCCCACGCTCCGCGGGCCGATGGAGCTGCGCGATCCGGGCGCGGTTCAGAGAGACATCGAACATTTCAAGGCGGCCCTTGGCGGCCAGAGCCAAGACGGGGCGTTCATCTGCGCCGTCACGCCGGGGCACATCACCTTCAATTTTCCCAACCACTACTACCCCTCTCACGAGGCGTATCTGGAGGCCGCCGCGAACGCGCTCAGGTACGAGTACAAAGCGATCGTGGACGCCGGCTTCAACCTGCAGCTGGACTCGCCCGATCTGGCCATGGCCGGTCACTGCCAGACGGAGGGGAGCGACCTCAGAGACCATCAGAGTCACATTCGGGCAGCCATCGAGGTGTTGAACCACGCGCTGGCCGATCTACCTCCGGACAGGCTGCGGCTGCACGTCTGCTGGGGCAACTATGCCGGCCCACATCATAAGGACGTGGAGCTCCAGGAGATCATCGAGCCCATCCTCAAGACGCGGGCAACTTTCATCTACTTCGAAGCGGCCAACCCGAGGCACGAGCACGAATGGGAGGTGTGGCAGCGGGTCAAGCTGCCGGATGGCAAGGCGCTCATCCCCGGCGTGATCGACACGGCGACCAATCACGTCGAGCATCCGCGCCTCGTCGCGCAGCGGATCGAGCGCTTCGCCAACATCGTAGGCAAAGAGAACGTGATCGCCGGCACCGACTGCGGCTTCAGCACATTCGTGGGCCGGTCGAACTGCTACCC
>CAYJUC010000403.1:0-3616 GCA_964372605.1 uncultured bacterium | reverse complement strand
AACATCGCCTGCTCCATGGTGGTGGAGGCCAACCCATTGGGGAGATACGGCAGCATGGAAGGCTGCTCTCCCTTGACGAGCCCCGCCACTATGCGCGGGAAGCTCTCCAGTCCGCCTTTGAGAGCAGCCAGCATCCCCTTCGTGGTGAGACCGTAGCGGCGATGGACCGCGTAGTCTCCATCGCAGAGGTAAGGGAAGGGGAGGGCGAAGCGCCGGGCGTAGAGAGCCCCTTGCGCCAGCGGCGTGGCCGTGATCTGCAAGACCTCAGCTCCGCGTTTCCTGATTTCTGGATAGCCTAGGCGCAACTGCGCCATGTGCTGTCGGCAGAAGGGTCAGACCATCCCCGGCGCGAACCAGAGGAGCACCGGCCCGTTCTTCACCGCTTGCTCGAGGGCCACCGTTCCCCCCTGGGCGGCCGTCAGCGAGAAGGGAGGGGCCGGATCGCCGACCTCGATGGGCTTCGGACTCGTTTGGATTTCACTCATCGCGCGCTCCGTGAGAGCTACGAGAGGAACGGGAGAACCAGCAGATTATCGCTGGCCCATCCCGTCTCCTCCATGAGGCGCTGACTACGTTCCAGGTACTGCTCGGCCCGGGCCTCGTCTCCCCGTTCGATGGCCAGCGTGGCGAGACCATCGTAGCAGGGAATGAGAAGCTGGGGCTCGCCCAGGTCCTGAGCGAGCATCAGCGCCTCCTGGTAGTAGCGCTCGCTCTCGTCGAATTCTCCGTGGCACTGGTGAATCTGGGCCAGGATGATCAGCGGGATCGGGAGGTGGCTCTTCTGGCCGAGCCGCCGGTCCAGCTCGATGGAGGCCCGGGCCGCCTTCACGCCCTCTTTGTAGTCGCCGGCCAGACTGCAGGAGCGGCCGGCCAGGATGCACTGGAGCCACGACTGGTGGATGAGGTCGCCGATCCTCATGGCCAGGGCCAGCCCCTCGGCGCAGTAGGCCGCGGAACGATCCTGGTCGATGGTGGTGTAGAGCACGGCCAGGTTAGCGTAGGCGCGACAGGCCGCAGGGGAGAGATCGTGGGCCAGGGCGGTTTCGAGGCTGTGCTTGACGGCTTCGGCCCCGCGCTCGATCTCTCCCACCCGCGCCAGCGCCAGGCCGATGGTGTTGGAGGCGTGGGAAATCACATCCGGCGCCATCAGCCGCTCGCCCAGGGCGAGGGCTTTCTCGGCCCACCGGTTGGCCTCGTCGTGTCGGCCCAGGCGGAAGCTGATCCGCCCCAGCTCCTGAAAGAGGCGCGCGCCCTCAAGGCAGTCGCCTTCGCTCGCCAGGGATTCGAGGCCGCCCGCGAAGTGGGCGACGGCCGTGTCCGGGTCTCCCAGAGACCAGTGGGTCACCCCGATCTTCCGATTCAGCTCGGCCGTGGCTCGGCGGTCGTCCTGAGCCAGCGCCCGCGCCTTCTGCCAGACGGCGAGGGCCTGACTCAGGCCACCCTGCGCGAAGTGGGCGTCGCCGACCCGATCAAGGAGCTGCCGACGGACCACGGGATCGTCGGGACCCGAGTCCAGGAGCGCCAGGGCCTGCTCCCCGTACGCCTGGGCCTGGCTCGCCGCATACTGGCGGGCCGCGCGGTCGCCTGCCCGGATGAGGTAGTGGAGAGCTTTCTCCCGGTTCGCGCTTCTCGCGTAGTGGTCGGCGAGGGCGGGGAGGTGGTCCTCGAGCGCGTCACCGGCGAGGCGCTCCAGCGCCGCGCCCACCAACCCGTGCCACTCACTCCGCCGACGCTGGAGCAGGCTCCCGTAGGCCACCTCCCGGATCAGGCCGTGACGGAAGGCGTAGCGGCGCTGGGGGAAGACGGCGGTCTCGTCGACGAACTCCTGGGCCTTCAACTGGTCGAGCCGCCCCAAGAGCTCTGCCGGGCCCGTCTCCGCCACGGCCCAGAGCAGCGGGAAGTCGAACTCCTCGCCCACCACCGAGGCCAGCTGGAGCATCCGTTTCACCTCCCCTTCCAGCCGATCGATGCGCGCCGCGATGATGTCGTGGATCGTGTCCGGGACTTCGGTCTCGCTGAGCGCGCCTGACACCCCGAGGCCCGAGTCCGTGCGGACCAGCTGGCCCTTGTCGAGGAGCGAGCGGAGCAGCTCCTCCACATAGAGCGGGTAGCCCCCGGTCTTCTTCACGATCAGTTCCCGAACCTCCGGGGGCAGGGCCCCGCCTGCGAGCTGGCCGGCCACCACCACCGCCTCCTCCTCGGAGAGGGGGTTCATGGCGATCTGGGTCACCGCGGTTCGTCCTTCCACGGAAACCTTCTCGCCTGGCCGCGTGGTGAAGCAGAGGAGGATCCTGGCTCCGGAGAGGCTGCCGACCAGGCGGGCCAGCAGCTCCTTCGAGCCCTGATCGCTCCAGTGGTAGTCCTCCACAGCGAGGAAGAGGGGGGCCACCCGGCTGGCGGCCAGAAGGAGGGCGACCGCCGCCTCCTCGGTGAGCCGTTTGACCTGCCCGGACTCCAGCGTTGCCAGCGCCCCGCCGTCCGGAGTCCGAGAGAGGAGGTTCAGCAGGAACGGGAGGGTGTCCCTCAACTCGGGGCCGAGCCGCTCCACGCCGGCGTGGATCTTCTCGCGAACCGTTTCGGGCCGATCCTGGTCGATGGCGAACAAGCGCCGGAGGATCTCCACCACCGGCGCATAGGAGACCCCGGTTTCATAGGGAAGGCAGCGCCCTTCGAGCGCCTGGGCGTCGGCCGGGAGCGACTGCTTGAACTCGAAGAGGAGCCGTGATTTCCCCACCCCGGCCTCGCCGATCAACACCACCGCCTGCCCGCGTCCTGCCGCAGACTCCGCCCAGCGGCTCTTGAGGAGCTCCATCTCCAACTGCCGGCCCACGAGATCGGTGAGGCCGTGCTCCAGCGAGAGATCGAAGCGGGTCCGCCGCTCGCGGGCCCGCTCCACCCGGAAGACCGGTACCGGATGAGCTTTGCCCTTGACCTCCATCGCGCCGAGAGGCGTCCAGTGGAAGTAGGACCGGATCAGCTCGTGGGTCGCTTCGCTGGCGAGGAGCGTGTCCGGCTGAGCCAGGCTCTGGAGCCGGGCGGCGAGGTTGGTGGTGTCGCCCACCGCTGTATAGTCCATCCGGAGGTTGTCGCCGATCCCGCCGACGACCACCGGGCCGGTGTTGATCCCCATCCGCAGGTGGAGGGGAGCGCCCTCGGCGGCCAGCTCGGCGTTGAGCGCGCCGAGGCTCTGGCGGATCTCGAGGGCCGCGAAGGCCGCGCGCAGGGCATGATCCTCGTGGGCCACCGGCGCCCCGAAGAGCGCCATGAAGCCGTCGCCCAGGAACTGGTTCACGGTCCCCTCGTAGCGGTGGACCGCTGCGAGCGCCAGCTCGAAGAAGCGGTTCAGGAGCTCGTGCATCCGCTCCGGGCCGATCCGCTCGGCGAGAGCCGTGGAGCCCTGGAGGTCGCAGAAGAGGACCGTGACCGTCTTCCGCTCCCCTTCCAGCGCGCTCCGGGAGGTGAGGATCTTCTCGGCCAGGTGCTTGGGAGTGTAGCTGGCCGGCGTGGCGTCTCTGAGCGCCTGGACAGGAGCGTCATTGGTGGCGGGCACCCGGGCTGACGCCGCGCCCGCCTCGGGGGTGGGCACCCGGGCTGACGCCACGCCCGCCTCGGGGGC
>CAYJUC010000402.1:0-3631 GCA_964372605.1 uncultured bacterium | reverse complement strand
CGCCGGCGTTGTCTACCGCGCCGGACTCACCCGTGGTAGCATGTGGAGCTGACAGCGAGACGAGAAGAGAAGATGGAGATCAGAGTCCGGCTGGCGACGCCGGCGGACGCCGCGGCGATCTGCACGATCTACAACCAGGGGATCGAGGACCGCATCGCTACCCTCGAGACCGATCTCAGGACTCTGGAAGAGCGCCGGCAGTGGCTCCTGGCTCGAGGCCCACGGCACCCGGTCATCGTCGCCGAGGCGGGAGACGAGATCGTAGGCTGGGGGAGCCTGAACCCCTACAACCCGCGGAAAGCCTACGACTACGTCGTGGACTTTTCGGTCTACGTCGAGCGGAGCTGGCGCGGCAAAGGGGTGGGGAGCCTGCTCCTCCCCCGGCTCGTCGAACTCGCCCGGGAGCACGGGTTCCACAAGATGATGCTCTCCGCTTTCCCGTCGAATGAAGCGGGCATGGCGTTGTACGAGAAGTTCGGCTTCAGGACCGTGGGAATCATGAAAGAAATGGGAAAACTGGACGGAAAGTGGGTGGACACGATCGTGATGGAGAAGATCCTCTAAACTCTGCGGGGAGGCTTCGGAAGGGGGGCTCGCCCCCCTCCGAGGTTAACGGGGAATGGCGTACGCCACTACCGGCGAAAGGGTCTCATTCGTTGGAGGTGCTCGCGCCGTGAAACTTGACTTTGCTCCGCCTTGCCGTTATACCTCCCCCATGCGCGCAAGAATCCGTCTCTCGGTCGCTCTGGCGCTGAGCGCCTTCCTTTTCCTCGGGGGCTGCGCCTTTTTCGCCCAGACCCCCGAAGTGCTGCTCCCGCCCCCTGAGCTCTACGAGAAAGGGAACTCCTTCCTGGGGCGGAGCCGCTATGCGGAAGCCCGGGCTTCATTTCAGAAGATCGTCGAGCGCCACCCCAATAGCTCCTTCGCGCCGCTGGCCCGATTCCTCCTCGGCGAGACGTACTACCGGGACGGGGAGTTCGACAAGGCGATCAAGGAGTTCCTGGCCTTCATCGCCTTTTATCCCCGCCACCAGATCGCCGACCTCGCCCAGTATCGCCTCGCCATGAGCTACTACGACCAGCTCAAGCCCGTGGATCAGGACCAGGGGCTGACCGCCAAGGCCCTGGTCGAGTTCCAGAAGCTGGTCAAAGAATATCCGGAGAGCCGCTACGCCCCGGATGCCCTGGGCAAAATGGACATCTGCCGTCTCCGTCTCGCCCAGAAAGAGCTCTGGGTCGCCAATTACTATTTTACTCAGCGAAACATGCTCGCGGCGCGCCAGCGGCTGGAACTCATCCTGAAGGAGCACCCCGGGAGTCTGGTCGTGCCCGAGACGCTCTTCCTCCTGGCCGAGATCCAGCGGCAGGACGGGCAACCCGAGGAGGCGGCCCGGACGCTGAAGAAGCTGGTTGACGACTATCCCTACACCGAGTGGGGACGGAGGGCGTCCCAACGACTCGGACGCGCCGCGCAGAGGTGATCCCATGCACGACGTAGTCGATCTTCGATCCGATACGCTCACGCTCCCGACCCCCGAGATGCGAGAGGCCATGGCCCGGGCGGAGGTGGGGGACGACGTCTGGGAGGAAGATCCGACAGTCAAACGCCTCGAAGCCCTGGCGGCGGAACGCACGGGTAAGGACGCCGGGCTTTTCGTGGCCTCCGGAACCATGGGGAACCTGGTGTCCGTGCTGGGCCAGACAGAGCCCGGCCAGGAGGTGATCCTGGATCTCGATTCCCACATCTTCAACTACGAGGTGGCCAGCGCGGCGGTGATCGGCGGCGTTCAGACCCGGCCCATCAAGACCGACCGCGGGTTTCTCTCCCCCCAGCTGGTGCGGGAGGCCATCCGGCCGGCCAACATCCACGTTCCACCCACAGGCTTGGTCTGCCTGGAGAACACGCACAACCGCCACGGCGGAACCGTGATGACCCCCGAGGAGATCCAGGATGTCGCCGGGGTGGCCCATTCCCACGCGGTGCCCGTCCACCTTGACGGCGCGCGCATCTTCAACGCCGCCGCGGCGCTCAAACGAGATGTCGTCCTGTTCACGCGCCCCGTGGATTCGGTCATGTTCTGCGTCTCCAAAGGGCTCGCGGCTCCCGTGGGCTCGCTCGTCTGCGGCAGGAGGGAGTTCATCGCCCGCGCCCGGAGGTTCAGGAAGATGCTGGGCGGCGGGATGCGCCAGGTCGGGGTTCTGGCCGCGGCGGGGATCGTCGCCCTCGAGAAAATGGTGAATCGCCTGGACGAGGACCACGCCAACGCGCGGCGGCTGGCCGAGGGGATCGCCGGACTCCTGGTGCCCCGAATAGACCTCTCAAAGGTCCAGACCAACATCGTCATCTTCCACGTGGACCGGCCCGGCGGCGCGGAGCAGCTGGTCAGAGAGTGCGCCGCACGGAAGGTGAAGATCCACCAAATCGGTCCCGCCTCCATCCGCTGCGTCACCCACAAGGATGTCGACCGCGAAGACATCGACCGGGCCCTGGACGCCTTTCGGGAAATCACCCGGGGCTGGTCGGGCTGACAGGCGGCCTGGTCCCCTCGAAGACCGCTGATGCCGGATCGGCTGCTCGACGTCAGGAACCTCAAGACCTATTTCTTCACCGACGAGGGGACCGTCCGCGCCGTTGACGGGGTCGACCTCCACATCGACAAGGGCGAGACGCTCGGCGTGGTGGGAGAGTCGGGGTGCGGGAAGACCGTCACCGCCCTCAGCGTCATGCGCCTCATCCCGCAGCCCCCAGGCCGGATCGTGGAAGGCGAGATCCGCTACAACGGGCAGAACCTGCTCGAACTCTCGCCCCCGCAAATGCGAAAAGTCAGGGGCAAAGAGATCGCCATGATCTTCCAGGAGCCCATGACCTCGCTGAACCCGGTCTTCACCTGCGGGGAGCAGATCGCCGAGGCGCTTCGTCTTCACGAGGGGCTCGGGCGCCGGGAAGCCCTGAACCGCACCGTGGAGCTGCTCAGGCTGGTTCACATGTCCAACCCGGAACGCCGGGTGAAAGAGTACCCGCACCAGCTCTCCGGCGGGATGCGCCAGCGCGTGATGATCGCCATGGCGCTCTCGTGCAACCCCAAGCTCCTCATCGCCGACGAGCCCACCACGGCCCTCGACGTGACCATCCAGGCCCAGATCCTGGACCTTCTGAACGAGCTGAAGGCCAAGCTCCGCATGGCGGTGATGCTGATCACCCACGACATGGGCGTCATCGCCGAAATCGCCCAGCGGGTGATGGTGATGTACGCGGCCAAGGTCGCGGAAGAGGCCCCGGCGCTGGACCTCTTCAAAGAACCCCTCCACCCGTACACCCAGGGACTCCTCCGGTCGATCCCGAGAATCGATCTGGCGGCGACCGAGAAACGCCGGCTTGAGACGATTCAGGGGGTGGTCCCGACGCTCAAGGGGGAGATCCCGCCGGGATGCCGGTTCGCCCCCCGTTGCCCGCACGTCAAGGCGGTGTGCACCGAGAGGGATCCGGCGCTCAGGGAAATCAAGCCGGGTCACAAAGTTTCTTGTTGGCTGTACTAATCGGGGGGGGGCGCGGCGGCCCCCGCCCGGGCCGCCCCCCCGGGAGAGATTTCGCGGGCGGAGCCCGCGCGCGAAACGGCAACATTCGCGGGGGG
>CAYJUC010000401.1:0-3640 GCA_964372605.1 uncultured bacterium | reverse complement strand
GAGGGAGCCCTTTCGGTTCCCTCTCCCCCGGCGGGGGAGAGGGTCAGGGTGAGGGAGCCCCTGGCCCCTCGATCCAGCGCGCCGAGTGCGCCCAGTGCGGTCCCCGGTCGCCCGCCTCCCGTTGCCGCTCCATCTCCCGGAGCCGCGCCTCCTTCTCGGGCGTGCGCTCCGGAATCTCCTCCTGGATCTCCCTCAAGTGGACCTCGTAGTCCTGGCCCACGGGGCAGACATCAACGCAGCGCGTGCAACCGGAATAGACCCCGACCCCGCGCAGGATGGACTGCCAGGCCATGAACGACTCCTTGGACTTCAGGAGCCGAAGCTGCTCCTCCCGGTCGGCGTTGACCATCTGTTCGACGTGATCCATCAGATAGGCGAAGCCGTTGGGAGAGGCGAAGGGGGCGCACCGGCCCTTGTCCAGCCCCCACTGGAGGATCGCATCGGCCGGACAGGCGAGGAGACAGCGGCCGCAGCTCTCGCCGAGGCAGAGAGGGGCGGCGAGCGGCCGATCCGGCTCCAGTTCAGCCTGGGTGAGGACCGCGCCCAGGAGCACCCGGGGGCCGTATTCCGGGGTGAGGAGCATCAGGTTGAGACCCAGCGTCCCCAGCCCGGCCTCCACCGCCGCGTGCGGGAGCGAGAGCGGGGCTCGCGTGTTCCCTCCGCGGTCGTAGTGGCGGGGGTCGAAGTGCACCGGGGGGACGGTGATGGACGGGAACCCCGCCTCCTCAAGGAAGTAGACCAGCCGGAGCTCGATCTCCTCCAGGTCGCTGATGACCAGCTCGGTCGAGTACTGTTTGTGGCGGTCGTCGTGCCCCTTGAGCCGCCCGAGTCCGGTCAGCTGACGGCGGGCCAGGACGATGACGGACTTTGAATCCTCTGCGGTGATCCCCCCCGGGGTCTGGGGGCGCTTCGGGTCCGGCGGATGGCGATTAAGAATCTTCCCCGAGGCGATTCCCACCAGGTCCGCGCCCAGCGCTCTCGCCTTGGCCTTGACCTCGGCCGTGGTCAAACTCACGCGGGAGCTCCGGCCCGCTTCGCGGGCGGCCGGTAGCCGCTTTCCCCGATCCATCGGATCCGGCCATCCGCCATCCCCGGGACCGGCTCACCCCGCTTCTTGATCCCGAGCAATTCCCGCGCGCGCTCCACCTTTTCGTCGGTCTTCTCCGGGATCTCCCGCTGGTGCTCTTTGAGGAAGCGATTGTAGTCCTCCCCCACCGGGCAGACAGCCAGACAGCGGGGGCAGTCTCCGAACGCCCCGACGACGCGGAGGAGCCCCTGCCAGATCCCGAACCACTCGTGGGTACGGAGCGCCGCCAGCTTCTCAGCGGGCGCGGGTCCATGCACGAACTCGCGGAAGACGCGGAGGATGGTGGCGAAGCCGAACTCCTGGGCGAAGGTGGCGCAGGCCCGCTTGTCGAGTCCCCAGTGGCGCACGGCGTCCGGCGGGCAGGAATAAAGGCAGCGGGAGCAGGGCTCCCCGATGCAGAGCTGCTCTGTCATCACGCCGTCCGGCTCCAATTCGGCGTTGGTCAGGACCGCGGTGGTGTAACAGCGGGGGCCGCTCTCTTTGGTCAGGAGGTTCAGCTCCAGCCCGATGGTGCCGAGCCCCGCCTCGATGGCCACATGCCGCGTGGAGAGCGCGCCGTAGGAGGCGTTCTTATACTCCCAGATCGTCTCCTGGGCCGCGGTCTGGAAGGCGTAATGTCCGTGCTCTTCCAGGTAGCGGGCCAGGCGGTAGCCGATCTTGTCCATCTCCCTGAGGACGAGCTGGTCCACGTGGTGGATGCACGCCATGTCGCGCGCGCGGAATGCGCCGGCGGGGATGCGCTTGGTAAAGGCGACCAGGGAGCGGGTCTCGGGCCAGATCCGGTCCGGGGTCTGCGGGAACTTCGGGTCAGGGGGGTAGCGGTTCAGGACCTCCGCGCTGGCGATCCCGACGGCGTCGGCCCCGAGCTCGCGGGCTTTGGCTTTGACCGCTTCCGCGCTGAGCATGCGGTCTTCACCGGCCGGCGGGCTTCACGTCGTCCAGGCTCCAGTCGATCCAGTCCGGCATCTCGAGCTCCATCGCCTCGGGGGTGGGGAAGGCGAGGCCGCAGGCCTTCACCGCGGGCTTGATGTTGTTGATGAAATCCTGCATCACCTCGCCCGAATCCCGCTTTTTGAGCCCCACGGAGATGGCGAAGCGGTTCCCCTCGGTCTTGGGGCGGCCGAAGGAGAGGAGGCCGTAGCGGATCCACTTCTCGAAGTAGGTCTGCTTCACCTGGTCGTATCCCCCGGCCTGGCAGAGGTCGATCACGTTCCGCTCTCCGATCCCCTGGTGCCCTTCCTCATCGCCGATGATGCTCCGGATGATCTGCCGGTAGGGGAGAAACGAGCAGTCCTCGTACTCTTTGAGCTGCCAGTAGCCGCCGCGGTCGTAGAGAAACGCCGCCATGGCCAGCTCGAACCAGGAGTTGGCGAACGGCACCGGCCGCTTCGCCACGCGCTCCACCACGCTCGAGGTCATGTCCTCGCCGATCAGATCGATGGACATCTTGCGGACCGCCTCGTAGTGCTCGATCTCCTCGTGGAGGCTATGGGTGATGAACTCGATGCCCTCCCAGTGGGGGACGAACTGGAGGCCGTAGCCGAAGAGGTGGGCCGCGGCCAGCTCGCGGTAGGCCTGGCTCTCGATCATCTGCTTCAGGGTCTGGAAGTAGTGGTCGTCCATCTCTTTCCGGGATGTGTAGGTTCGCACCGTCGCCTCCTCTGTGGATCCCCTGCGCCGCGACCTGCGGCGACGCTATCCGCGCCGGCTTTGGGTGTCAAGCTGGCCTGGCTCGATTATACCCGGAAAAACCGTGATCATGACCATGCTCGGGATCATTCCAACTCTGCCCTGAGCTCCTCAAAGTTTCTCACCCTGAGGTCAGGCCGCTGTCCCAACTGGTCCAACGGAACCTGGCCCCGGTTGATCCAGCAGACCCTGAGGCCGAAGCTCTTCGCCCCCGCGACGTCGAAGGAGTTGGAGGAGACAAAAAGAATCTCCCCTTTCCCGAGCCTCATGGCCTTGGGGGCGAGCCGGTAGACCCTGGGGGCGGGTTTGTACTGCTTTACCGAGTCCACGCTGATCACCCATCGGAAGTAGGGCCGAAGCCGGCTCCGCTCCAGGCCGGCCCGGAGCATCTTCGGGCTTCCATTGGAGAGGATGGCAAGGGGGTACCGCTTTCGAAGGCGAGGCAGGGCTGACGGAACCTCGGGATACGGGCTCGGGGAGAGCCAGGCCTTCATGAGCCGCTTGCGCTGCGCCGGGCTTACCTCGAGGCCAAAGCGCTGGATTGCGAACTCCAGCGCGTCCTCCGATACTGCCCCCAAATCCCGGTACCTTCCCATGAGAGTCCGGAGGAACGTGTGCTCGAGCTGTTTGGCGCGCCACTGTGCGACAAAGGCGGCGGGGTCGGGGGCGACCTCCTTGCATGCCTCGGCCACGCTTCCCACATCCACCACCGTGCCGTACATGTCAAAGGCGATTCCTTTGATGGTTCGCCTCAGCGGGTGATCCGGGGGTAGAAGTCGGGCTGGAGCTGGAGCGCGTCGGCGATCTTCGTGACCGTGTTGAAGCACTGGACCACCTCGATGGCCTCCATCAGCCCCCGCTCTG
>CAYJUC010000400.1:0-3652 GCA_964372605.1 uncultured bacterium | reverse complement strand
CCACGGGGCCCGACCTGGGCCGAGGGATCCTGAACCGCCCGCTTCTTGAGATCGCCGGCGTGATGTGGAACCACTCTCCCGGAATGGAGCATGTATTCCAAGAAAAGCGGGTTCCCCGCCCCAAGTTTACGCCGGAGGAGATGGCGAGCCTGCTCGCCTTCCTCTACTACCTCGGCTCCCTGGACCCTCCCGGCGACGCGGCGGTCGGCGCCCGCCTCTTCAGCCAGAAGGGGTGCCAGATCTGCCACTCGCTCGGGGGGAAAGGCGGGAGTGTTGGCCCCGCGCTGGACAAGTATAGCCGGTACGCTTCCCCCCTTCACCTGACGGCCGCTCTCTGGCAACGGGGAAAGGCCATGGCTGAGGCAATGGAGAAGCAGAAGGTTCCCCGGCCCACCTTCCAAGGGAACGACATCCCTGACCTCCTGGCTTATATCCGGAGCGTGGGAGGGGGAACTGAACGTGTCTACGCTCCACCAGGGAACCCCAAGCGGGGGGAGAAACTCTTCACGGAGAAGCACTGCGTGGAGTGCCATGCGGTCAGAGGGCACGGTGGGAAGGTAGGGCCAGACCTCGGGGAGAAGCTCAAGGGGAGCCTCATGAGGATCACCGGGTCCATGTGGAACAAAGGCCCCAAGATGTGGGCCAAGATGGCCGAGCGGGGGATCGACGTCCCCTCTCTCAACGAGACGGAGATGTCGGACCTCATCAGCTACCTCTACTTCTTCCAGTTCATCGACCCACCCGGCGATGCCAAAAGGGGGCAGGCGGTGTACAAGGAAAAACGGTGTGGCACCTGCCACGCCCTCCGGGGCGTCGGCGAAAAGGTGGGACCTGACCTTGCAAAGGTGGAGAAGCTGGACACTCCTCTGGCGGTCATCACCGAGATGTGGAACCACGCCTCCAAGATGGAAGAGAAGATGGTGGAGGAGAACGTGGCCTGGCCGGTTTTGAAGGGAGGTGAGATGGCTGACCTGATCGCCTATCTCCTCTCCGTTCGAGGAGGAGCGGCCCAGCCGGTCGGTCGCTTCAAGGGCTCGGCACCCAATGGGGACCGGCGGTGAGGAGTGAGCCCCATACGCGAAGGAGGTCTGCGATGAGACGGGTTATGGCGATGCTCACGATGCTGATGGTCTCCGCCCTGGTCGCGGCAGGCTCGGCCTGGTCGGCGGAGATCGAGGTGGCGGCCAAGAAGGTGAAGGACGCCGAGGCTCCCAAGATCGACGGCAAGGTGGACAAAGTCTGGGACAGTGTGCGGGCCACAAAGGTGACGGCCTCGGAGGGGCCGCAGGGGAAGGTGGAAATCAACCTGAAGGCCCTCTACACGGACAAAGATGTTTACCTCCTCTTCCAGTGGCCAGACAAGACCATGAGCCTCTCCCGCTTCTACGAGTTCGACGGCAAGGAGTGGAAGAAGACGAAGGGAAACGAAGACTACTTCGCCCTTGCATGGGACATCCACAATAACATCAAGGACTTCCCCAAGAAGGGGTGCACGGTCGCCTGCCACAAGGTAGACAAAGAACTCTCCCTCAAGACCAACGCCCCAGGCGAGCGGATCGATTACTGGTTCCACAAGCCCCAGCGAATGAACCCGGTGGGGCAGGCCGATGACCAGTACCTCACACACGAGCTGAAGAAGGACGATCCGCAGTCGGCGCGCCGGTCCGACCCCAAGACCGCCGGAGGATACGAGGACAACTGGGACAAGGAGGCCAAGCGCCCCAAGTACACCTTCCCCGAGGGGGTCAAGCCGGGGCCGATCCTCCTGAAGAAGGACGCAGTTGAGATTAAAGACTATGGGAAGTTCAAGCCCGGTGATCGCCTCCCCCGGGAGGTCCTTGCCCCCTTCGTCGGCTCGCGCGGCGACATCCAGAGCGGGGCGGTGTGGGAGAAGGAAAGGTGGACCCTTGAGCTGAAGCGGGTCCGGGTTACGGAGGACAAGGAGAACGACGTCCAGTTCGAGGATCCGGCGCGCCCCTACTACTTCGGGATCTCGGTCTGGGACGACGCAGACGACGAGGACCACTCCCACACCGGGGAGAACGTGCTGAAGCTGATGCTCAAGTAGCGTGGGTGGTGTTGCTGATAAACGGTGCCGGCCTGCGGCCGCGGGAGCTCTCGGCCGGAGGGGGGCCGCCGTTCGCCATCGTGGGGTTGTCGTGCCCCACCTGTCCCAGGAGAGGGACAGGAGGGGGCGGCGAGGTGGAGATCAGAAGTCTGAGTTTACAAAGGGTTAGCCCTGGCAAATTCCTTGCAATCCACGCGGCGTTGACGGTGCTCGACCCTCTCCCGTGTTGGGGTGATCCCGATGGGGGGCGGCCGGAGGAGGGAGACAAGGAGGGCCTCACCATGAAGAGGCTGTTGGTTCCACTCGATGAGTCGCCCCTGGCTGAGACCATTCTCCCGGTCGCGGAGGAGTGGGCGAAAGAAGAAGAGGCTGAGGTGATTCTGGTCCGGGCCCTCCCGGGCCCTCCGAGCCTTGCCGCTGCTGACAGCGAGCTCCAGGGGCGCGCCGTGGGGGAGGCAGAGACCTATCTGAAGGCGGTCGCGGAGCGGCTGGAGCGGCGGGGCGTCAAGCGAGCCCGCTGGGGCGTCTGGCATGAGGAGCCCGCAGCCGCCATCGCCCAGGCGGGAGCGGAGTATGGGGTGGAGATGGTTGCCATGGCCACCCACGGCCGGAGCGGGTTGAGCCGTCTGGTCCTGGGGAGCGTGGCCGAAGCCGTCATCCGGGCCGTGCAGGTGCCCGTCCTCCTGATGCGGGGCCAGTCAGCCTGGAAGCCGTGGGCCACGGGGAAGGTCCTGGTCCCGCTCGATGGGTCGGAGTCGGCAGAGGCCATTCTCCCCGTGGTGGAGCGGCTGGCCGGTCCGCGCGACCTCACGATTGTCCTCTTCAACGCGGTTGAGCCCCTGGCTTCCGCTGCCCTGAGCGAGGCCCCGACTCGGCCGGACCAGTTGATGGCGCTCAGGCGCGGGGATGCGGAGCGGTACCTGGCCAAAGTGGCGGAGGCACTGTGGGGCAAGGGGCTGCGAGCGGAGTGCGCCGTTAAGTTCGGGAAGCCGGCGGAGACGATTGCCGCCTTCGCCGGTCGGGAGCAGGCAGACCTCATCGCCATGGCCACCCACGGCCGCAGCGGGTTGGGCCGCCTGCTCCTGGGAAGCGTGGCCGCGGGGGTACTGAAGGGCGCGTCGGTGCCGGTCCTGCTCTTCAGGGCCGGGGAACGGGTCCGGTGAGGGTTCCGGGACTCGCTCAAGGGGGAGCGTGATGGGCAAGCGCCAGGGTGGGGCTGGGCGATCCAAGCGCCGGGCATCTCGATACTGGGGGCTGGGCGCGCTGGTGGTAATCGCGGTCGCTGGCGTCGTGCTCGCCTGGCGCGCGCAGGCGCCGCCGACGCACGTCGCTACGAGCGGTCTCGGGCGTTCGCCGGGCAATGTCGTTCCGGCTGTCGCGCGCCGCGAGACCCGGCCGACGCTCGACCCGGCGCTGTTCGTCGCGAAAGCCGCCCTTGCGCACCGGGTCGCGCGGGAGATCCCCGACACCCTCGACCAGCTCTACTGCTACTGCGAGTGTGACAAGCACATGGGGCACCGGAGCCTGCTCTCGTGTTACACCGACGGCCACGCGGCCACCTGAGACATCTGCATGGACGAGGCG
>CAYJUC010000399.1:0-3693 GCA_964372605.1 uncultured bacterium | reverse complement strand
AAGCGCCCGTACATCACGGTGGGCATGCTGGCGCTGACCCTGCTGGTGCCGCTCGCCGCCACCTCCACGACGCGCATGGTCAAGCGCCTCGGCGGCGCCAACTGGCGACGGCTGCACAAGTTGGTCTACGTGATCGGACTGCTGGGCGTGCTGCACTACCTGTGGCTCGCCAAGAAGGGGGTGAACGATCCCTACTGGTACGCCGTGGCGCTGGGCGTCCTGCTGAGCATCCGGCTCGTGGATTGGGCGCGGCGGTTCGCGAAGCGGCGGCTCCAGCGCGCGGCCGCCTCCGACCGGGAGGGCTCTCAACGGATCCAGCGCGCCCTCTTGTTCGCGCTCCTCATGGTCGGGCTCACGGCAGGGACAGTCCCGCCGGCTGGCGGCCAGGCGCTCAGGTTGGGCCGACCGGCTCCGGAGATTGCCGGGGCGCCGTGGATCAACAGCCCGCCCCTCACCCTGAGCGGGCTCAAAGGGCGCGTCGTGCTGGTGGAGTTCTGGACCCACGGCTGAATCAACTGCCAGAACGTGGTCCCGCAGTTGCGGGCCTGGCACGAAAAGTACGAGGGCTCGGGGTTGACGATCGTCGGGGTGCACACCCCGGAGTTCTTCTGGGAGAAGCCCTACGACAAGGTCGTGACTGCCGCCAGGAGCTCCGGAATCCGCTACCCGGTCGTGCAGGACAACGACGCCACCATCTGGAAGCGGTTCGGCATCCGGGCCTGGCCGACTCTGGTCTTGGTTGACAGGCAGGGGATCATCCGTTACCAGCACATCGGCGAAGGCGCCTACGAGGAGACCGAGTCGGTGGTCCGTCGCCTTCTGGCCGAAAGGGAATGATCATCCGCTCTCCCCGCTCCCCGCTGGCTCGCTTCTTCGCCTTCGCCCTGCTGGCGATTCTGCTTCCCGCCGCGATCCTTGCCGTGCTCGGTTTCCTCTCGCTGCGTCAGTGGGAAACCTCTGCCGAGCTGCTTCTGAGAGAGCGGGCTCGAGACATGGCAGCCATGGCGGCGGAAAAGGCGGAGATGGCGCTCTCGCGCCTGGAAGACGAGATCCTGGAGCGCATCCAGGCCGTGCTTCAGCGGCCGGACTTTGTCCCCGCCGCCCTCCGAGAGATTCCCGCGAGCGTGCCCTTGATCCACCGCCTCTATCTCTTCGACCGCCGGGGCCAGCTCCTCTTTCCGCACGGCCGGTCGGGGGAAGACGCCGGGCTCTTCGCCGGACTCCTGGCTGAGATCTCCCAGGGCTTCTGGGAGCGAGGCGGTCGGCGCCACCTCCTTGCCGGAGATCAGGTTATCCTCGCAGCGGTTCTCAAGACCCGGGCAGGGACACCGGTGCTCGTGGCACTGTCCCGAAACCTCGAGGTGCTCCGCCGCGATGTGCTGGAGAGGACACTGGGCGGGCGCGAGGGGAAAACCTTCCTCGCCGTGATCGACAGCCACGACCGACCGGTCTGGAGCCCCCAGCCACTGGACCGCGTCAGCCGGGTCGTGACGGCCACCTTCGGAGAGGCGCTCCCCGAGTGGCGGGTGGCTCTCTACCAGCCGCCCGGGATGTCCCCGCGGGAAATGGTCCGCCGTCAGATTACTATTTTCACCATCGCCTTCGGTCTCCTCCTGCTGGTCATCGTGGCCGGGCTCGTGGCGACTTACCGGCTCGTGAGACGGGAGACGGAGATGGCCCGGCTCAAGGCCGACTTTGTCGCCAACGTCTCCCACGACCTCAAGACCCCGCTCTCGCTCATCAGGATGTTCGCCGAGACCCTGGAAATGGGGCGGCTGGCCGATGAGCCGACGCGCCAGGAGTACTATCGCGTCATCACCCGGGAGAGCGAGCGGCTCTCCCGCCTGATCGACAACGTGCTCGATTTCTCCCGGATCGAGGGGGGGCGCCGGAGTTACGAGATCGGCCCCGCGGCCGTGGAGCCGCTCATCCGGGAGACCCTCGAGGCGTTCGGTTACGTCCTGTCCCGACAGGGCTTCAAGGTGGAGGTGGCCATCGCCCCGGACCTCCCCGAGGTTCCGATGGACGCCGACGCGGTGGGCCAGGCACTAGCCAACCTGGTGGACAACGCGATCAAGTATTCCGGCGAGCGGAAGTCGCTCAAGGTGGAAGGGACCGTCGAGGCCGGTCATCTCGCGCTGACCGTCGCAGACGAGGGGATCGGGATTCCGCGCGAGGAGCAGGGACGGATCTTCGAGAAGTTCTATCGAGTGGGGCGAAGCGAGACCCAGGGGCGGCGCGGCAGCGGGGTGGGGCTGGCTCTGGTGCGTCACATCGCGGAGGCCCACGGGGGACGGGTGACAGTGGAGAGCCGACCGGGCGCGGGGAGCCGCTTCACCTTGCGGTTCCCGCTCAGGCGTGAGGCGTAAGGATGCCGCGGATCCTGATCGTGGACGACGAGCCCGAGATGGTGCGGGGGTTGGAAGATAACCTCCGCTTCGAGGGGTACCAGACGCTCTCGGCCGGGAACGGCAAGGACGGCCTGGCGCTGGCGCTCAAGGAGGCGCCGGATCTGATCCTGCTCGACATTATGATGCCCCAGATGAGTGGCTGGGACCTCCTGCGCGCGCTGCGCCAGAAGGGTCTGGATGTGCCTGTCATCATGCTGACGGCCCGCGCAGAGGAGGTGGATCGGGTGCTCGGGCTGGAGCTGGGCGCCGACGACTACGTCACGAAGCCGTTCTCGCTGAGGGAGCTGCTCGCCCGGGTACGGGCGGTGCTCCGCCGGCCCGGGCCGCGGCAGAAGTTCGAGGAGTTCGCCTTCGGCGAGGTCCGGATCCACCTCCGGGGGCGCCAGGTCTTCAAGGGGGGGAAGGAGGTGCGGCTGACCCGGAAGGAGTTCGACCTCCTCCGCTATCTGGTCGAGCACCGGGGAGAAGTGATTACCCGCGACCGGCTCCTGGACGAGGTCTGGGGCTACGAGCGGTATCCCACGACCCGGACCGTGGACACCCACATCCTCCGCCTCAGGCACAAGTTCGAGAAAGACCCCGAGCGCCCGGCGTACATCCTGACCGCGCACGGCCAGGGGTACCGGTTCGCGGGGTAAGCGGCTTTCCACCGGGTTGGATCACGCTCAGGCGGAAACTGCCAGGACTTCGATCTTGACTGCGGTCGCTGCCGCGACCGTACGGTAGAGGGGTCAGCGGTTCCGGTAGGTCTCGACCAGCGCCTCCGCCTGCGCCTGGGTCACGCCCGCGAGCTCGAACCGCATGGTGATGCTTGCGAAGCGGGTCAGGTCGGCGGCGGCTCGGAATCCCTCGATGGCGACGTCCATCCGCCTCAGCGGCACGCCGTGTTCCTTGGCATACACGTCGATGAGGGTGACGCCGCAGGAGGAGATTCCGGCCAGGAAGGCCTCGCTGTTGGTGAGGGCGTCCGGCTGGGGGTGCGCCGACGAGTCGAGGACGAGGCGCTGGCCGCGCACCTCGCTGACGGCTCGCCCTGCCGTGCCGCTACTGGACGACCGGATCGTGTCGATCTTGTCGCTGCTCATGGTCGCTCCTCCCGCGCCGGGACGCGACTCGCGCCGGCGTCTGGCCAGCCCCGTCCCTCAGAAAGGTGATAGCGGCAGGATACGGCGCGGATGAAGAACCTGTCAAGGAGCGCGCGAACGCTGAGTGGGGCTGAAGGCCGGGCGTCGCGCATCCGCCGCCGCCGACCTCGTGGAGGCCGAACGACGCAAAGTGTATG
>CAYJUC010000398.1:1883-3718 GCA_964372605.1 uncultured bacterium | reverse complement strand
ATCGAGTGGGAGACCGGGACCCCCGAGGCCAGGAAGATGGTGGAGCTTCTCCAGCGGGAGATGGGCGTGAAGAAGATCCGCTTCCCCGACAGCTCCTCCATCGGGATCAAACCGGTTTCCCGGGAGGGCTCGGAGCGGCTGATCCGGGCCGCGATCCGCTACGCGATCGCGGAAAACCGCCGGAACATCACCCTCACCCACAAAGGCAACATCATGAAGTACACCGAGGGCGCGTTCATGCGCTGGGGGTATGCCCTGGCCAAGCGCGAGTTCTCGGACCGCGTGGTCTCCTGGGAGGAGTGCGGGGGGCACCCCCCCGCCGGGAAGATCCTGATCAAGGACGCCATCACCGACGCGTTCCTCCAGCAGATCATGACCCGCCCCGACGAGTTCGACGTGATCGCCACTATGAACCTGACGGGTGATCTCCTCTCCGACGCGCTGGCGGCCCAGGTGGGAGGGATCGGGATCGCGCCAGGCGGAAACATCAACTTCGACACGGGTCACGCGCTCTTCGAGGCCACCCACGGCACCGCGCCAAAGTACGCCGGCCAGGACAAGGTGAACCCGGGGTCCGTCATCCTCTCCGGAGAGATGATGCTCCGCTACCTGGGATGGGCCGAGGCGGCTGACCGGATCATCTCGGGCCTCGAGAAGACCATCCAGCAGAAAGTAGTCACCTACGACTTCGCCCGGCTCATGGAGGGGGCGAAGGAGGTCAAGTGCTCGGAGTTTGCCACCGCCATCATCAAGAACATGGAGACGCTGTGATGCGTCCCAAAGTCACTGTGGTCGGCGCGGGAAACGTGGGGGCCACCGTCGCCCAGTACGTCGTGGAGCGGGAGCTGGCGGACGTGGTCCTGACTGACGTCATCGACGGGTTGCCGCAGGGGAAGGCGCTGGACCTCCTGGAGGCCGGGCCGGTCCACGGCTACGACTGCCGGCTCACCGGGGAGAACGACTACAAAGCGACGGCCGGCTCCGACATCGTCGTGATCACCGCCGGCCTGGCCAGGAAGCCGGGGATGAGCCGGGACGACCTCCTCATGAAGAACGCCGAGATCATCCGGGGCGTGACTGAGGAGGTGGTTCGCCAGTCGCCGAAGGCGATCCTGATCGTGGTGACGAACCCGCTGGACGCCATGGCCCAGCTCGCCTGGAAAGTCTCGGGCCTTCCCAGAGAGCGCGTGATCGGGATGGCCGGAATCCTCGACTCCGCGCGCTTCCGCGCGTTCATCGCGATGGAGCTCTCCGTCTCGGTGGAAAACGTGACGGCCTTCGTCCTGGGCGGCCACGGCGACACGATGGTGCCGCTGCCGCGCTACTCCACCGTGGCCGGCATCCCGATTACGGAGCTCCTGCCCAAGGGGCGGATCGACGCCATCGTCCAGCGGACGCGGGACGGCGGGGCGGAGATCGTGAACCTCCTCAAAGCGGGGAGCGCCTACTACGCTCCGGGCGCCTCGGTCGTCGAGATGGTGGAGGCGATCCTCCGGGACAAAAAGAAGATCGTTCCCTGCGCGGTCTATCTGGACGGCGAGTACGGCATCAAGGGCCTCTACGTGGGGGTGCCGGTCAAGCTGGGTCGCGCCGGGATCGAACAGATTGTCCAGGTCAAGCTCTTGCCGGAGGAGGAGGCGGCGCTCAAGCGCTCGGCCTCCGCTGTCAAAGAGCTCGTCGACAAGCTGGGAATATAATGAAGCCACCGTTCGAGCGCGGGCTTAGCCCGCGCAACCCCAGGGGGGAGGTTCGGAAGGGGGGCGTGCCCCCCTCCGAGGAGAAAGAGCTCGTCGACAAGCTGGGAATATAATGAAGCCACCGTTCGAGCGCGGGCT
>CAYJUC010000398.1:0-1783 GCA_964372605.1 uncultured bacterium | reverse complement strand
TTCGGAAGGGGGGCGTGCCCCCCTCCGAGGAGAAAGAGCTCGTCGACAAGCTGGGGCTGTAGGGGTTGGTGATGAAAGAAATCCACGTCTCGGTGATCAGCGATGCCGTGAAGAAGCTTTGCATGGAAGCCAACTACGAGCTGGAGCCCGACATGCTCCGGGCGTTCGATCGGGCCCTGACCAGCGAACGCTCGCCAGCGGGCAGGCAGGTGCTGCAGATGCTCAAGGACAATGCCCAGCTCGCCAGGACGCGGCTGATTCCCTACTGCCAGGACACGGGGTTCGTGGTCTGCTTTGTCGAGCTGGGGCAGGATGTCCACATTGCCGGCGGGCTACTAGATAACGCCATCAACGAGGGCGTGCGGCAGGGGTACACGGAGGGCTACCTTCGGGCATCCATCGTCAAATCTCCCTTCGACAGGAAGAACACCGGCGACAATACCCCCGCGGTCATCCACGTGGACGTGGTGCCGGGCCCCCAGGTGAGGGTGATGATCATGGCCAAAGGTGGCGGGTGCGAGAATCGCTCCAAGTACAAGATGCTCACCCCGGCCGACGGCATCGAGGGCGTGAAGGACTGGATCCTCGAATGCATCAAGACCGCCGGGCCGGATGCCTGCCCGCCGCTGATCGTCGGCGCGGGGGTGGGTGGGACCTTCGAGAAGGCGGCGATTCTGTCGAAGAAGGCGCTGTTCCGGGAGATCGGAAGCCCGAACCCGGATCCCACGATCGACGCCATCGAAAAGGAGATTCTCGAGAGGGCAAACCGGCTCGGCATCGGCCCCCAGGGGTACGGCGGCGACACGACGGCGTTTGGAGTCCACATCGTGACCTACCCGTGCCACATCACCAGCCTCCCCGTCGCTGTGACGATTGAGTGTCATGCCCACCGGCACAAGGAAGTGACGCTATGATTCCCCTCACCCCGCCTCTCCCCCTCAGGGGGAGAGGATAAAGGTGAGGGGGGCAGGAAGAAAGACGCCATGATCAAGCTGGCGGCCGACGGCATCAAGGAGGTTGTGCCCCCGCTTTCGGACGCCGATGTCGAGGCTCTCAAGGCAGGGGACCGCGTGCGCATCACCGGCGTGCTCTACACCGGCCGCGACGCCGCCCACGCCCGATTCCTCCCGCTGATCGAGAACGACAAACCGCTCCCGTTCGACGTCAAAGGGCAGATCATCTACTACACCGGGCCGTCTCCGGCCCGTCCGGGCATGGTGATCGGCTCCGTTGGACCCACCACGGGAAGCCGCATGGACAAATACGCGCCGGGGCTCCTTGCCCTGGGGCTCAAAGGGATGATGGGGAAGGGGAGTCGCTCCCGGGAGGTGCGAGAGGCGCTGAAGAAATATAAAGGAATCTACTTCGGCGCCGTTGGGGGCGCCGGCGCCGTGCTCTCGCAGTTCATCAAGAAAGCCGAGATCATCGCCTATGAGGATCTGGGAACCGAGGCCATCAGGCGCCTGGAGGTGGAGGGTTTCCCTGCCATCGTCGTCAACGACTGCCACGGGGGCGATCTCTACGAAGACGGGATGAAGCAATATGCCAGGTGATGACGGGTACCAACACGACGTGCTTGTGATCGGAGGCGGGGGGGCTGGTCTGCGGGCGGCCATTGCCGCGGCGGAGGAGTCCAACCGGCTCTCCGTCGCCGTCCTCTCCAAGGTGTACCCCATGCGCAGCCACACCGTCTCCGCCGAGGGCGGGACCGCGGCGGTCATGCGCGACAACGACAGCCTCGACACGCACGCGAAGGACACGATCTTCGGGAGCGATTTCCTGG
>CAYJUC010000397.1:0-3733 GCA_964372605.1 uncultured bacterium | reverse complement strand
AGCGGCCGTTCGTGAAGGTGAACTGTGCGGCCCTGCCCCTGGAGCTCTTGGAGAGCGAGCTGTTTGGCTATGAGCGCGGGGCATTTACCGGCGCCCACCGGAACAAGCCCGGGAAGTTTGAGCTGGCGGACAGCGGGACGATGTGCCTGGACGAGATCGGTGAGATCCCCCTGCCGCTCCAGGCCAAGCTCCTGCACGTCCTGCAGGACGGGGAGTTCTCCCGCCTGGGCGGCCGCGGGGATGTCCGGGTGGATGTGCGGGTGATCGCCTGCACCAACAAGGACCTGGGCCAGGCGGTGGCCCACGGCGCCTTCCGGGAGGATCTCTACCACCGGCTCAACGTCCTGAGCATCCTCATCCCGCCGCTCAGGAAACGGCGGGAGGAGATCCCCATCCTGGTGGAGCATTTCCTGGGGCAGTACGCCCGCCAGTACGGGCGGTCGCGCTGGGCGGTCTCGGCCGAGACCATGCGGCGGTTCATGGACTACCACTGGCCCGGGAACATCCGCGAGCTCGACAACGTCGTCAAGCGCATCGTGGTGCTGGGAAACGAAGAGCGGGTAGCCGAGGAGCTGACGAGCCGGCAGCAGCAACCCGTCAGCCCCGCCGTGCCCACCCCCTCCGCCGCCCCCCCGAGCGCCCCGGCCCCGCGCAGCCAGCCGCCGGCCGGGGACAACGGTCTGGGGCTCGACAACGGTCTGGGGCTCAAGGAGATCGCGCGGCGCGCGGCCCGGGTAGCCGAGCGGGCGGCCTTGAAAGAGGTGCTCGACCAGGTGCGCTGGAACCGGGTCCAAGCCGCCCGGCGCCTCAAGATCAGCTATAAGGCGTTGCTCTACAAAATCGAGCAGTGTGGCCTGCGGGACTGACATCATGTGCGGAATCTTCGGCTACGTGGGTCGCCGGACAGCCTATCACGGCATCACCGAGGGCCTCACCCGTCTCGAGTATCGCGGGTACGACTCCGCCGGCATAGCGGTGCTCGCCGACGACAAGGTGCGGGTCCGACACACGGTCGGCTACGTCCAGAATCTCCTGTCGGACAACGGGACGGCGCCCCTCCCGGGTCATGTCGGCATCGGGCACACCCGGTGGGCGACCCATGGCAAGCCGTCGCTCAAAAACGCCCACCCCCATCTCGACTGCACGGGATCCATTGCCGTCGTCCACAACGGCATCATCGAAAACCACGGGGAACTCCGGGAGTGGTTGGTGTCTCGAGGCCATATCTTCCGCTCCGACACCGACACCGAGGTCGTGGCGCACCTGCTCGAGCAGCATGTGGGCGGGAGCTGGGAGGGGGCCGTCGGGAAGGCGATCAGCCTCCTCCGGGGGGACTACGCGTTGGGCATCTTGAGCGAACACGCCCCTCACGCCATTGTGGTCGCCCGATCCGGTAGCCCTCCCCTCCTCATCGGGATCGGCGAGGGCGAGCACTTTCTGGCCTCGGACGTTCTCGCTCTCGCCCCGTACACCCGCACGGTCGTGCCCCTGGAAGAAGACGAGCTGGCCATCCTCTCGAGCTACGCCGTAGAGATTCGGTCCGCCCGCGGCGGTGAGGCGGTCTCCCGGAAGCCCGCGCAAATCGGCTGGACGTCCGAAGAGGCCGAACGCGCCGGACACCCCCACTTCATGCACAAGGAAATTCACGAGCAACCCTCCGTGATCCGGAGAAGTCTGAGCCACCGGGTCTCGGTGGAAACCGGAGAGGTCCACCTGGAGGGTCTCCCTTCCGCGGCCGAGTGGCGGGAGGCGCGGCGCATATCCCTGGTGGCCTGCGGCACTGCCCATTACGCGGGCCTGATCGGTCGCTGGCTCTTTGAACGGCTCGCGCGGATCCCGGCGGACGTGGATATCAGTTCGGAATTCCGGTACCGGGAACCACTCATCGAGCCGAGCGATCTGGGCATCTTCATCAGCCAGTCCGGAGAGACGGCGGACACCCTCGGGAGCCTCCGGATGGCTAAAGCGCGGGGAGTGCGAACCCTCGCGGTCTGCAACGTGCCGGGCTCCTCCATGACCCGGGAGGCCGACGCCGTGCTCATGACGTCCGCGGGCCCGGAGGTGGGCGTGGCCTCCACCAAGGCGTTTACGGCTCAAATCGTGGCCCTCTTCCTGATGGCGCTGGAGGCTGGCCGTGCCAGAGGCGTGGTCTCCGTGGAGCAGGCGCGCGCGCTCCTCACGGATCTGGCGCGGCTGCCCGCCTTGGCGGAGGACCTTCTGGGCAAGGAGGCGGCGGTCCACCGCCTCGCGGAGCGATTTCAGGCCAGCGTGGACTTCTTCGTCCTCGGGCGTGGGGTGTATTACCCCGTGGCGCTCGAGGGGGCGCTCAAACTGAAAGAGATCGCCTATGTGCGGGCGGAAGCATTTGCGGCGGGAGAGATGAAGCATGGCCCGCTCGCCCTCGTAGACCAGACGACGACCACCATCGCGCTGGCCCCGATGGGGGTCACGCACGCGAAAATGCTCTCGACCATCGAAGAGGTGAAAGCGCGGGAGGGCACGGTGCTCGCCGTCTGTAGCCAGGGGGACGAGGCAATCCCGCCCCGCGTCGACTGGACGTTTCCGGTCCTGCCGGCTGTCAGCGAGTGGCTCATGCCCTGCCTCGTCGTCATCCCGCTTCAGCTCTTCGCGTACCACATGGCGGTGCTTCGCGGGTGCGACGTCGATCGACCCCGGAACCTCGCCAAGAGCGTCACGGTAGAGTAACTGCCATGTCATTACAGGAACGAATTCGTTCCGGGCTGGCTCAGGTAGGAGTCATGGGCCTCGGCTGCGTGGGCCTCACCGAGGCCGTCGAGTTCGCCAAGGCGGGCTTCCGGGTGACCGGATTCGATGTGGACGAGGCGCGGGTCCATGCCGTTCAGGCCGGATGTTCCTATCTCGTGGATGTTTCCGGCGAGGAGCTCGCCTCTGCCGTCAAGGCTGAGAGGCTGCGGGCTACCGGGGACTTCTCTCTCCTCAAGGACATGGATGCCGTCCTGATCTGTGTTCCGACTCCCCTCAGCAAGACGAAGGCTCCAGACCTCTCGTACATCGTGAGCGCGGTAGAGGCCATTCGCCCGCGACTCCGGAAGGGTCAGTTGGTCGTCCTGGAGAGCACGACCTATCCCGGAACTACGGCTGAGGTGGTCCTCCCGTCGCTCGCATTGACGGGGCTCGAGGTCGGAAGCGATTTTCATCTGTGTTTCTCCCCGGAGCGGATCAACCCGGGGGATAAGGAGCACCCTCCCGCCAAGATCCCGAGGATACTGGGGGGAGTAACCCGGGCGTGCGCCAACCTGGCCGCGGAACTCTACGCGCGGATATCGCCAGAGGTCATCATCGTTTCATCGCCCCAGGCGGCCGAGATGGTCAAGCTACTGGAGAATACCTTCCGGGCTGTGAACATCGGCCTTGTCAACGAGTTAGCGCTTATGTGTCGGTCGCTGGGGCTGGACGTGTGGGAAATCGTCGACGCTGCGGCCACGAAACCCTTCGGGTTCATGCCCTTCTACCCGGGGCCGGGGCTCGGGGGACACTGCATCCCGATCGATCCCATCTATCTGTCCTGGAAGGCACGCATCAACGGCTTCGAGCCGCGCTTCATCGACCTCGCCCAGCAAGTGAACAGTTTCATGCCCCGCCACGTCGTGTCTCTCGTGACGGAGACCCTCAACGAGCGCGGCCGGAGCCTCAAGGGTTCGACGATCCTGATCCTGGGCGTGAGCTACAAGCGGGACGTCAACGACGCCCG
>CAYJUC010000396.1:0-3742 GCA_964372605.1 uncultured bacterium | reverse complement strand
GGCGGTAGTTGGCCGGAGCCGCGATGACTTTGCCCGGGAAGGGGACCGGCGCCTTCAGGCGCGCGCGCTCCATCGGCGTTCCCGGCCGGCTTCTGAGGGCCTCCTCGAGGCGGGGGCGCAGCCGGTCGAACCCCGCGATCAGGCGAATGACGGCCACCGGCGGCCACGCCTCATCCCCGGCCCCCACCAGGTCGCTCACATCCACGACCTGCCCATCCTTGACCACCCCGACCTTGTTGTCGTCATAGACTGCCAACCTCATCGCGTCTCTCCTTTCCCGCGGCCGCTCCGGCGGGCCGTGGCGGGAGACAGTGTAATCGCGGCAGATGATGCAGTCAAGGCAATGGAGTTGTCAGGCGACCCTTGATCACCTTCCGGGTCGGCGTCAGCGGCATCTGGTCGACGATTTGGAGCCGCTCGGGCCACTTGCGTCTGGCGAGCCCCTGATCTGTGAGCCAGGCGCGCAGCTCGTCGAGGGTCAGAGACTTTCCCGGCTTCAGCTGGGCGAAGCAGCAGATCCGTTCGCCCAGAACCTCGTCGGGTACCCCCAGGAGGGCCGACAGCTCCACGCTCGGATGTGTGTTGATCAGCGCCTCGATGTCCAAAGGGTTGATCTTGATGCCGCCGCGGTTGATGATGTCCTTGAGCCGGCCGGTGATGGTCACGTTGCCGTCCTGGTCCAGATGGCCCAGATCGCCGGTTCGGAGCCACCGGCCTTCGGCAAACGCCGCGCCGGTGGCGTCGGGATTGTCGAGATAGGCCGCCAGCACGCCCGAACCGCGAACCTGTATTTCGCCCTCCTCACCCGGTGACAGGGGCTCGCCGCCGGCGGACACCACTCGCAGCTCCTGTCCCGGCACGGCTCTGCCCACGGTGCGATAGCGCACCTCCCCGGGATCGCCGGGCCGGGTGAAGCTGATCAGCATCGCTTCGGTCATGCCGTAAATTTGGTTGGACGTCCCGTTTGGCATGAGTGTTTCGAAGGACTCGGCGAGATTCGGCGGGCACACCGCGCCGCCGAAGTACGCGGCGCGGAGCGACGACAGGTCTTTGCCCTGGAACATACCGGCTTTCAGGCAGGCCGCGACGTGGGCCGGCGCAGCGAACAGAAAAGTCGGCTTCTTCCGGTGGAGCATCTCGGCAAAAATATCCGGCCGGAACTGGGGCAATAGGAGGAGCGCGCCGCCGCAGCTGAGCGCCAGGTTCGCCACCGCCATGCCGAACATGTGGCTGAACGCGGGAATCGACAGGATGATGTCGTCCCCGCGCAGGCCGAGGGGTGATGCCGAGTTAGTGATCGTGCTGAGGGCGGTCTGATGGGTCACGAGGACCGTCTTGGGACCGGCCGTGGTGCCGGAGGTGAACGCCATGTGCAGCGGATCGGCGGCATCCGCGAGATCCGCATCATCCTTTATCGGCTCCCGGCGTCTCACCTCATCCCACGCGATGATGTCCCCCGGGGGCGTGCCCAATGAAAGCACATGCTTCAGATCCGGTAGCGTGTCCTGAAGGGCGAGCGCTCTCCGGGCCGCTTCCGGGTCGGCCATCAGGATCGCGTCAGCCCGGCTGTGGCGCAACAGCGGCTCGACCTCGGAGAGCGCGTACACGGCGTGAATTGGCGCCATGACGATGCCGACGAGCGCGAGGGCGAGGTAGGTCAAGAGGTATTCCAGCGTATTCGGCAGTTGCACGGCGACCACGTCGCCTTTGCTCAGGCCCAGCGACAAGAGTCCGCCGGCGATACGCTGCGCGGTCGCGAAGGCCTCACCGTACGCGACGGTTCGGTCGCCCGCGATGATGACCGGCCTGTCGGGCGCGGCCCTAGCCCGCTCCTTCAACAGGCCCCCTATCGTCTGATCGGTCCAGTCCCCGCGTTCGATGAACGCGCGCGCCCGGACGGGTTCGAAACTAACCGCCCGTTTCAGCGCCAGCGCCTTTTCCGATACCCTCTGCCGCTCCACGCCCTGTGCCTCCGATGACTCATATACGCCGCGGGATCGCCTCAGTCAAGGCCCGTGCTTGCCGCCCCGGCTCCCGCTTTCGCGCCTTGGGGGCGATGAAGTGTTGACAAGCCTCGGATGCGGGCGCTACAGTGCCCTCGTGTTTGGATTTATTTTTTACGCGGGCGACTGATGGCGAGTGGAGAGTGAGCAATGACGGTGATCGACGCGGATGCCCACGTGCTCGAATCGCTGGAGACCTTCGGCGACCAGTACCTCGATCCGGCCTATTGGCCCCGCCGGCCGCAGGCCGCGAGGTCCGGGCAGCGCGACTACTGGCATATCGACGGACACCTCTTTCCCCGGTACAGCGGGAGAGGGTGCCACATCATCGGGACGCCGACAGGGTCCGGCGGGGTCAAGACACATCTGGGGCACAGGACCGGGGGAGCGTTGGACAGCAACCAGCTCCGCGACCCGACCGCGCGCGTCCGCGAAATGCAGGAGGAGGAGATCGACCTCCAGGTCATCTATCCCACGCTCTTCCTGCTCCCGCTCACGGCGGATCCGGCGTACGGCGCCGCGCTCTGTCGCGCGTACAACAACTGGATCGCCGAGCGGTGCGGCAAGGCTCCCGACCGTCTCAAGTGGGTGGCGGTCGTGAACCTCGACGACGTCGACTCGGCGGTCGCCGAACTCAGGCGCGTCAAGGCCGAGCTCGATCCGGTCGGTGTCGTGATTCTTGGAACGGCGGGAGAGAAGCTCCTCAATCATCCCAGCTTATTCCCGTTCTTTGCCGCCGCCGAGGCCGCGGACCTGCCGGTTGCCGTCCACGTCGGGTGGTCCGTCCCATCGCTGGCGAACATGTACACCGCCCTTCCCGAATCCCTGATCGTCCCGTTCACGATGCCCTTGCTCATGGGGTTCACCGCCTTCACCGTCGGGGGGCTGCTCGACCGCTTCCCGGCCCTGCGCGTGGCGTTCCTCGAACTGGGGTGCGAGTGGATCCCCTTCCTGACCGGGCGCATCGAGCATCAGGTCAAGTTCTTCGAGCGGCACATGCCCGAGGCGCTCGCCATGAAGCAGAAGCCGATCGACTACCTGCGCAGCGGCCAGGTGTATGTGGGCTGCGAGGTCGATGACCCGCTGCTGCCGCACGTCGTCGGCCTCATGGGCGAGGAGCATCTCCTGTACGGCTCGGACATTCCCCACGCCGACCGCGAGCGCTTCACGGCGCGCGCGCTCCGCGAGCGAAACGACATTTCGGATTCCGCCAAGAAGAAGATCCTCGACGACAATGCGCGGAGGTTCTATCGCCTGTAGAGGGGCGCTGTCACCGGGAGAGACGGGATGAGCGAAGAGGTCTTTACGAAAACGGTCAAGAACCCGCGCGAGCTCCTGAAGATGCCGGCCGAATACCAGGAGGCCGTGGCGAAGATCGTCATCAGCCACGCGGTCAACGAGATCGCCGGCGCCGAGACCTTCGACGAGCCGGCGATCCGGCTCGCGCCGACCCCCTACCACAAATGGCTCACCTGCCGGATCGCCATGGAGGAATACGGGCACCACGTGCGCTTCGCCAGGATGGCGGCCCAGCTCGGCGTCGACAAGGCCAGGCTGGATCATCGCGCCAGGCACCTGAGCGTGTTCGATCTCCCGCTCCGCACGTGGCCCGAGTTCGTCGTGAACAAGGCGATCGGCGATCTGGGCGAGGTGGTCATGGTGGAAGAGCTCGCGCACTGCTCGTACCTGCCCCTCCGCCAGCTCGCGCTCAAGACGATGCCCGAAGAGAAATTTCACGC
>CAYJUC010000395.1:0-3759 GCA_964372605.1 uncultured bacterium | reverse complement strand
GGGGCCCGCCATAGTAGTGATCCCGCTCGGGGTGGCGATTCTAGCAACAGAATTTGTGTGGGCGCGGCGACTGCTCAGTCGGATGAAAACCAAGGCCGTTGGGGTACTTACGCGTCAGCGCACCGGGCAGCTCGACCCAGCCCGCACCTTGCCGGAGGTCGGTTCGAAGGCGGCAGCATTCCAACAGGCGAAGTCCCGCGCGGTACAGGAGGATGGCCATGAGCCGTGGGACCCGGTCGAGGAGTCGCGGCTTGGGTGGCCCTGGTGGGCCAGTCCCGTGGACGGCCGAGACGGAGCTCTGGTGACGGCCTTCGGACCCTACCGCATGTGAGATCGGCGGGCTCGTCTGAACGCTCACCATGCCCTGGCCTCTCTGCTGAAGCAGCGTAAACGAACGGCCATAGTCGCGCAAGTCTCAATTCCCTATACACCGGCGCGGCGCACTTCCGGCTCGCCTTGACGGGTCTGGATGGGCGTGTTAATGGTGAGGCCGTGATCGCGCAGTGGGCGTGGGAGCTGATCGAGCCGTACCTCAAGAAGAACCTGGCGAATCGGGGGGTCGAGCGGCCGACGAAGAGAGCGATCCTGGAAGAGTTTGCCGGGGTCTGGCCGGAGTTCACCGCGACCATCCTGGTCCAGGAGCCGTGGATGGGCACGATCCGATTCAAGCGGCTGGCGAGGCTCCCGTCGTCGGAGATGGATCCGTTCCTGGAGGATCCCGTCAAGTTCATCGGCGACCGATTCGGGGGCGGGAAGTTCAAGGTGAACCTCCATCACGGGATGCATTTCGTCAACACGCGGAACTTCAAGCCCGGGGGAGAGCCGGTCTGGAAGGATCTCGCGGAGCTGCCGGAGGAGTGAGCCATGCCGAGCGATGAAACACGTCGGATGCTGAGGGTATTCGGGGTGGCGGTGACGAACTACGAGGACGCCGTCGAGAAGGGGGGATCCCCGGAGGAGCTGGCGAAGGCCGAGGGCGAGGTTCGCGCCCGCCTTCAGGAGATCGCGGCGCTTATCGATCGCCTCAGCGCGAAGCGGAAATGATCGGCCCGGTCACCGATGCGTCCGGCCAGACTCTGACACTCCAGGCCCCGCCCCGCCGCATCGTCAGCCTGATTCCCAGCGTCACCGAGACGCTCTTCGCGCTGGGGCTGGGCGAGGCGGTCGTCGGCGTCACCAACTTTTGCGTGGAGCCCCGCGAGGGCGTGGCATCCAAGACCAGGGTCGGCGGGGAGAAGGATCCGAAGCTCCCGCTGATCCGCGCCCTGGCCCCAGACTTGGTGGTGGCCAACATCGAGGAGAACGTCAAGGAGCACGTGGAGCAACTCCGGGCGTGGGGGATCCTCGTGTTCGTCACCTACCCGCGGACGGTGCGGGAGGGAATCGGGATGATCCGAGAGCTGGGGAGCGTGACGGGCACCGAGGCCCGGGCCGAAGTGATCCTGTCGGAGCTGGAGCCGCTGTACCGCCAAGCGGTGAACCTGGGGCGGGCGCGGCGCCCGGTCAGGCTCTTCTGCCCCATCTGGCGCAACCCCTACATGACCGTGAACCGCGATACCTACGTGCACGACATGCTGGCGCTCTGCGGGGGAGACAACGTCTTCGCCGATCTCCCGGATCGCTATCCCGAGGTGACGCTGGAAATGGTGGCGGCGGCCGCCCCCGAGGTGATTCTTCTCCCCGACGAGCCGTACCGCTTCAGGAAGGTCCACGCGAAGGAGTTCGAGCCGTACGCGGAGATCCCCGCCGTCCGGAGCGGCCGCATCCACCTGGTGGACGGGAAGCTCCTCTCCTGGTACGGCCCCCGTATCAGAGTGGCGCTGGAGGCCCTCCCCACCCTCCTGTCACCCGCTTGAGCCCGCTCGACATGGTTGACGCCGCGCTTGCGGAGCCTCAGAATACGACGCGATGGCTCTCTATTCGGGACAGATAAGTTCGGGACAGATAAATTCCCTTCCCATTCCCGCGGTCGTCCGGCGAAACACGCTCTATCTGGCGGGGGCGACCGCGGTGTTCTCCATGGCCTTCATCACCTACCTGTCCCTGGCGCCTCCCCTGATGGTCGTCTTCACCGGTTCGCTGGCCTTCGCCGGGATGCCGCAGAGCCTCAACGCGTTCGTCAGGATGGTCCTCTCGTATCCAGTGGGCCGTCTCATGGACCGGTATGGCCGACGTCCCCCACTGGTCAGCGCCCTCCTCCTGGCCGGTGCGGCCGGTGTGGTCGTGTTCTACGCGGTAGCGATGCGGTCCCTCCCGCTGTTCTTCGCCGCGCTGGGGTTCCTCAGCGTGGGGTATTCGGTCGGCCACCAGATCCGCGTCGCAGCCACCGACATGTTCCCCCCGGGCCGCAAAGGCGAAGGCGTCGGGTATCTGATGAGCGGGCACGTCGTGGGAGCTTTGGCGGGCCCGCTCGTGATGGTGTTGGCCTATGCGTTCTCCCGCGCCCTCGGTTTCGAGCCGGAGGTCGGATCGTGGTTGCTCGTTCCGATCTTCATGGTGGGCGGGGCGTGGTTGATCCTCTCCGCCAGACCGGATCCCCAGGAGATCGGGGAAAACCTCGCCGCGTTCTACCCCGGGCTCTCGACGTCGCCGGACAGTCCCGCTGTCGAGTCCTACCCGTTCAGTGAGATGAGCCTCGGGCGAATGCTGCGGTACTACCCGATCCTGGTGGCCGTCCTCACCTGCGCCCTGGCCTGGGGGAACATGACCATGATGATGGGCCTGGTCCCGGTGGTACTGGGCCATCACGGGCACGATATGCGGGGCATCGCGTGGGCCATCGCCCTTCATTCCATCGGCATGTTCGCCCCGATGATTCCGTTCGGGTGGCTGGCCGACCGGCAGGGCCGGCGGATCACGCTGATCGTGGGAGCGCTGCTTTCGGGGATCGGCTCCCTGATCACCGGACTGTCGGCGAGCTACTGGATCATCACGTTCGGGATCGTGCTGGTGGGAATCGGATGGGCCGGGACGTTCGTCGGCATGACGGCGCTCATCGGCGACACGACTCACCCGCTGATTCGGGGCAGGGCGCTGGGTATGGCGGACTCGGCGGGCGCCGTCCTGAGCTTGCTCTTTCCGATGCTCGGCGGCGTCGTCAGCGATTACTTCGGCTTCGCCGTCCTGGGCCTCCTCGGGCTGCTGGCGTCGCTTCCGATCGTGGCGCTGGCGCTGACCTTGCGGGAACCGTTCCCCGGCGTCTACCGCCACCTGCCGGAAGCCTGAGGCCTGCTACTCCACCTCCAGGATCATCTCGATCTCCACGGGGATCCCCATGGGGAGCTCCGCCATCCCGACAGCAGACCGCGCGTGACGGCCGTTGTCGCCGAATATCTCCACCATGAGGTCGGAGAAACCGTTGATGACTTTCGGCTGGTCGTTGAACCCCTCGGCGGAGGCCACCATCCCTAGCACCTTGACCAGCCGCTTGACTTTGTCCAGGCTCCCGAGGGCGGCCCGGGCCGAGGCCAGCAGATTCAACCCAACCTCGCGGGCCACCTTGTAGCCCTCTTCGACGGAAAGGTCCTTGCCGAGCTTGCCGCGGGCCGTGGCCTTGCCGTCGCGGAGTGGCCCGTGGCCGGCGAGGAAGAGCAGGTTCCCCACCCGGACCGAGGGGATGTAATTTGCGACGGGTTTTGACGGCTCGGGAAGGGTGATGCCCAGATCCTTCAGTCGCGCTTCGGCTCCCATGACGATTCCTCCTCTGAGCAATGACGGGCACCCGGGCTTCGCCACGCCCGTCCGTGAGGGTTGGCAAAG
>CAYJUC010000394.1:2387-3765 GCA_964372605.1 uncultured bacterium | reverse complement strand
CGCGGGTGGCACGGCGAGCGGGGCGCCCCAGCGGCGGGGCCGGGGGTCCCTACACAGGGCGGGGGTGGCCCCGCTGGTGGGGCTGCTCGCCGGGACAGGACCCGCGGCGACCGGCTTAGGCGGAACAAGTTGGAGCTGCACCGAGTCACTCCCCCGGGCGTCTGCCGGTGATGATGTAGACGGGATTCAGCGCCTCGAAGCTCATCATGCCGAGGAGCGGCCGCGAGCGGGCGATCTGGGCCAGCACCGCCTCCACCTCGAACCCCGTTTCTTTCATGCCGGTGACAGCCTCATGGGCGTTGTCGAGCGTGATGGCGTTCACCACAATCCGTCCGCCGGGCCGGAGACGCTTCCCCACGACCCGGAGAATCTCCCGCATCTCCCCGCCGCTCCCGCCCACGAAGACGGCGTCGGGATCGGGCAGCTCGTCGAGACGCTCGGGCGCCCGAGCGTTGATCGCCGTGACGTTCCGCGCCCCGAACTTCTCGATGTTCTGCCGGATCAGATCCATGTCCTCGGCGTTCTTCTCGAGCGCGTACACCGCGCCGCGCCGGGCGATCAGCGCGGCCTCGATGGCTACCGCGCCGGAGCCGGCCCCGATGTCCCAGACCACCGAGTCCTCCCTGACCCTGAGCTTCGCCAGGGAGAGGACGCGCACCTCGGTCTTGGTGATGAGGCCGCGCTTGGGCTGTCGATAGTGGAACTCGTCCTCCGGGATCCCCGGCGTCCAGCTAGCCATCCTCTTCCTCAGTCATTGTCGTCGCGGATCAGGATCAGAGTATTCAAGGGGGAGACGGTCATCGTCGCCAGGGTCTCGAGGTCGGTTTCGGTGACCTTCTCCCTCTCGCTCTGCAACTCCTCGCAGACCCAGGCACGGACGCCGGCGATCCCCTCGGCCAGGAGCGCTTTCGCAATGGCCGGGGGGGAGTGGACCTCGTCGGTGAAGACCCCCACCTTCCTCGACTGCCGCACCAGGTCGATGAGCGGTCTGAGCGGCCGCCGGCCGTGGACAGAGATGAAGACCGCGTCGTCCCACGGCTCCGTGATCCTGGCGAAGGCCCACTGCATGGCGGAGACCGTGGGAAGCACCTCGAACCACTCCCTGGGAAGCCGGGCGGTGAGCGTCCGGGTGATCCCGTAGAAGTTCGGATCGCCGGTCCCCAGCACCACGATCCGCCGGGTCCCGTATCCGGCCTTGATCTGCTCCGCCACCTGGTCAAGGTTGGACTTGATCGCCAGCTTCTCCGCCGTGGTTTCCGGGAAGAATGCCAGGAGCCGCTCCCCGCCGATCAGGAGGTCGGCCTTCTCGATCAGCCCGAGCGCGGTCTCTGAGAGGCTGGCCGCCCCGTCATTCCCCACGCCCACGATCCAGACTTTC
>CAYJUC010000394.1:0-2287 GCA_964372605.1 uncultured bacterium | reverse complement strand
CCCTTCGAAATCTGTCAGGATCGCCTCGATGGCCACCTCTCCCCGGGTGTGGGCGGAACAGTGCTGACAGATGAGCTGGCAGATCCGGTCAAAGAAACCCGCAATCCCCGCGGCCACGGCGATTTCCTGGGCCTCCCGGGCTGTATTGGCGCTCCGGATCTTCTCCTGGATTTCTGACGGGGCTCCCGACTCCCCGGCCAGGTCGGCCAGCATGGAGAGGTTGACGGAACCGCGGCGGGCGTGGGTGTGCATCATCCCGTCGGCGATCTTGGAGAGCTTGCCGATCATCCCGGCGACGATCGCCCTGGGCATCTTCGTCTTCTGGCAGTAGCGGAGCGTCCAACCCACAAAGTCGCCCATCTGGACGAAGGCCGTCTCGGGGAGATCGGAGAGGATCCGCATGGCGAATTTCTCGCTCTCGCCTCCGGTGGTCACGACCACGGCCCCGAGGCCGGCCGCTCGCGCCACGTCGATCCCCTGGGCGATCGAAACCTTGAACGCAGCGGTGGAGTAGGGACGCACGATCCCGGTCTTCCCCAGGATGGAGATCCCGCCGAGCAACCCAAGCCGCTCGTTCAGGGTTTTCTTGGCCATCTCGAGCCCGCGAGGGACCGTGATCACCACCCTCGCGCCGCCGGGACGCCCGTGCTGGCCCAGCGCCTCCCGCACCGATTCGGCGATCATCTTGAGCGGGGTCCTGGTGATGGACGCCTTCCCGATCTCGATTCCCAGCCCCGCCTTCGTCACCCGGGCCACCCCTTCCGCGCCCTCGACCTCCACCGCGCCGCCGTCGGTCAGCCACACCTCCGCGACGATCTCGGCGCCGTGGGTGCAGTCGGGGTCGTCGCCGGCATCCTTGATCACCGAGCAGACGGCCGAGTCGCCGCGTCGCTCGGATCGCTCCACAGCAAACGTCACGCGCTGGCCGATGGGGAGCCCGATCTCAACCTCCCGCACAACCTGCCCTGAGAGCAGCGCACTGGCGGCCGCCTTGGCCGCAGCCGCGGCGCAGGCCCCGGTGGTGAACCCGGTCCGCATTCCTTTCTTCTTCGCGGGGGCCTCAGCCATCCCGTTCCTGATTATTCGCGTCCGCACTCGGCACCCTCACCCCGCCCTCTCCCTCGGGGAGGGAGAGGGAGCTCTTTCGGTCCCCTCACCCCCGGCGGGGGAGAGGGTCAGGGTGAGGGGGTGCTCTTCGGCGATGGCAAGCAGCGCGTTGACGATAGCGATGGCCACGGTGGAGCCGCCCTTGCGGCCGGGGTTCGTGATGTAGGGGACGGGGAGCCCCAGGAGCGCCTCCTTGGCTTCCGGGGCAGAGACGAACCCCACTGGCACTCCCACGATCAACCCCGGCCTGACCTCACCCGCCCTGACCAGCCTCACCACCTCCAGGAGCGCCGTCGGAGCATTTCCGTTCACCACGACGGCGCCATCCATCAGCGGCGCCGCTTTCCGCATGGAGATGACAGCGCGGGTCGTCCCCTGGCGCTTGGCGGTTTCGATCACATCAGGGTCGCTGATAAAGCAGTGAACCGATCCGCCGTACTTCGAGAGGCGCGCCATGTTGATCCCGACGCGCACCATGTCCACGTCGGCGATCACCGGCTTCCCGGCCCGGAGCGCGGCGAGCCCGGCCCGGATGGCCTGCGGGTGAAAGATCAATCCGCTCGACCGGGCAAACTCAAAGTCGGCCGTGGCGTGGATGGCCCGGCGGACCACAGGCCACTCCAGGGCGGAGTAGGAATGCGGGCCGACCTCCGCGTCGATGATCGCGAAGCTCTGGTCCTCGATCTCCTGCCCCTTGGCCGTCTGCGAGGACACGCGCGCTTCAGAAGACAATGGTCACCCCCACGGTGACGATCACGTCCGGGCTCTCCTTCGTCACCCCGAAGCCGGCGGCACCGTCGAGCTTGATCCGGTCGGTAAGCGAGTAAATGCCCCCGAGACGTAGCACGACGATGTTCGCCGCCTTGGACTCGCCAACCGCGCTGACAACCTCACCGACGAGGGTCCAGAGCCGCGTTGCCCGATACTCGAGAGCGGCGTTGAAGGTCCAGAAGTTCAGATCCGAATCTCGCGTCACGAACGTGTACCCGAGGTGCCCGAAGAGTGTGGTGGGGCCGAACGATTTGCTGATCGCGCCCAGGAGCCCCACATCCACGTCCTCGGATCCCAGCCCCCGCTCGGCGTCGCCCGTGGGCAGGCGCAACGTGAGCGACCCCAGGAGGGCCGGGAGCGCGGCGCGTTCGTCCAGCAGGCGGTACTTGAAGCCGACGAGGGTGTCCCC
>CAYJUC010000393.1:0-3778 GCA_964372605.1 uncultured bacterium | reverse complement strand
CGCGCGCGTTGCCAGGGCCCGGCCCATGCGCTAGCATTGCGTTCTGCGAGGAAGAGGAGGGGGAGAACATGGCGCGATTCCGGGTGCTCCACTATGTGAACCAGTTCTTCGGGCAGATCGGCGGCGAGGAGCAGGCGGATGCCCATCTTCAGATCCGGCCCGGGGCGATCGGGCCGGGGCAGCTCCTGCAGGCGGCGCTCGCGCCCGAGGCCCTGGTGGTGGCGACGCTCATCGGCGGGGACAACTATGTGGCCTCGGACCCCGAACGCGCGGGAGCCGAGGCCGTGGAACTCGCCCGCCCGTGGCTGCCCGACCTGATCATTGCCGGCCCGGCGTTCGCGGCCGGACGCTACGGGGTGGCGTGCGGCGCGATCTCGGAGGCCATGGGCAAGGCGCTCGGCATCCCGGCCGTGACCGCCATGCACCCGGAGAGCCCGGGCGTCGAGCTGTACCGGCGGCACACCCACATCGTCCCGGCGGGCTCGACTGTGCGGGGAATGGAGGAGGCGGTGGCCCGGATGGCGGCGCTCGCCTCGAAGCTCCTGCGCGGGGAGGCGGTCGCGCCGGCGGCGGACGGCTACATCCCGCGCGGCATCCTGGTCAACAGCGTGGTCGAGGAGACCGCGGCGCGCCGCGGCGTGGCCATGCTCCTGGCAAAGCTCCGGGCGGAGAGCTATACAACCGAGATCCCGCCGCCGCGCTGGGACCGCGTCCCGCCGCCTCCGCCGATCAAGGACCCCGCGGCGGCGACCATCGCCCTCGTCTCCGAGGGTGGGATCGTGGCGCGGGGGAACCCCGACCGGCTCGAAGCGTGGGGCGCCACCAAGTACCTCCGTTACCCCGTCGATCGCGCCGACCTCACGTCGGATACCTACGAGTGCATCCACGGCGGGTTCGACGTCAGCTTCGCGAGCGCGGACCCCGACAGGATCGTGCCGCTGGACGCTGCCAGGGCGCTCGAGCTGGAAGGACGCATCGGCCGCCTCTTCCCGTGGTGGTTCTGCACGATGGGGAACAACACCACGGTGGAGAATGCCCGGCGCTTCGGCACCAGCATCGCGCGGGAGCTTCGGGAGGGCGGGGCCGACGGTGTCATCCTCACGGCGACCTGAGGGACCGGTACTCGCTGCGGCGCAGCGATGGCGAAAGAGCTGGAGCGGGGAGGGATCCCGACGGTGCTCGTGACCTGTCTGACCAACGTGGCCGAGATGGTGGGGGCCAACCGCATCCTGTCCGGGGTCGCCATCCCGCATCCCGTGGGGAACCCGGGGCTCGACCTCCCGGAGGAGCGGCAGATGCGGCGGCGCCTGCTCCTGCGCGCGCTGGAGGCGCTGACTACTCCGGTTGACTCACCGCGGCTCTTCGCCGTCGAGCGCTAACACCGCCCCCTCACCCTTCCCTCTCCCCCTGGCAGGGGGAGAGGATCAAGGTGAGGGAGTCCATGGAGCGAGGCTAAACATGCAGATGGAGCTGGCGTATTACGACATCCGGGACGTGCGCTTCGGCCGCGAGACCGGGCTCTCCGACCACGTCCTGACGATCAACCGCGAGGAGCTCTCGGCGAGGCTCCTGGAGGACGAGCGGCTGGGCGGGATGGACCTGGCCCTGGCGCACCCCGGCGAGGAGTGCCGCATCGTGCGCATCACGGACATCCAGGACGCCCGCGTCAAGGTCAGCGGGCCGGGCGAGGTCTTCCCTGGGTTGACCGGAGGGCTCACGCCTCCCGTGGAGGGAAAGACCAACATCCTGCGCGGGCTGGCCGTCACCGAGGTGACCGAGCGCCTGGGCGGGCTCGAGTCCGTGGTGGACATGAGCGGCCCGGTGGCGGCCCTGACCCCCTTCTCGGCGCTCCATCACGTGGTCCTGCTCCCGACGCCGGCGGAGGGCATCGGCCGTGTCCCGTTCGGGCATGCGCTGCTCCGGGCGGGACTGCGCGCGGCGGTCTACCTGGCCGAGGCCTCGCGCGGCATCGAGCCCGACGCGCTCGAAGTCTCAGATCTCCCGACGCCAGGCGACCCGTCCGGAAACGGTCGCCTCCCGCGGGTGGCGTACATCTGCCAGGTGTCGGCGATCGAGGACTTGCGGGAGATCTTCTTCTACGGCGGCCAGGCCCGGTCCATGCTCCCCACGCTGCTCCACCCACACGAGCTCCTGAACGGGGCGATCGTGAACGGCATCTACGACACGCCGGCCTGCCGGCGCAACGTGACCTGGGGGCACGTGAACAACCCGGTCGCGCTCGAGCTGATCCGGCGGCACGGCCGGGATTTCCACTTCGCCGGGATCGTCCTCACCACGACGCCATCGACGCTCAGAGAGAAAGAGCGCGGCGCGGCCATGGCTGCAAAGCTCGCCCGCTACGCGCTGGGCGCTGACGGAGTGGTGCTGACGAAGGGGGGCGGCGGGCACATGGTGGTGGACCACATGCTCACCTGCGAGCGGTGCGAGGAGCTGGGGATGAAGACGGTGCTCCTGAACGACCGCTCGGTGGATACAGCCGATATCTTCACCTCCCCGCGCGCGGATGCGATCGTCTGCACGGGCGCCTCGGGCGTGGAGCAGTCGGTGGAAGCTCCGGCGATGGAAAAGGTCATCGGCGGGACGACGCTCGAGGGGGGCGACGCGAGGGAAGCCCGCCGCTTGCCCATCACCCGAGTCCAGTCCGCCACTGATCTCCTCGGGCTTGGCCGCGTCCGCGCCTTCGAGTTCTGAGCCGAGACCATGCTGTCGCGCGAAGACAACGAGCTCCTGACCCGGGTCGGGCCCGGGACGCCGATGGGGGAGCTGTTCCGCCGCTTCTGGCTGCCGGCGTTCTTGCCCTCAGAGCTTCCCTCACCCGACTGTGACCCGGTACGCATCCGTCTCCTCGGCGAGGACCTGGTGGCCTTTCGGGACACCATGGGACGGGTAGGGCTGCTCCAAGAGGGCTGCTCGCATCGAGGCGCCTCGCTCTACTTCGGACGCAACGAGGAGTGTGGCCTGCGCTGCGTCTACCACGGCTGGAAGTACGACGTGGAAGGCCGCTGTGTGGACATGCCCAACGAGCCACCGGACACTACCTTTAAGGACAAGGTCCGCCACCCCGCCTACCCGACCCGCGAATGGGGCGGTGTGATCTGGGCCTACCTGGGGCCGAAGGACACCATCCCCGAGCTGCCGCAGCTCGAGTGGGCGCTGGCCCCGGACAGTCACCGCCGCGTCTCGAAGTGGATGCTGGAGGTAAACTACGCGCAGGCCCTCGAAGGGGAGCTGGACAGCTCCCACGTCTCCTTCCTCCACGAGACATTCGACGAGGAGAGTGACCTGCCCAAGAGGCAAGTACGAGGCGATCTGTGGAAGAAAGACCGGGCGCCCCAGTTGACCGTCCAGGAGACCGAGTACGGCTGCCTGTACGGGTCGAGGCGGAACGCGGGGAACGGGCAGCACTTCTGGCGCGTGACGCACTGGCTCCTGCCGACCTACGCGCTGCTTCCGAATCCGCAGTTCCCCCGCTGGTCTCACGCCTACGTGCCGATCGACGACTACCGGACATGGGTCTTCGACTTCACCTTCCACCGCGACCGGCCGCTGAACGACGCGGAGCAGGCCCTCCTCGAGGCCGGGTCCTGGAACACGCCGCGGATCGTGCCCGGGACGTTCCGGACACTGGCCAACAAGGACAACGACTTCCTCCTGGACCGCGGCATGCAACGGACGCGAAACTTCACGGGGATCTGGGGGATCCTCGAGCAGGATATCGCCATCGTCCACAGCATGGGGCCCATCTGCGACCGGACGA
>CAYJUC010000392.1:0-3811 GCA_964372605.1 uncultured bacterium | reverse complement strand
CGAAGCGCGTGGGCTGCTCCACCGGCAGGTCCGCCGGCTTGGCGCCCTTGAGGATCTTGTCCGTGAACGTCGCCGAGCGCCGGTGGACCTCGGCGATGCTCGCGCCGTACGACATGAGGCTCCCGGCCTCGACGAACAGGCGAAAGTAGTGGATTGATGGAAGCTTGTTCTTGAGCACGAGCGATACCACCTCAGCGCGGTTCGGCTCGAGGATCAGCGGGTCGGTGCGAACGAGGATACCACCCACGCGCGCCTGGCTCATGCCGGCGAACGTGGGGACGAAATCCTCGCGCCGGCTGATCGGGAAGTCAACGATCTCGAGCCTCAGCGCCCGCCCGGCCGCCTCGATCTGCTTCCTCGTATCCTCGTAGTACGCTATGTTCACGTTCCTGAGGATTCCGACGCGCGCGAGTCTCGGTACCGTCTCGCGGAGCAGCTCGAGTTGCTTGCCGTCCAGATCCTGCGCGAGGAGGGTGAGCCCGGTGATGTTCCCGCCGGGGCGCGCCAGGCTCACGACGAAGCCCTCACGCACCGGGTCCTGGGTGGCGGACATGACGATCGGGATCGTTTGGGTCGCCCGCCGCGCCGCGCTGATGGAAGAAGCACCGCGCGCCACGATCACGTCCACGGGGAGCCGCACCAGCTCCGCCGCCAGTTCCGGCAACCGTTCGATCTTGCCTTCCGCGTAGCGGTACTCGATGACGATGTTCGTCTCCGGGGTCCAGCCGAGATCGCGCAGGCCGCCCTCGAACGCCTCGCGCTGACGGAACGGGTCGCGCGGCGGAGGGTTACCCGCCGAGAGCAGGCCGACGCGCGGGACTTTCGCGGGCGGCTGCGCAGCCGCCGCGAGCGGCGCCGAGAGGGTGGCGAGAATGAGGCTGACGCTGAACCCGATTATCCGAAGCCTCATGGTCCCTCGCGGATGACGACGCGGCGGCCGACGATCGACAGGCGCCCTTCGGCGAAGAGCTGGATGGCGCGGGGGTAGATCTGATGCTCCTCGGCGAGAATACGCGTTGAGAGTGTCTCCACCGTGTCATCGTCCTGGACCGGCACGGCGGTCTGGAGAACGATCGGCCCCGTGTCGACGCCGTCGTCGACAAAGTGGACCGTTGCGCCCGCCACCTTCACGCCGTGCTCCAGCGCCTGGCGCTGGGCGTGGAGCCCGGGGAAGGCCGGGAGCAGCGCCGGGTGGATGTTCATGATCCGACCAGCGAACGCGCGGACCAGGGCCGGTGTGAGAATTCGCATGAAGCCGGCCAGGCAGACCAGCTCCACCCGGTGCTCCTCCAGGACCGCCAGGACGGCGTGATCGAAGGCGTCGCGCCCCGAATAGGCCTTGGGATCCACAAAGACCGCCTTCGTCCCGTGCTTTCTGGCGCGCTCCAGCGCCTGGGCTGGAGCCCTGTCCGAGACCACCACAGCCAGGCGAGCGTCGAGGCGACCGCCTTCGATGGCGTCGATGATGGCCTGGAGGTTCGACCCCCGGCCCGAGGCCAGCACTCCAAGGCGGATGGGCTCAGACCTGGACATACTCCACGCCTCGTTCCCCAGCGACAACCTCGCCGATCTGGAAGACCTGCTCCCCCAGCGCCAGGAGCCGGCGGTTCACGGCCTCCACATCCGCCGGTCCGACGATGAGGAGGAACCCGATCCCCATGTTGAATGTCCGAAACATCTCGGCCTCCGCCACCTTCCCCTCTCGCATGAGCAGCGAGAAGACCGGCGGGACCACCCAGCTCCCCCGCCGGATGACCGCCCGGCACGCTTCGGGGAGAACGCGGGGAAGGTTTCCCGTGATTCCGCCCCCGGTCACGTGGGCCATCCCCCGCACGCTCACCTCGGCGAGGAGCGGCAGGATCGAGCGCACGTAGATGCGCGTGGGAAGAAGCAGATCTTCGCCTACCGTCCGGTTGATTCCTGGAAGCGGGTCGTGAACCGTGAGCCCCATCACGCCGAAGATGATCTTCCGCGCGAGCGAAAACCCGTTTGAGTGAAGCCCGGAAGAGGCCAGCCCGAGGATAACGTCGCCGGGGCGGACGGAGGCCCCGTCCACGATCCTGCTCCGCTCCACCACCCCCACGGCAAAGCCGGCCAGGTCGTACTCGCCGGCCGCGTAGAAATCTGGAAGCTCGGCAGTCTCTCCCCCGATCAGGGCGCAGCCGGCCTCCTTGCACCCGACGACAACCCCCGTGATGATCGCCTCCACCTTCTCCGGGATCACCTTCGAGGCGGCCAGGTAGTCGAGGAAGAAGAGCGGCTCGGCGCCGTGGACGAGGAGATCGTTGACTCCCATCGCGACCAGGTCGATCCCCACCGTGTCGTGACGGTCGGCCAGAAACGCGACCTTGAGCTTGGTCCCCACCCCATCCGCGGAGGAAACGATCACGGGATCCCGATACCTGTCGGGAATCCGGGAGAACCCGGCAAACGCCCCGATCTCGCCGAGGACTTCGGGGCGGAAGGTAGAGCGGGCGAGGCGCGCGATCCGCCGGACCGCCTCGTCTCCGGCCCCGATGTCCACGCCAGACTGTCGGTACGTCAGGGAGTCCATGACGGGAGCGAGGGGCTAGCCGTCGAACAGGCGGAGCTGCTGACTCTCTTCAGCCTCGAACCTGACCCGGTAGTCCCCGGTGAAGCAAGCGTGGCAGAACTGCCCGGGGGCGGCTCCCGTGGCCTTGAGCATCCCGTCCAGGGAGAGGTAGCCGATGCTGTCGGCGTCCAGGTAGCGGCGGATCTCCCCCACGTGGTGGCTCGAGGCGATCAGCTCCTTCCGCGTGGGGGTGTCGATCCCGTAGTAGCAGGGCCACTGGATCGGCGGGGAAGAAATCCGCACGTGAACCTCTCGCGCGCCGGCGCTCCGGATCATCTTGACGATCTTCCGGCTGGTGGTTCCCCGGACGATGGAGTCGTCCACCACCACCACGCGCCGGCCCTCAAGGATGTCCCGCATGGGGTTGAGCTTGACCTTCACCCCGAAGTGGCGGATCCCCTGCTTGGGCTCGATGAAGGTACGTCCCACGTAGTGATTCCGGATCAGCCCAATCTCGAAGGGGATCCCGGATTCCTCGGAGTAGCCGAGCGCCGCGCCCATCCCCGAGTCCGGGACCGGAATCACGATGTCGGCCTCCACCGGATACTCGCGGGCGAGCTGGTGGCCCATGGCCTTCCGCACCCCGTGGACATTCCGCCCCCAGAGGATGGAGTCGGGCCGGGAAAAATAGACGTATTCGAAGACGCAGTGGAGGCGCTCTCTGGGCGGAAACGGCTTCACCGAGCGGAGCCCCTGCTCGGTGATGAACAGGATCTCGCCGGGCTCCACGTCGCGGACGAAGGTGGCCTCCAGGAGGTCCAGGGCACAGGTCTCAGAAGCCACGACCCAGGACTCCCCGAGCTTCCCCAAGGACAAGGGCCTGAAGCCGTACGGGTCCCGGATCGCGATGAGGGCCTCGGGCGTGAGCATCAGAAGGGAGTAGGCGCCGGTCACCTGGCCGAGCGCCTGGGGAAGCTGCTCCTCGAGCGTGGCCCCCTGAGACTTGGCGAGAAGGTGGAGGATCACCTCGGTGTCCGAGTTCGACTGGAAAATGGCGCCGTCCTGCTCGAGCCCGGCGCGCAGCGACTCGGCGTTGACCAGGTTGCCGTTGTGGGCCAGCGCCACCGGCCCCCGCGCGAAGCTGGCGGTGATCGGCTGGGCGTTTTTCAAGGTGGAGGTCCCGGCGGTGGAGTAGCGGACGTGCCCGATGGCGCGATGGCCGGGGAGACGTTTCAAGCGCTCCGGGCTGAAGACGTCGGCCACCCACCCCATGGCCTT
>CAYJUC010000391.1:1983-3827 GCA_964372605.1 uncultured bacterium | reverse complement strand
CTGGAGATGGGGGGAAATCCGTATCTTACGTATCCGATGCTCCTGCTGGCGCCGGCGATCGTCGCTCTGATCGCCGGCCCCCTCATCGAGCGCCTCTTCCTGCAGCGGGTGTATGGGCGGGCGGAGGCGATTCAGCTCCTCCTCACGTTCTCCATCTTCCTGATCCTGGACGACCTGATGAAGCTCATCTGGGGAACCAAGCCGCTCTTCGTCAGCGAGCCGTACACGCTCCTCGGGGAATTCTCTCTCTCCGGTATCCGCTACTCCTGGTACCAGGTGCTGCTGATCATCGTGGCCATTGTCTTCGGAGGGGCGCTGGTCTGGGCGGTGCGCGGCACTCGCATCGGGAAAATCGTCGTCTCGGTGATCAACGACCGGGAGATCAGCCAGGCCATCGGCATCAACGTGAACCGCATCTACGCGGGGGCCTTCACGCTCGGCGCCTTCTGCGCCGCCCTGGGCGGGGCCCTCATCGCCCCGACCATCGCCGTGGCGCCGGGCTTTGCCGTGGACGCCACGGTGCTGGCCTTTGCCGTGATCGCCATCGGGGGGATGGGAAACCTGGAGGGGGCGGCCCTCGGGGCGTTGATCGTGGGACTGCTCCGGGCCACGGCCGTGCACCTCCTGCCGGAGGCCGACCTGGTGGTCATTTACCTGGCGATGATCGTGGTGCTGGTCATCAGGCCTCAGGGTCTCTTCGGGCAAGTGGAACTCAGAAGGATCTGATTGATGGACGCCAAGCGGCTACCGCTGGCAGCCACGGTGGGCGCGGCCCTCCTCCTCCTCGTGCCCCTCATGCTGCCGGACTGGATGAAGTTCATCGTGACGCTGGCCATGGCCAAATTCATGGCTGTGCTAGCGGTGGCGCTCTTCCTCAGAGCGAACCAGGTGACCTTCGGCCATGCCATGTTCTACGCCGTGGGCGCCTACACGGTCGGCTTCAGCGTCAAGTGGTTTCGGTTCCACGATATGGTGGTGTTGCTCCCGCTCGGGGCCGCCCTGGGCGCGGTGGTCGCAGCCCTGGTCGGACTGGTGATGGCCAGGTACCGCGAAGTCTTCTTCGCCATGCTCAACCTGGCCTTCTCCATGATGCTCTACGGGATCCTCCTCAAGCTTTACTGGCTCACCGGCGGGACCGATGGGCTGGGCGTTGGGATCCCCAAGTTCCTGGGGTACGCGCCGCCGCGAGAGTACCTGCGGGACTTTCTCTACTACGTCACGCTTGCGGCCAGCGGGATCGTCATCTATGCGGTGTACCGTTTCCTGGCCTCGCCGCTTGGATTCTATCTCCGGGCCATGGGGGACAACGAGATCCGCATCGAGTACTCCGGCGAATCGGTGCGGCGCGTGATGTACGTCACGTACGTCATCTCCGGCGCGCTGGGCGGGCTGTCGGGAGTCCTGGCCGCCTTCACCGTCGGGCACATCGTGCCGGAGTACTCCTTCTGGATCCAGTCCGGCGATTTCGTTTTCATCGCGCTTCTCGGGGGATACGGCAGCGTTCTCGGCCCCCTGGTCGGCTCCGTCGCCTTTGAGTTCATCCGCACCTATGCCTCGAAGTACTTCCCGAACGAATGGCAGATGACGCTGGGGATCATCATGCTCGCGATCATCCTCTTCCGCCCCGGCGGACTCTGGGCGATCTACGAAGAGGTGGCGGCCCGGCTCGGACGCCGGCAGCGCGTTAGCGAGGGTTAGCAGGATGTGGAAAAACCTTTACGGTCCAGGCCACGCACGCCGGCCTGCACGATTCGAGCGCGGGCTTTGCCCGCGCAACCCTTTTCTGGGGGGAGGTTTCGGAAGGGGGGCACAGCCCCCCTCCGAGTGAACCCAGCGTGCCTGAC
>CAYJUC010000391.1:0-1973 GCA_964372605.1 uncultured bacterium | reverse complement strand
GGGCGATCTACGAAGATGTGGCGGCCAGGCTCGGACGCCGGCAGCGCGAGGTCCAGCGTGCCTGACAGCGTGGTCCTCAAGACCGTCGACCTGACCAAGCTCTTCGGAATGGTCACGGCGGCCGACGCCATCAACGTGGAGATCCGGGCCGGTGAGCTGGTCGGGATCGTGGGCGCGAACGGGTCGGGCAAGACCACGTTCTTGAATCTGATCACCGGCTATCTGACGCCCGACCGCGGCCGCATCTTCCTGCTGGGGGAGGACCGCGCCGGCCTGCCTCCCCGAGTGATCACCCGGCTCGGGATCGCCCGCTCGTTTCAGATCCCCCAGCTCTACACCAACCTGAGTGTCCTGGAGAGCCTCCTGCTCTCCCTGGCGGCCCGAGCCGGCCAGGGCACCGGGTTCTGGCGCCCCCTCTACCGCCAGCCGTGGGTGGATGAGGGGCTCCTGACCCTGGAGCGGTTCGGCCTGAAGGCGTACGCCCACCGACCGATCAGCGAGCTCCCCGAGGGCGGCCGGAAGCTCCTCGATATCTCGCTCTCCTTCGCCCTCAAACCAAAGCTGCTCCTGATGGACGAGCCCACCAGCGGCGTCAGCATCAAGGACAAGTTCCAGGTGATGGACACCCTCATCAAGGTGGTTCAAGAGACCCACCTCACGACGATCTTCGTCGAGCACGACATGGAGGTGGTGCAGCGCTACGGGCGGCGGGTGCTGGCCTTCGATAACGGCCGGGTGATTGCCGACGGGACGCCGGACGCGGTGCTTTCGGATCCCGAAGTGCGGAAAGCCGTCCTGGGCCGGGCGTAGGAATGTTAAAGGTCGAGGGGCTCCAGGTCAGCATCAAGGGGTTCCCGATCCTCCGGGGCGTCACTCTCGAAATCCCCTCGGGAGGCTTGGTGGGCCTGGTGGGCCGGAACGGGGCTGGCAAGACAACCACCATCAAGGGAATCCTGGGCCTCGTGTCTCCCACCGGTGGGAGCATCGCGCTGGACGGCGCGGACCTCATCCGGGTGCCGGGTCACAAGCGGGCCCGGCTGGGGATCGGCTACATGCCCGAGGATCGCCGGCTCATCGGCGCCCTGAGCGTCGAGGATAATATCCTGATGCCGGCGTGGGCCGCGGGGCGCGCGGATGATCGTCAACGCATCAAATACATTTATGAGATCATGCCCGACGTGCCGCCGCTGGCCAAGCGGCGGGCCTCCACGCTCTCCGGCGGACAGCAGAAGATGGTGGCTTTGGCCCGGGCGGTCATGACCAGCACGAAGCTCCTGCTCCTGGATGAACCCTTCGAGGGGCTCTCCCCTGCCGCCGGGGAGAAGTTCGCGCGGACCATCCAGACGCTCCAGCGGGAGGGGCTCGCCGCGCTGATCGCCGAATCGGACGACAAGCGCCTCAGCTTCGTGAACAGGATCTATACCATCGAGCGGGGCGAGATCGTCGAGTCTACCGGAGCGTAAGGGGTGTACGGTGAACCGCATGAGGATCTCGATGGCCGGGATCGTGGCGCTTCTGGCGGGACTGGCGGTACCGGCGCTTGCGATCGACACCCCCAACGAACGGATCACGCTGGTGGGTCTGACCGGAGTCCACGTGGTCGTCTATGACATGCGCGGGGAGGGAGAACGAGAGGGGTTGACACGGTCAAGCCTTCAGGCGGAACTCGAACAGCGGCTGCGGTTGGCCGGGCTGCGGCCCCTCGGGGCGAGCGAGGCAATCAGCTCCGCAGGCCGGCCGACCCTCGAGCTTCGGTTGAACCTGGCGAGATTCCCAGAGGCGCCCCAGCTCTACGTCTACAGTGTTGAGCTGGCGCTGCGGCAGAAGATCCGGCTCATGCGGGACCGGACGATCGAGTCATTCGCGATCACGTGGAGCGATCCCCCGCAGGTGGGCACGGTCGAGCCCGCGCGCCTCTCCGTTATCCGCGACGCAGTACGCGCCAAGGTGAATCAGTTCATCACCGCCTGGCA
>CAYJUC010000390.1:0-3843 GCA_964372605.1 uncultured bacterium | reverse complement strand
TCGAGAGGTTCCGGACCGCGATCCTGGCAGGAATCGACGCCCCTCCTTTATTTCCCGTCCTTCCGAGGTGGTCCCGAGCCTACGGACTTTCCACTATAAAGTCAACCTCTTGCCCGGCCCTCGTCCGCCCGCGTCTGTTGACATCTGCCGCCGGTCCCTGGTAGACCATCGAAGGGGGCCTCTACGGCCCCCTCCGAGCCACCCCCAGGATGCAGTTCGAGCGTGGCGGGTTCGGCTATGCCGCGAGGCAAGCTACCCGCCGCGCGAGGCCCGAGTTAATCGCGCCGGCGGAGCCGGCGCTCGAAAGGCGCTTACTCCGACATGTGCGTTGTTGCTTGAAGGAGGAACGTCGATGACGTTGGGTTTTGTTGGCCTGGGCGCCATGGGTAGCCGCATGGTCAAGCGCCTGCTCGCCGCCGGCCACCCGGTGGTGGGCTACAATCGCACCCCCGCCAAAGCCCGGTCGCTCACTGCAGCCGGGATGCGCCTCGCCGGGTCTCCCCGCGCTGTCGCGGAGGCCTCCGATGTGGTCTTCAGCATGGTCAGCGACAACGCGGCGCTGCGCGCCGTCGCGCTGGGCGCGGATGGCATCGTCGCCGGCCTCCGCCGCGGCGCGACCTACGTCGAGATGAGCACGGTGAGCCCGGTCGTCACCCGGGAGCTCGGCGAGCAGGTGGCGGCGCGGGGTGCGGCGATGCTCGACGCGCCCGTCTCCGGCAGCGCCATCACGCTGGAGCAGGGGCAGCTCTCGTTCATGGTCGGCGGAGATCCGGCGGCGCTGGAGCGCGTCCGCCCCTACCTCCTCTCGATCGGGCCGACGATCACTCACGTAGGACCGCTGGGACTCGCGGCGACCATGAAGATCGCAACCAACCTTGGGTTAGCGGTCCAGATCCTCGCCTTCAGCGAGGCCGTCCTGCTCGCCGAGAAGGCGGGAATCCCCCGCGAGCGCGCCGTGGAGGCGCTCCTCAAGAGCGTCATCGCCTCGCCCATGCTGAAGTACCGAGGCCCGTTCGTGCTGGAGATGCCGCGGGAGGCCTTATTCAACGTCGGCATGATCCAGAAGGACCTGGGGCTCGCCCTCGAGCTGGGCCGCACCGTGGGGGTGCCGCTGCCGAGCACCGCCCTCACGCACGAGCTGTTGACGGCGGCACGGGGGCTCGGCCTCGGCGACTACGACTTCGCGGTAGTGTTCGACGTCATTGCCTGGATGAGCGGCCTCTCCGGGAGCCAGAAGCCCACACCCTCTGTCGGGGGAGAGGGACCCGAAAGGGCTCCCTCTCCCTCCTGAGGGAGAGGGCTGGGGTGAGGATGCCGAGTGCGGACACGAATAATCCGGGCTAAACGCTTTCGACCGCGCGGATGAAGTCACCCAGCCGACGGAGATCGCGCTGGACGATCTTGACACTGTAAGTCCCGTCGTAAAAGCACTCGACGTGAAGCGAGTGAAGGAAAGCGCGGTATTTGTCCCCGATTCCAGCTTGCCGGATACGCGGATCTCTGTCTTCGAGCTCCAGGAGCAGTTCCAACCGCCGCCGAGTCGCCCGCGGCACTTTGATCTTCCGCTTCTCCAGGAGGTGGTTCGTGGCCTGCACCACGGCGCCCCAGCCCTTCTCTGCCGCCTGCCGGATTTTTGTGTCTTCGCCGTTGGCTCCCGCCGAGATGAATTCGGCGAGGGCGTCCTGGTGAAACTTCTTGGCTGCAAGCAAATAGCGGCTCATACCGAATCTAAAGCTACCACGCCGTCACTCCTGCGCGCCTCCGTATCCGTAAAGATACCGTTACTCTGCGGTGGCGAAGAAGCGCGCGGGCGCGCCTTCGGTCCCCTCGATCTTGTAGAACGCGGCGTAGAACGGCACGCGCCTTTGGGGGAGTGCGCCCAGGTTGGTGAGCCCCTCCATGATGACCACCCCCGCGCCCAGAATCACCCGGTGCATGGGAAAATCCTCCGAGGTGAATTCGGGGAGCCGCGCGCAATACTCCTCGAAGAAGTCGAAGCCGATGGATTTGGGCCCTCTGGCCACCAGCCATTCGGCCGACTCCGGGGGGAAGAAGGGCGACTGGGTGAAATAGTCGGGCCAGGTCCCGTACATCTTGTCGGTCCAGTCGGTGCGGAGGAGAACGATGTCGCCTCTCTTGACCTGGTCGGCCCCGCCGCGCTTCAAGTCGTCGATGGTGACACCATGGTTGGCCGGGACGAAGGAAAGATCCACGACCGCGGCCTCGCCGATGACCTGCTCCAGGCTGATCTCGGCCGCGGTGATCCCGTCCTTGAAGACGTGAAGGGGGGAGTCAATGTGCGCCCCCGTGTGGAGGCTCTGGTTGACGCTGGAGACCTGCCAGAACCCCGGCCCGCGCCGGTGGGGCGTGATCTCCACCTTAAGATTAGTTGAGGGGGGGCTCAGGGTGTTCGCGTTCACCGCGACCGAGAGGTCAACGAGCTTTGCCATGAGCTCCCCCACCCATCGGATAACTGTTCCAGCCCGGCCACTCCCGGTACAGCGCGTCGCTCTCCTCTGACAGTACCCCGCTGATGATGCTGAGCGTCCCGCCGGTCAGCTCGTTGAGCCGTTCGACGTTGTAGTCGTGGATGTTGTACAAGCCCTTCGAGAAGCGGACGATGCTGGTCAGGCGTGTCCCAATCACGAGGGTACCGATGCCGGCGTAGAGGGTGGCGCCGAAGCACATCGGGCAGGGCTCACAGCTGGTGTACATGATGCAGCCGTCGAGCTTGGAGGCCTTCAGGGTTGCGGCCGCATTCCGGATGGCCTGCGTTTCCGCGTGGGCGGTAGGGTCCAGGGCGGAGACGACCTGGTTGTGGCCGCGGCCGACCACCTTCCCGTCCCGGACGACCACGGACCCGAACGGTCGGTCCCCCCCGCGCATCCCTGCTCGCGCCTCTTCGATCGCCAGGGCCATGAACTGGTTGTGTTCCATCGTGTGACTCCTTTATCCGGGCGGGCGCCCGGGCTTCGCCACGCCCGCCTCGCGGTTTTAGCCGGTGTCCTCGATTCCGGCTAATCGTTCCAGTACCGTGATGACGGAAGCCAGATCCTCGCCTCCGCGGCCGGCCGCCACGGTGGCCGTGCAGAGCTGTTGGGTGAGGCTCGTCAGCGGCAGCGGGGCTCCGAGGCGCTGGCCCTCCTCCAGCATGAGCTTGAAGTCCTTCAGGAACAGCTCCATCTTCATCTGCGGTTCGAAGCGACGGTCTGCCATGAGGGGCCCGCGGACTTCCAGCATCTTCGAGGCGGCAGCGCTCTCCCGGAGAATCTCCACGAGCAGGGCGGGGGAAAGGCCGCCTTTCCTCCCGAGGACCAGCGCCTCGGCCAGAGCCGCGGTGTTGAGACCCACCAGGAGGTTTGTCGCCAGCTTGGCGAGCGACGCCATGCCGACGGCGCCCACGTGAAAGGTCTTTCGCGCGATCGCGTCGAAGACGGGGCGGCAGGTCTCGAACCGCGCCGGGTCGCCGCCGACGAAGATCGCGCAGTCGCCGCGCGCCACCATGCCGCTAGTCCCGCTCATGGGGGCGTCGAGAAATCCGAGCCCCTTGGCGGCCGCGGCCTCCCCCAGACGGCGCGTCAGCTCCGGAGAAATCGTGCTCATCTGGATCAGCGTGGTTTCGCGGGGCGCCGTCTCGAGGAGCCCGCCGGAGCCGCGCACCGCGTGGTCTACGCTCTCGAGGGAGGGGAGGATCGTGAAGACCGCGTCCGCCCCGGCGGCGGCCTCTGCCAGGCTTGCTGCGGCCTTGAGCCCCTGAGATCGGAGCGCTTCCACCTGCTCGGGGCGAGTGTCATAGCCCGTGACCTCAAAGCCCCCTTGAAGGAGGCGCGAGGCCACCGCGCT
>CAYJUC010000389.1:0-3851 GCA_964372605.1 uncultured bacterium | reverse complement strand
GAGATTGGCGAGGCCCGGGGCATCGGGCGGATCGAAGGCGGAGCCCGCCCTGACATAGGCGCGCACCGCCACAATGGGGATTGCCGGCCGCTCGGCCACAAGGAGCGTCAGGCCGTTGGGAAGCGCCTCCCGGTGGGCCTGAAGCGGGGCCGCCCATGCCGGCGGCGCCAGGAGCAGCACGACAAAGCCGAGCGCGAGTTTTCGCATGGGACGCCTCTCAATCGAGCTGTTTTCTGAAGCGTAACACGGCGAGCGTAAAGACCACGACACCGAACACCACCAGCGGCAGGACGCTGGACCAGAGGTCAGCGAACCCCACTCCCTTGAGGACAATGCCGCGAACGATCCTCAAGTAGTAGGTGAGCGGGATCACCGCGGCCAGATACTGGGCCCCCTGGGGCATGCCCTCGATGGGGAAGAGGAGGCCGGAGAGGTAGACCGAGGGGAGAAAGGTGAGGAAGGAGAGCTGCATGGCCTGGGGGACGGTCCTGGCAGCGGTGGAGAGGTAGATGCCGATCCCCAGCGTTCCCATCATGAAGACCAGCGAGAGCGAGTAGAGCAGCGGGAGGCTCCCCCGGATCGGCACGTCGAAGACGTAGTGGGCCACAACCAGCGCCATGGTCATCTGCCCGTAGGCCACCAGCAAGTTCGGGATGATCTTTCCCAGGAGGAGCTCCCAGCGCCGGATGGGGCTCACGATGAGCGCCTCCAGCGTCCCTTTTTCCCGCTCCCGCACCACGGCCACCGACATGGCCGCGATGGTGGTCTGCAGGAGGAGCGCGCCGATCAGCCCCGGGACGATGAAGATGGCCGAGACCAGATCCGGGTTGTACCAGGCGCGCACCCGGACGTCCACGGGCAGCTCCTCCCCGCGGGCCAGGGCGGTCCCCGCCAGACTCCGCTCCAGGATCGCGACGGAGCGCTTGAGCCCCAGCGAGTTGGCCGCGTTCACCGCGGAGGTGGCCACCAAGGGGTCCGAGGCGTCGACGACCACCAGGATTTCCGCCGACTGGCGGCTCAGGCGCCGGGCATAGTCGGGCGGGATGACCAGGCCGGCCTTCGCCGTCCCCCGGTCAATCAACCGGGTCAGCTCCGCGTAGCTCCGGACCCAGTACTGGATGTCGAAGTACTGGCTGTTCTCGAACGACTCGAGCAGCGTCCGCGCCTCCACGCTTCCCGACTGGTCGAGGACGGCGGTCGGGATGTGCTTCACGTCGGTGTTGATGGCCCAGCCGAAGATGAACAGCATGGCCACAGGAACGAAGAGGGCCAGCGTCAGCGCCAGCACGTCGCGCCGGAGGTGGATGAACTCCTTGGCGATCATCCCGAACAGCCTGGATCCCATGGGCGCGTTCTCTCCCCCTCACCCTACCTCTCTCGCCCGGAGGGGAGAGGGATCTCGAGGGCCTTGAGCTGCTCGCGCAGCTTGGCCTTCCGCTCCTTGTCCACGAAGGAGACGAAGATGTCCTCCACCGAAGGCTCCACGCCGTGGGCCCAGCCCACCGCTACCCCGCGGAGACGCAGATACGACGCGACACCCTCGGTGCTGCCGCCTTCATCGGTCAGGACTAGGCGGAGGCGGGTCCCGACGCGGATCACCTCTTCCACTGTCTCCCACTCTCCCAAGAGGTCGGTGGCCCGGCGGATATCATCCACCTCCACCTCGATCACCGGCTTCCTGAACGTCGTCTCCTTGATGTCGGCCGGCGTTCCCTGGGCGATCAGCTTCCCCTGGTAGATGAACCCGAGCGTGTCACAGAGCTCGGCCTCATCCATGTAATGGGTGGTGACGACGATGGTGGTCCCGGACTCGGCCAGCCGGCGGACCAGCCCCCAGAAGTTCCGCCGGGAGACCGGGTCCACTCCAGCGGTCGGCTCGTCCAGGAAGACGAGGCGGGGCGCGTGAACCAGCGCGCACGCCAGGGCGAGCCGCTGGCGATAGCCGCCCGAAAGATGAGCCGCCCTGGTCCGCTCCTGCCCTCCGAGATCCGCCAGGCGGATCATCTGGGCGATGCGCCCGGGCCGCGCCATCCGCGGCACCTGGTAGACGCGGGTGTAGAAGGTCAGGTTTTCCTCCACGGTCAGGTCATCGTAGAGAGAGAAGCGCTGGGACATGTACCCGATGACCGACTTCACCCGTTCCGGCTCTCGCGTGAGATCGATCCCGAGCACCGTGCCCCCGCCTTCGGTCGGCTCCAGGATCCCGCAGAGCATCCGGAGCGTGGTGGACTTGCCGGCGCCGTTGGGGCCCAGGAAGCCGTACAGCTCCCCGGTCCGCACGCGGAGATCCAGGTGATCCACGGCCACGAGCCGCCCGAATCGCCGCGTCAGTCCCTCGGTAACCACCGCGTAGTCAGCCATCGACCTTCTTAGGGATCAGGTAGACCTCTCTGCGCCACCCGTTTATTGAGCAGCAGTGACTTAGCGTCGTTAATTGGTACGGCGAAGCCGACGTTGGAGATGAGCGAGCCCACAAGCTTTGCATTCACGACGCCGATGGCTTCTCTCGTCTCGGTAACCAGCGGCCCGCCCCTCTGTGCCGGGGTTCACCGCCGCGTCAAGCTGGAAGACTTTTAGGGTATCTCATGTGTCGATGCCTGAGACTGTGCCTCGTGTCACTTTCACGCTGGCGCCCAAGGTGCTCGCGAGCGGAAATCAGCAACGCGGACGAGCCGTCTTTAGTGACCCTCACCCACGCTGTGCCCCTCGAGAAAAGTAGGCTGCAATTCTGGCTAAATCCCCAAAGTCGCACGCGTCGCCTGTTCTACCTTCGCCATCGTGGCATCAGAGACTTGACCCAAGCGGCGGAGCAACCGGGACTTATCGCTGACGCGGACCTGGTGGCACAGGACAACCGAATCGCTTGCCAGTCCTCCTTCGCCGCCAGTAACGAACACGCAAAAAGGGAAACGAGCCCACTGCAAGTTCGTCGTGAAGGGGATGATTACAACGGTGCGCAGGAAGGTATTTAGCGGATCGACCTGAAAAACCAGCACGGGGCGCGTGCCTGCCTGCTCGGAGCCTCGCACGGGGTCGAGCACGGCCAGCCACACCTCACCGCGCATCATCCGTTGTCTGTTACCTCTAGCATACCCCGATACTCCGCCATTCCCTCCTCAGCTAGCGCGACATCTTCTGCCGCCAGCTGCTCATATAACGCGGCAAGCGCAGGGTCCCGCAGGGCGTGTTTCAAGCGTTCTGTCTCCACGTACTTCCGCACAATATCCGTCACCACGTCGGCTTTGTCGCGCCCCAGCCCCTTGCAGACTGCTTCCAGCGCTGCATCCAGTTCATCATCTAATCTAAGCGGGAAGGTTTTCATAAGCGTTCGCCTCCTCTGTCGCCATTTTACCACCACCTTCTGTTGGCAGCTCCGGAGCCCTCCGCCTCAAGTCTCGCCCGACGCTCGATACCGTCTGCGCGTCTCATCAAGGCAAAATCTCGGCGTCGGCGGGCATGCCGGGTTTCAAGAGTCCTCCCGCGTGGTCCACGGCGATCTTGATCCTGAACACCAGGTTCACCCGCTCCTTGTGGGTCTGGACATTCTTCGGAGTGAACTCGGCTTCCGACGCGATCTCGGTGATCTTCCCCGCGAAGGCGCGGTCCTTGAAGGCGTCGATCTTGATGCGGGCCGGCTGTCCCAGCCTGATCTTCCCCACGTCGACCTCAGGGACGTAGGCGCGGAGCCAGAGATTCCCTGGGTCCACCAGGGTCAGGATGGGGGCACCCGGGTTGGCGACCTCGCCGACCTCCATGGTCTTTCTGAGAACCACGCCGTTGAGCGGCGAGGAGATGACTGTCTCCCGCAGGCGGCTCTCCGCGTAGGCCAACGCCGCCTGGGCCTGAGCCAC
>CAYJUC010000388.1:0-3881 GCA_964372605.1 uncultured bacterium | reverse complement strand
TCCGGTGGTAGTAGACGTTGGTGTACATGTAGAAGCGGGCGTTGAGGAACATGATCAAGGCCTGGGTGCCGCCCCGGTCCAGCGTGAGCCCCTCCTCGGTGAAGAAGGAGTAGTAGATCACCCGCTCGATGTCGATGGGCCCCACCGCGACGCCGCACATGTACGAGTCGCGGAGCACGTAGTCCATGTTGTCCGCGGTGTAGATCCCGGAAAGGATCGGTTTGAGAAACGCGAGCCACCGGGGATGCCCCTCCTCCAGCCGGGTGTAGCTCTTTCCCATGATGTAGCAGATCCAGTCTGGATCGATCCGCTCCCCGTCGGCAAACAACCCGCTGGGGCTCCGTCGCAGGCCCCGGATGATCTCGCCCAGATCCTCGCGGATGATCCGCTGGCCCACCAGCTCGTGGGTCAGCCCGTAGTCCTCGAGGAAGTTGTCGTCGAAGAAGTGGCCGAAGGGTCCATGCCCGACGTCGTGGAGGAGCCCCGCCATCCGGAGCAGCTCCTCGATGAGGGCCGGCGAGGGAGCGTCGGGGAAGATCGCTTTGAGCGAGGGATAGAGCTGCTGGGCGAAGCGGCCGGCCAGGTGCATGGCTCCGAGCGCGTGCTGGAACCGGCTGTGCTCTGCCGCAGGGAAGACCCAGCGGGCGGACTGGAGCTGCGGGATGCGGCGCAGGCGCTGGACCCAGGGGGTGTCGATCAGGTCCTGCTCGGTGGCCTCGCCCGGGATCCCGTCAGGACGCGTGTACAGGATGTAGTGGTGGATGGGGTCGGCGATGAGCCCCCGCCCCTGGTAAGTATCCGCCCCCTTCATGGCTACAGATTACCTCACTTCTCCCGGCGGGGGAAAAACAGCAACCCGTTAACGCGCGAGCCCGGCGGCCAGCTCGCCCTTCCCGAAGTACACCGACTGATCCGGCAGCTCGTCGGTTTTCAGCCCGAACCACTCGATGGCGTTCTGCCCCAGCACCCGGACCTTGGCGTCCTCTTTCAACCCTCGGATCTTCGCCAGCAGCCGCACCGACTCCGGATACTCACTGTCCCAGTGGCAGTAGTCCGAGGCGTACATGACCCGTTCCGGCCCTGCCACCTCCAGCACGTACGGCAGGATCTCCTCCTCCGGCTCGCAAGTCAGGGCAACCTGCCCGCCTCTGATGATCTCCGAAGGCTTGCGCTGGCAGAACGGCCACTGGGGGCGGAGCTTCTGAAAGTGCTCGTCCAGCCGCTCCGTCCAGAAGGGGAGCCAGCCGCAGCTCCCCTCCATGTAGGCCACCTTGAGCCTGGGGTAGCGGTCGAAGACCCCTTCCCCGACCATGTGCATGAGCGCGATCATCAGCTCGAAGGTGAAGGCGGTCATGTGCACGTAGCTGTACTTCTCCAGCCGCTCGCACCCTGCGCCCATCACCCCTCGGACGCCGTATTGGGCGTCGTGGATCGTCTGAGGGTGGATCGAGAGGGGCAGGCCGATATCCTGGGCGGTGGCGTAGATCGGATCGAAGCGCCGATCCCCGAGATTGACGCCATAGACGTTGGTCGGGAGCATCGCGCTCACGATGCCGTCTTTCCGGTGGGCCGCCAGCCACTCCAGTTCCCTGGCCGCGGCCGGGGGATCCTGGCAGGGAATCAGGCCCACGCCCTTCAACCGTTTCGGGGCAGCGGCGAGGTACTCCTCGACTAGCCACCGGTTCACCGCGTGGCAGGCGGCCGCGGCCACTTCCTTGTCCTCCACTCCGTTGACGCTGAGCGCGATCAGGGTCCCGAAGACGATGGCAACGTCGATCCCCTCCAGGTCCATGTCGGGGAGACGCTGGAGCGGATCCCGCTCGCCGGGCCGGCCGCCGGCCCGGATCTGCTCGGCGAAAGGGCCGGTGGGCCCGGGGTCCAGCCCCTCCGTTCTGGGAACGACTCGATCCTCCCAGATCATCCGCGCCCGGCCTTCGTGGTCCTTGAACACGATCGGCGCCCTGTGGGCATATTCCCTGGGCATCCACCGGCCCAACTCCTCCCAGGGTTCGTAGCAGTGGCCATCGGCATCGATTACCAGCCTGGGTGGCATCATGAACCTCCTCCCCCCACCTGGCCCTCTCACCCACGGGGGCGAGGGGATCGTTTACTTCCCGGTGGTTCTGAAGAACCTGTAGCGGTCGGCGGAGCGGACGTTGATGGCGTGAAAGCGCGACTCCCGCACCACGACCACAGTGATCTCCTGGCCGACCTGCGTCCGCCAGAGCTTCTGGTAGAATTCCTCCAGGCTCTCGACCTTCTCTCCGTTGACTCTCGCGATCACGTCTCCGCGCTGGAACCCGGCTTGCCGCGCCGGCCCGATGGGGGAGATCCCGGCGACAGTGACGCCGTCCTCCGTGGGAACGGTGTAGAGACCGAGCCAGGGGCGAGGCCGGCGGCTCACCACTCGCCCCTTCTCGATCAGCTCGTCCTTGGAACCCCTGAAGAGATCGATCGGAATGGCGAGATTGACGAAAGGCCGCTCGCCGAGCCTGAGGGAGGCGATCCCGATGACCTCTCCCTGGAGGTTCACCAGCGGGCTCCCGCCAAAGGCCGGGTTGAACGGAGCCACGACAAAGGCCCGGTCGAGCATATACTCCCAGTAGCCGGCAAAGCTCCGGATTTCCTTGACGCTCCCCCGGGTGAAGACGAGATCGTTGTCATCGTCAACCCCGATGGTCCCCGTGGGTTCGCCGGGAGCCACCTTGGACGAGTCCCCCAGCGCTGCGACGGGCCACGGCCCGCTCCCTTCGAGCTTGATGACGCCGAGGCCATTCTCCAGGTCGAGCCCGACTACCCAGGCCGAGACGACGCGCCCGTCGCGGAGGGAGACCTGAACTGTCTCCGCGTCCAGCAGGACATAGCTGACCGTGACGGCGTATCCCGCGGGATCGAAGATCACCCCGCTCCCCCAGCGTTCGGGGCCGAGGGTGAACGCCGAGGGACGGTCAGGGGGAACCTGAACTTTGATCCCCACCACGGCGGGCTTGACCCGCTCGACGTAGGTCGGGAGCGTGGGCGCCATCGAGGGATTGAGCTTCGGCGCCGGCTCCTTCGGAGCGGCCCAAAGGTTCGGCGAGAGCAAGAGCACGAAGAGGACGGCGACTAGAGTTCGTCGCATAGGGCTCCTCCCGGTAGTCTACTCTGTCAGCTCGGAGTCTGCCAGGTAGTCGCGGAGGGCATCTGGCCAGCGACGGAGCGGCGGCCACCCCTCCAGCTCCCAGCAGTAGTTCCTGAGGACCGAGTTCTTCGGCCGGGGCGCTGGCCGGTCGAGCTCTTTGGAGAGGATCGGCTCCAGGCGGACCCCGGTCAGCCCGGTGTTCTCGAGGATCGCTGCGGCGAAGTCGTACCACGTGCAAGTCTGGCTGTTGGTCAGATGCCAGAGGCCGTAGCGGGGTTCCTGAATCAGGCGCGCGATGGCCTGAGCCAGGTCCGGCGCATAGGTGGGAGAGCCGATCTGGTCGTCCACCACCCGGAGATCTTCCCCGGCCCGGGCTTTGGCCAGGATTGTCCTGACAAAGTTCCTTCCCCCCGATCCGTAGAGCCAAGAGGTGCGAACGATCCAGTGCCGCGGCGAGAACGCCTGGACGGCGCGCTCTCCGGCCAGTTTGGAGGCCCCATAGACGGAAATCGGGTTGGGGAGGTCAAACTCGGTGTACGGCTCAGCCTTGGCCCCGTCAAAGACGTAATCGGTGGAGATATAGCAGCACGCGGCGCCGGTGGTCTGGCAGCCCAGGGCCACGTTACGGCTCCCGAGTCCGTTGACGCGAAAGGCCCGGTCAGAGTCCTGCTGGCAGTCGTCCACGTCGGTCCAGGCGGCGGCGTGGATGACCAGATCGGGGGCCCAACGGGCGAGGGCCGCCTGAACGGCGGTCAGGTCG
>CAYJUC010000387.1:0-3891 GCA_964372605.1 uncultured bacterium | reverse complement strand
AAACCCGTGCAGGAACAGGTTGCCGACTTCCGCCGTCAGGGTCCGGTCGTCCTCCCAACGCCGGAGGAACGGTCGGGTGGCGATGCCGTTGAGCATTCCGAGCAGCAGGTTGATCGCGTCCAGCAGCTCTTCGTCGGAGCGTTTGTGCGGGTCCAGGGCGCGCAGGATCTCCCGGCCGCGCAGAAGGTAAGCGTGGCGCTTTGTGGCCGCGGCGACCCGGTGGGGCTCGGCCAGGAATTCGATGTCGCGGTTGATCACCTTGAGCGCCGCGCCCTGCTGGAAGGCGAACTCCAGGTGGGTGTGGATCAGCGCGAGAAGCCTGGCCTCCGGGAGGACGGTCTCGGCCAGCGCCCCGTCCAAGCCGGCGAGAAGGTTGTCCAGAGAATGGTCTATGACGAGGAAGAGCAGCTCTTCCTTGCTCCCCACGTAGTGATAGAGGCCGGCGAGGGAGAGATCGGCGGCCCGGGCGATCTCCCGGATCGACGCCTGGTGATAACCCCGCCGGGCGAAGGTCTCCAGCGCCGCCTGAATGATCTCCGGATACCGCTCCTCGATCGCCACCGAACCCTCCACCGAGCGTGTGATCTATTGATCGTTACGTTACGGGTTCGGTGGGCTGATTGGAATCCGACAGACGCCTCATTTTCATGAGGCAAATGCACCAGATTTTGAGGTGGGGAAGGGCCGGCTTGAGTCTCAGAAGAGCGGAACGCCGGCCTCGGAGTGTGGCCCGGCGAGAATCAGCAGAACCAGTGGCGCAGCCACCACTTTTCAAAATAGATCTTCCCCCAGTGCCAGAACCGGGCGGGCTTCCTCAGGCGGATCACCGGGTTGGGCTCGGCGTAGAAATCGCCCTTGGCGAATGCGGCCCTGCCGTGGCCGAGTTCCAGAAAGCAGTAACCGTCTCCGGTGAACCGGGCTCGGCTGGTCGTTCCCTTGATCCGGGCAACCAGCCGTTCGGTCACCGCCTTGGCCTGGGCGTGGGCGAACACTCCCGCCTTGGGAAGCATCAGGCCGTTGGGAAGCTTGATGGCTGTGACGTCCCCCAGAGCGTAGACGTTTTCGACAGGGGTCTCCATGCTCCCTTTGTCTACCGGGATCCAGCCCGCCTCGTTGGTGATTCCCGTCTCCCTGATCGCCCGCGGCGGCCGGTGGGGCGGGATGACGAGGAGGAAATCGAAGCGCTCCTCCCGCCCGCCGTCGAACCTCAAGGTTTTCCCGGCCGGATCCACCCCGGCCAGCTTGAGCTGGGGGTGGAAGCCAATCCGCTTGGACTCCACCAGTTCTTTGACCAGCCGCCCCATCTCGGGTCCGGCCACCGGCATGGGGAGCGTCTCGGGAGTGTAGATGTTTAGCTGAACCCGATTCCTGATCCCCCTCCGGGCAAACGCGGCCTCCATGAGCATGGCCGCCTCGTAGGGTGCGGCGGGACATTTGAACGGGAGGCTGGCAATGACCACCGCCACCTGCCCACCCCCGAACCCTCTCAGCGCATCCCGCAACTTCTCCGCACCCCGGAGATCGTAGACACTGTGGGCCGCCTCAGACAGTCCCGGCATCGCCTCCAGCACGGCATCTGCGCCCAGCGCGATCACCAGATAGTCGTACGACAGCTCTCCGGTCGAGGTCCCCACCCGCTGGGCCTTCAGATCAACCCCCTCCACCTCGGCTTGAACGACCTCGATCCCCCGGCGCTTCAGGGTGGCGAGGTCCCTCGTGATCTCGTGCCCCTCTCGCAAGCCCAGCATCAGCCAGAGGAGTGATGGAGCGAAGAGATGCTGAGTCGTCCGGTCAACGAGAACGACTCGATGCGCTCCGTTCACCCGCTTTCTGAGTTCGGTGGCCGTCACCACCCCTCCCACGCCGCCGCCAAGAACCACTGTCGTCGCCATTTCCCCCTCCCGGCAGGTCTTGTCCCGCCAGAGATCCCAGAAGGTTAGAACGCATAGCGGACCACCATGTAGAGATTGGTGTTCCCCTCGAACTGGCCGTTTTCGGTGCGAGCGGGGCCGCCGAAGAGGTTCACCCCCAGGGCGCCCCACAGCGCGTCCGTCAGGTTGTACTTGACCTCGGGATTGATGTAGAGATCCCCCTCGTTGGGGCTGGCCAGGGCGAAGAGGCCGAGCCTGAGCGTCTGATTCCAGAGGAGCCGGGTGAGCCTGAAGGTGAGCACGTGACGGACCGAAGGACGCTTCGGCATCCCCGCGCCTCGGGTCCGCACGTATTCGCCGTGATCCTCCATGATTTCGGCAAAGTACTGGCCGCCGGCTGTCAGGTCGGGCACCAGCTCCCGCTGATAGCCGGCCAGGAGCTTGACAGAGGAGTTCTCCACCGGCGTGTTCAGCCCGGAACGATCTGAGCGCGAGTCGTAGTAGCCTCCCTCAAGGCTCACAACGCCGCCAAGAAGACTCCCCTGCCCGCTGGCCCCATAGACGTTGAGGGGCGGGTAGAAAATCCGAAGCCCCCCTGGCTCGGATTCGCCTGCCGGCTGATGGAAAAATCCCCGGTAGGCGTAAAGCGAGAGATCCCAGCCGAAGACGTTTCGGAAGAACCTCGCTCCTACCTCGGTGTGCTCGAAGGCGGGAGAGGGCTTGTCCTCGGACCGACGTTCGACCGCGGCCATCGGGTCGTGGAAGCGAAGGCGGCCGCCGGCCTCGGGAACGGCATCCGGCTCGAAGCGAGGGATCAGGACGAGCTGGAGCGAGCTGCCCGCCCAGTGGCCGGTGGCACTGGCGGCGTCCGAGCCTTTCTTCAGATATTCCAGCGGCAAACCTGAGATGAAGGCCACCCGGTCCTTCGGGAAGACGTCGGTGATAAAGATCAGGTCGCCGACCCCCCCGGTGATGACCTGCCGGCCCAGGCGGAGGTCCAGGGCGGGAAACCGAAGGTCCAGATACCCTTCCCTGAGATCGACCTTCGCGTCGCCGCCGACGGCGTCCTGGATCACCTCCGCCTTTCCCAGGAACCCCCACTGCTCTCCGCGAGGGGCCAGCTCAAGCTGGAAGCGCCCGCCGCCCAGGACAAACTCCTCCCGGCAGGCGGAGCGCTGGGTTCCGGGGCACCGGTCGGGCTGAATCAGCCGGTAGGCTGACTCCCCCTGGAGGAACCCGCGGATCGGAAGCGACTCCGCTCCCGCCGCACCCCCCCAGAGCAGGAGTGCCGCGAACCCGACCAGCCACGGTCTCACTTCGTCAGCTCGGACGGTGGCGCCCTGAGGGCGCGCTCGGTAAAGAGGTCTGGAGCGAGCCTCTGGTTATAGCGGACATCCTGGAAGACGGCCTCGGTCCAGTGGCCGGTCTGGACGTTCTTCATGACCCGTTTGGTGATCGTCCAGAACCCCTGAATCTCCCGGAGCTCCTCGGCGGTGAAGACGCGCGCCAGCTCGCCGCGGCGGTCGTAGTACTCCTCCTTCAAGGGGAGCCAGGTGGCTTTGTCGATCCAGGAGAGCTTCCGGCCAAAGTCCACGCTCCCAGGCTCCTTCGGGATGCTCTCCATCACCCAGGCGGAGCGTTCCCCTACCTTCTCTTCCCTGAGGAGCTTGTGCGTGTCCTCCTCGGGCTCGCGCCCTGAAACATCCTCGTAAGAGAAGTCGGAACCCGCGAAGCTCGAGCGCTTGTCGCTGGCGGCGATCCGCCTGACGAGCTTGAGGGCCGGAACGTAGAGCCACCGGTCGTCGTCCTTCCCGGGATATTTCCAGACCAGGAACGTCATCTCGCGCACATCGGGCGGCCGGTGGAAGTAGATGAAGTAGCGCTGCTCCCCTCCCTCCCTGAGGTCGCGCCGCGTCATCGTCAGCTCGCGGAGCCGCTCCCCTCCGGCCTTCGAGGTGAGGCGCATCGTGACGCGCGCCCGCAGATCCTCCCCCGGGTAGTACATGGCCAGATGGGCCCT
>CAYJUC010000386.1:0-3906 GCA_964372605.1 uncultured bacterium | reverse complement strand
CCTGCCCCGGCGGCACGTACATGATGCTCAGGGTGAAGTGCTCGGCAGGAACCACGCGGGCATCCGTTTTCCCCGAGGCGCCCGGACCGATGAACCGGTGCTGCGCTCGCCGATAGCCATCCACCCGCGCGTCGGCGAACGCGTCCCAGTCGGGCACGCGGTCAACGAAGCGCGCGACTCGCTGGCTCAAGAGCTCTTCGACTGTCATCTTTCCCTCCTCGGCCCCCTCACCCATCCTCTCCCCAAGCAAGGGGGAGAGGGGGAAGTTAGGCGAAATTCGAGGCCACGCGCCTGGCCAGGAGATCGAACTGGCGCGGGTCGTCGGTCACCGGGCCGAGCACCAGGTATTGCAGGCCAGCGCCCACGAGGTCCGCGATCCGCGCGTTGATCCGGTCGATGCTCCCGACCATGTAGCACTCCTGGAGGTGATCCCAGGATCGGTGAGTGCCCATGACGCGGACAAACGGCTCCCGCGACGCCTCTACCGCCTTCGCCTCGTCTGTCGTCTCCACCAGGTGAATGAAGTTGCAATGGCCGAAGGTGATGCTCGCGGGATCCTTCCCGATAGCCCTGGCGTGCGCCTGGATCTCTCCCCAGTCTCGCTTGACCCACTCCTGAGTCCCGGAGCAGCGGGAGAGCCAATTGCCGGCCTTGACGATGCGGTCGAGAACCGTCCTGGCGATGAACGGCACGTCGTGCTCGCCCGGGTCGGGCACCCGCGAGCCGCCAGACACCCAGATCTCGGGAAGCTTCGGCGGTCTGGGATCGATGGTGATGTCCTCGAACTGGTAGTAGCGGCCCCGATAACTCGCATTCGGCCTGCTGAGGAGCAAATTCACCGCTTCGATGATCTCGTCGGTGCGCCGGCCCCGCTCCTCGATCCGGGAGCCGGTGACTTCGAACTCGCGGGTGTACCAGCCTGGGCCGATTCCGAAGATGAAGCGTCCGTTGGAGAGGTGGCAGAGGGTTGAGATCTCCTTGGCGAGCAGCACCGGATGCCTGACCGGGAGCACCAGGATCCCCGTGGCCACCCGCACCCGCTTGGTCAGCGCCGCCGCGTACGAAAGAAAGGTGAGCGGCTCGAGCCACGCGACGCCGTAGAGACCCGGCGCGGAGAGGAGGTGATCGATCACCCAGATGTCGAAGCCGTACTCCTCGCACTTCTGGATCGACTCGGTGATGCGCCTCATGTTCTCGGGCCCCGCGTCTGCCCAGGAATAAGTGGGAATCCACACCGCGATATTCAGCTTAGCCACACGATATCTCCTTCCTTCAACTCCCTCGCCCCCACCGGGGGAGAGGGTAGGGTGAGGGGAAATAGGGTGAGGGGTTCATCCTTTGATCCATGCGATCGGGGTCACCCGGTAGTCGCAGCGGAGGAGCCGTCCTCGCCGCTCGTCGGAAAGCTCAACCTCGAAGCGCTCCCCGCAGATGAGCTCGCCGCTGAGCAGCGCCAGCGTCCCCGAGTAAATGGCGGTCCCGATGAGATCCCCGTCCGTGCGCTCCCGAACCAGGGTGATCAGATCGTCCGGGGTCATCATCTCCGCCAGCCGTCCCTCCTGGTAGAGAGTCCGCTTTCCGCCGGCGGTGGCGTAGCTCCGGAGGACGAGGTCGTCCCACCCAGCACGCGCGTCCACCAGATCCCACACTTCGGGAGAGAGCACGTTGGGGCAGACGAGCTTCGACTTCTCGATGGTCGTCTTCTCGAGATCGCGGTCGGTGTGATCGCTCCCCGCCGCCACGAGGATGCGGTTCGGCTCGACCAGAAGGACGAATTCCCCCTCGCCCGATGTTCCGGATCCGACGACGTCGATCTCGGCCGCCGTCGTGATAAGGCGGGCCAGCTTCGGATAGAGCACCGGCGTCTGATCGGGGCATGGGACGCCGTGGGCCTTGAGCTCCTTGATATGGCGCTGGACGGCCGCCTGGTCCCGACCTGTGAACCCAGCGTTGACGATCCGCCGGACCTCGAAGCGGACCGGCTCGCGCTTGCCGTCCCGTTGGAGTATCAGCTCCAGCATCGCCACCTCTCGTCCCCTTTTACCCCACCCTCACCCCAGCCCTCTCGCTTCCCTCGCCCCCGCGGGGGAGAGGGTCAGGGTGAGGGGACTATCGCTTGAAATAGCGGAACTCAAGGGTTGTGCACCCCTTGGGTACGCGGTAGGGACCGTGGACCATCCCCGGGGGCCGGCAGGCGTACATCCCGGCGGTGAAGGTCTGCTTCTTTCCGAGGTCGATCAGCTCTCCCTCGAGGATCCAGACCTCTTCCCAGAAGTCGTGGGTGATCGGCTCCTTGGTCTCAACGCCGGCGTCAAATCTGAGAAGCCGAGTCGCGTCTCCGCTCTCTTTGTCCTGGCTCAAAATCTTCTGCTGAACCCCGTGGCCACCGACCCCAGCGGTGGGGGATCCCGTCACCGACTCCCAGGGGATCTGATCGGGCCGGAAGAACTCAAATTCCGGTTTGGGCATCGCATTCCCTCCTTCCCGCAGCTTCTCGTATCTCATCCTTGTCGGCTGATCGGCCGCTCGCTCCATCCCATAGGGCGATCTCGTCGGCAACCTGTTTGGCGGAGACGACGCGGGCGAGGAACTCGGTAAAAACCACCGGCAGGCGCTTTTCGCGGAACAGCGTCAGGAGTGTTTGGATCCTCGGGATGATCTCCCGCGCCGCGGGCACCTCCATGACTTCTCCGGGGGCGAGGAAGGCCCGCTGCATGTCGATCACCAGCAACGCTGTCTTCCCGGGCTCAAGCCTCAGCACGCGCTCGAATGTCTGACGGCGGTCCACGGTCCACCCTCCAGGGGCTGCGCGCCGGGGCTGGAGAGCTATCGCAGGAGGCCGGAGGCCAGGAGCGCCCGCCTGATGCCGGCCCGCTCCTCATCGCTGACGGGAGTCAGGGGCGGACGCACGTGGGCGGCAGGAATCCGCCCCAGCAGCACCAGGGATTCCTTCATCCGGTTGTGCATGTCCACGAACGGCGGGGCGTAGAACACCCGCACCAGCGGATCCAGCCGGTCGTTGATCTGCCGCCCCGCCTCAAGATCACCCTTCTGAACCGCGAGAAAAAGCTCGGCCTGAAGGTCGGCGGCCACGCTCCCCATTCCCGAGATGCATCCATCGGCGCCGAGGACGAAGGTGGCGAAGAGGGACATGGTGAAGCTACTGAGCATGGCCACGGGACGGCCCGTGGCGCGGAGCGCCCGCAGGTTCCGCTCGAAGGCGACCATGTCGTTGGACCAGTCCTTGACCGCCGCGATCGCGGGAATCCTCAAGGCCAGCTCGGCCAGGGTTTCCGGGGAGTAGCCGGTCCCCGAGGCCGGCGGGTATTCGAAGATCACGATGGGGATCGGAACGGCGTCGGCGATGGCGGCGAAGTGGCAGAAGACCATCTCGGGCTTGACCTGAGCCCCCCACATGAAGAGCGTGGGCGGGAAAACCAGGATCCCCGCAGCGCCCCCGGCCCTGGCATCACGAGCCAATTCCACCGCCTTCCGGGTGCTGTCGGTATAGACCCCAGCGATCAGGGGGACCCGATCTCCAACCGCGTCGAGCGCGATGGCCAGGGCCCGCCTGCGCTCCTCGTGGCCCAGGGAGGAGACTTCCGCGGCGTGACCGTTGACGACGATCCCGGTGACGCCGGGCGTGTCGGCGAGCCATCGGAGGTGCGCCCGGTACGCCGGCTCGTCAATCGAGAGGTCAGCCTTGAAGGGCAGGAGGTTCGCGGGGATCACGCCGCTGAATTTGAGCTCGTGGTTCATTGGCCGTCTCCTTTCCCCTCTCTCCTACCACAGAACCGGCGCGGGCTCAAGATGATCTCGCGAGCTTTTCGGTGATGGCCTCCCGCAGGAGGTACTTCTGGACCTTCCCGCTGGGGGTCATTGGGAACGACTCCACCACTTCCAGCC
>CAYJUC010000385.1:0-3927 GCA_964372605.1 uncultured bacterium | reverse complement strand
TGGTCATCATCGAGCACAACCTGGACGTCATCAAGACCGCGGACTGGATCATCGATCTGGGGCCCGAGGGCGGCGACGAGGGCGGCCGGGTCATCGCCACGGGCACGCCCGAGGAGGTGGCCCGCCAGGCCGGCAAGTCCTCCACCGGCCAGTTCTTGAAGCGCATCCTGAGCGCGACCGCTTAAGCGGAGACGCCCCGCGCCCGGAGGGGAACGATGCCGTATCAGACGCTGCTCGTCGAGACCAAGGATCAGGTGGCCACCATCACGCTCAACCGGCCGGAGGCGTACAACGCCCTGAACCTCGCCCTCTCCCGCGAGTTCTTCGAGGCGGCGCTCCGGGCGGACGAGGACCCGAATATCCGGTGCGTCGTCGTCACCGGCGCCGGGCCGGCCTTCTGCGCGGGCGGGGACGTGAAGGACTTCGCCGACAACCTCCCGACGGTCGGCATCCTCATGAAGCAGCTCACCACCTACCTCCACGGCGCCATCTCCCGCTTCGCCCGGAGCCCGAAGCCGGTCATCATCGGGGTCAATGGCGTCGCGGCGGGCGGGGGATTCTCTCTGGCGCTCTCGGGTGACCTCGTGATCGCGGCGGAGTCGGCCCGGTTCACCATGGCTTATTCGAGGATCGCCGCCACGCCGGACGGCAGCTCGACCTACTTTCTCCCCCGGCTGATCGGGATCCGGCGGGCCATGGAGCTGTTCTACACGAACCGCGTGCTGTCCGCCAAGGAAGCCATGGAGTGGGGGCTGGTGAACCGGGTGGTCCCCGACGCCGAGCTGCCCCGGGCCCTCGGGTCGCTGGCACGCGAGCTGGCCCAGGGGCCGACGCTCGCCTACGGCGGCGGCAAGCTGCTCTTCCATCACTCTTCGAGCGAAAGCCTGGAAACCCAGATGGAGCTGGAGGCGCAGTCCATCGCGCGGAGCGGGAAAACCGAAGATTTCAAGAACGGCGTGACTGCCTTCGTCCAGAAGAAGACCGCGCGGTTCAAAGGGCGCTAGGGCTGACTGAGTCTCCGGTGGGCAAGCCGAAGCTTCACCCCGGGTGGGTGGTGGTCGGCGCCTGCGTGGTGGTCATGTTCGGCGTCTGGAACCCCCACGCGGGGTTCGGCGTTTTCCTCCCGGTCCTCGCCCGCGAGTTCGGCTGGAGCCGCGGCGCCATCTCTGTGGCATCCTCTCTCAACCTCCTCATCGGCGGAGCCATCGGCTTTGCGGTCGGCGCCGCCAACGACCGCTACGGCCCGCGCCCCATCCTTGCGCTGGGGTCCCTTTTAGCAGGCCTCGGGTATCTCTTCGCGTCGGCCGTCAACGCCCTCTGGCACTTCTATCTCCTGCTTGGCGGTTTTCTCGGCATCGCCATGTCGGGGATGTACTTCGTGCCCGCCGCGACCGCATCCCGCTGGTTCGTCGAGCAACGGGGCCTGGCGCTCGGGATCATCCAGGCAGGTGTCAATTTCCCCTTCGCCACCGGAGGCCCGCTCTCGGCTTTCCTCATCAGCCGCTTCGGCTGGCGGACGGCGTATCGCCTGCTGGCCGGGCTGATATGGGTCTTGGCGGTCCCGGCAAGCCTGTTCACGCGCGTGCCCGCCAGCGACGGCTCCCGGGCCACCAGAGCGAACCCTTCGACGCGCGGCGCGACGTTTCGGCAGGCGCTGGCGGACCGCCGCCTGTGGCTTCTCTCGGGGTCGTTGGGCCTCACGGGCTTCGCCTACATGATGGTGGTCGTCCATATCGTCCCCCACGTGAAGGACCGGGGCGTCACGCTGGAGGCCGCCTCCCTGGCGCTGACCATCTTCGGGGTCAGCCAGATTGTGGGTGGGCTTGTCTTCGGGGCTGTGGCCGACAGGCTGGGAACGCGGCGCACGTTCCGCGCCTGCCTGGTCGTCGAGCTGGTCACCCTCGCCGGCGTGGTGGTCGGGCCGTCTCTCCCGGTCCTCTACGTTCTGATCATGTGTCTCGGGCTGGCGGCGGCGGGGGGCGACACCACCGTGATGAAGTCGGTCTCGGAGATTTTCGGCGTCAAGGCGATCGGGGCCATCCTGGGGGCGATGAATCTCGGGTGGCGCGCCGGCGCCGGTTTGGGTCCGGCCGCGGGGGGCTTCATCTACGATGCGACTGGCTCCTACGCCATTGCCTTCGGCATTGCTTCGGCCGGGCTCTTGATCAGCCTGACCCTGTTCACGCTTGCCACGTCGCCTCGCCGTGGGGCCGGCGCCGGGTGGTGACGAAAGTATTTGACAGTAGAATCCTTTACAGATATACGAAAGCAACGCGGGCTCTATCGCGAGCCGCCAAGAAAAGGAGGGCAACCATGGGAAGAGTGATGAAACACCGGAGCGCCACGGTGGCACTGCTCCTGCTCGGGTTTGCGATGCTCCTTGGAGCGCCCGCGGCCCAGGCTCAGGAGCCCGTCAGGATCGGTTTCCTTACCGTGGATCAGGGGACCTTCGCCCAGCCGGGGCTCGACATGCGGGATGGGTTCCAGCTCTACTGGAGCCAGATGGGGAACAAGGCCGGCGGCCGGGCTGTGGAAGTGCTCGTGGAAGCGAGCAACACCAACAAACCCGACGAGCAGCTGACCAAGGCGCGGAAGCTGGTTGAACGCGACCGTGTCCACATCCTGGGCGGCATCCTGGAGACGCCGACCGCCTACGCGCTCAGGTCGTACGTCATCGAGAAAAAGATGCCCTCCGTCATCATGACCGCGGGCGCCGACGACATCACCCAGCGGCTCCGGAACAAGTACATGTTCCGCGCCTGCTTCGCCAACAGCGACTCCAGCCACCCCCTGGGGGAGTGGGCATACAAGCAGGGGTACCGGAAGGCCGTGATCGTGGCCATGGACTTCGGGGCCGGGTATGAGCAGATCGGCGGCTTCGCCCGCACCTTCACCGAGGCTGGCGGGCGGATCATCCAAGAGTTGTACACGCCCATCGACACGGCGGATTACGCCCCCTACCTCTCCTCCATCAAGCGGGATGCGGACGTGGTGGCGGTCTTCTACGCGGGAGCGGGCTCCTTGCGCTTCGTCAACCAGTACGCCGAGTTCGGGCTCAAGGGGAAGATTCCGTTGATCGGAAAGGGCTACCTGGTGGACGAGGTGATCCTCCCCAAACAGGGTGACGCCGCCCTCGGGATCATCACCTCGCTTCACTGGAGCGCCGCCCTCGACACCCCCGTGAACAAGCGCTTCCTCGAGGCGTATCAGGCCAAGTACAAGCGCCCCGCCACCACCTATTCGGAGCAGGGATACGTGGGGGCCCAGATGATGGCCCAGGCCCTGGAGGCCGTGAAAGGAAACGTGGAGAACCTGGACGCGTTCCTGGCTGCGCTCGAGAAAGTGGACATCGACGCCCCGCGCGGGAAAGTGAAGCTGGACGCCTACCACAATCCCATTCACACAATTTACATTCGCAAGGTGGAGAAGAAGGACGGCGTCCTTCAGAACACGGTGATCGGGACCTACCCGAGCGTGAACCAGTTCTGGAAGTGGAGCCCGGAGGCGTACCTGGCCATGCCGTCGTACGCCGAGCTGAAGGGGAAGTGGGTCAAGTAGAGGCAGGACTTCGGGCGCGGCTGCCGGGGAATGTGCGACTTCGGCAGCCCGCCTTATCGCCGCCTCGAACTGCTACGGTTTACCTGTGAGTCAGGGTTGCGATCAGGTTCCCGGTGAAGGCAACGGCCAGCACCAGGAGAAAGCCGATCAGTCCCCCGATCACGGCGCGCGCGCTGTTTTTCATGTCGAGTGGTCTCCTCCATCCTCTGAGGGTTCACCGCCATCCAGCAGGAAGACTCTATGTTGAGAGCTGATGAGCTGTCAAGGTGGCGATTGAGAGCGTGATGGCAGAGCCTGTCACGCTCTACTACCGCCCCGGCTGAAGCTCGTGCGCCAAGACGAGAGAGTTGCTCTCGTCCCTCGGAGTGG
>CAYJUC010000384.1:0-3940 GCA_964372605.1 uncultured bacterium | reverse complement strand
TCCTCCACCTTCACCTCCTGGACCGGGGTTTCGATGGGGCCGGTGATCCCGGCCGTGTTCACCAGGATGTCGATCTGCCCGAAGGCGTCGAGCGTGCGCTCGACCATCGCCCGGACCATGGCCTCCTCGCGCACATCGGTGGGGACGACCAGGGCCCGGCGGCCGAGCGCTTCGACCTCCCGCGCCAGGGCCTCGAGGGGCGGGATCTCCCGCGCCGCGAGGGCGAGGTGGGCCCCTTCTCCGGCGAGCCGGAGCGAGATGGCACGCCCCATCCCCTTGGCCGCCCCCGTGACGACCGCCGCCTGGTCCCGGAGCATCATCGATAGCTTTCCCTCCGGTCGCGCTCGATCAGTTCTGCCGCCCGGGCCGCCGGAGGGCCGTAGCCGCCGCCGCCCGCAGTCTCGATCGTCACGAGATCGCCCGGCCGGAGCGAGAGGGTCTCCTTCCCCTTCACCTCGCGCACCACCCCGTCCCGCTCCAGCGCGATCCGGTACGGGCGCCCATCGGCGCCCCCGAAGACCCCCCAGGGAGGGACGATGCGCCGATCGATCATGGTAGTCAAGGTCGCCTCGCCGCGGATGCGGTAGGCCCGCACCTGGCCGAGCCCCCCGCAGTGGGTGCCGGCGCCGCCGCTTCCCGCCCGCAGCTCGTGGCGCAGGACCTCGATCGGGTACTCGGCCTCGATGACCTCCGCCGGGGTATTCATCACGTTCGACATGTGGACGCGCACCGCGTGACCACCGTCGCGGTGGGCCGCCGCCCCCTCACCCCCTCCGTGGACCTCGTAGAGGATCGACCAGCGACCGTCGCGCCGCGCGCCGAAGAGGACGAGACCCGAGGTGGTCGGTCCTCCGGCGGTGATCCGGTCCCTGAGGGCCGGGGCCAGGGCCTTGAAGATCGCGTCCACGACCCGCTGAGAGGTCTCGTGATTCCCCCCCACCACCGGGGCGTCCGGCGAGGGGTTGAGGACCGTCCCCTCGGGAACGGTGACATCGATCGGGCGGTAGCAGCCATCGTTGGCCGGGATGTCGGGTCCGACCAGCGCCTTGAGACTGTAATAGACCGCCGAGCACGCGACGAAGGGCGTCGTGTTCACCGGCCCCTTGGCCTGGCTCCCCGTCCCCGCAAAGTCGAAGTGCGCCCGGTCACCACGGATTGCGACCCGAACCCGCACCGGGATCGGGCGATCCTCGATTCCGTCGTCGTCCACCCAGTCCTCGCCGTCGTAGGTCCCCTCGGGAATCGCCCGGATTGCGGCGCGCATCTGGGCCTCGGACTCGGCGCGGAAGCGGTCGAAGCAGGCGAGCACGGTCGCGACCCCGTAGCGCTCGAAGAACTCCCCGAGCCGGCGCGCTGCCACCTCGTTGGCGGCGTACTGCGCCAGCAGGTCTCCCTCTCGCTCCTCTCGTCCGCGGAGGTTGCCCAGGATGAACTCCAGGGCCGAGGCCTCCGGGCCTTTCCGGGTGAACACGCGGATGGGAGGGATGCGAAGCCCCTCCTGGTAGGCCTCTGTCGCCCACGGCACGTAACTGCCAGGGACGGCTCCACCGATGTCCGCCCAGTGGGCGAGGGTGATGGCGAAGGCCATCAAGCGGCCACCGACAAACACCGGGCGGATCGCCTTGACGTCCGGGAGGTGATTGCCGCCGACCTCGGGGACGTTCAGGTAGTACTGGTCGCCCTCCCGGAGCTGGCGGCGCGGGAGGCGCTTGAGGAACTCCTTCACCGTGAAGGCCATGACCCCGAGGTGGATGGGAATGTCCTTTCCCTGGGCGATCAGCCGACCCCGGGCGTCGGTAAGCGCGCTGCTGAGATCGCCGGCCTCCTTGAGGAGGGGAGAGCGCGCCGAGCGCATGACGATGGCGCTCATCTCCTCGGCGATGGCGAAGACGGCGTTGCGCACCACTTCGAGCGTGATCGGGTTCACCGTGGCTGGCCTCACGGGGCGAGCTCCATGTGGAGGTTCCCGAAGCGGTCGAGCTGGCCCTGCTGCCCGGGGTAGATCAGGGTCGTCGCCCAGGGGTCCTCGATGAGGGCCGGCCCCTTCAGCGGCTGGTCCGGCGCCAGGTCGTCCCGGCGGTAGACCGGAAGCGAGGTCTCACCCGACTCGGGAAAGTACGCCCGGTGTTCCGAAAACGGCTGGCCTACGCCACCGCGGTTCCGCTCCGGCAGACGGACCTCGTCCGTCGCCACCAGAGCACGGACCCGAAGGTTCACGCACTCGACAGCCTCTCCTGTCGCGTAGGCGTAGAGGCGCTTGTGGAGGGCTTGAAAGTCCTGGCGGAGCATGCCGAGGTCGCCCCGCCACGGGACCTCCAGCTCATAATTCTGACCGAAGTAGCGGAGATCCAGGCTCCGGGCCAGGGCGATCGCCTCTGGGCGGTGCCCCTCGGCCCTCAGCGGCTCCGCCACGGCCGCCTCGATCGGTAGAAAGCGCCGGTTCAGCTCTTCGGCGCTCACGGCATCGAGCGCGGCGCGGTAGGTCTGGACCAGGTCGTAGGCGAGGTCGGTCACCACACAGCCGAGCGCGGAGAAAACGCCCGCGTGGGTCGGGACCACGACGCGCGGGATCCCGAGTTCCCGGGCCAACCGTCCAGCGTGAAGGGGACCGGCGCCCCCGTAGGCGATGAGCGTGAACTCACGGAGGTCGAAGCCGCGCTGGACCGAGATCAGCCGGATCGCCCGGAGCATCGCCGCGTTGACCACCTCTAGCGCCCCGGCGGCCGCCTGGGCGAGCGGCAGCCCCAATCGGGCGGCGAGGGGCGCCAGGGCCGCCTTCGCCCGCTCTCGCTCGACCCGGATCGACTCGCCGAGGAGCGCATCGGGCCGGAGCGTTCCCGCGACCAGGTGGGCATCCGTGATCGTCGCCGTCTCCCCACCGAGCCCGTAGCAGGCGGGCCCCGGCCGGGCTCCGGCGCTCCGGGGCCCCACCTTCAGCGCCTCCGCCGGATCCAGCCAGATGATGGAACCGCCTCCCGCACCGATGGACTCGACAGCGAGGGAGGGGAGCCGGATCGGGTATCCGCCGAGCCGCCGCTGAGGGAGGGTCTGGGCGACCCCGTCGGCGATCAAGCAGACATCCGTGGTCGTCCCGCCCATGTCGAAGGCGATGGCGTGCCGGAGCCCGAGGGCGCGGGCCAGATGGGAGGAGGCGGCCACCCCGCCGGCCGGCCCAGATACCGCCATCGCCAGCGGACGCCGGCGGGCGGCCTCGGCGGACATCATCCCGCCGTTGGACTGGAGGAGGTGAAGCGGCCCCCGAGCGCCCTCGCGGGCCAGGGAGCCCTCGAGGTCGGCCAGGTATCGGTCCGCCAGTGGCATCACCATCGCGTTCAGGGCGGTGGTCGCCGACCGCTCGTACTCGCGGAACTCGGCATTGATCTCGTGGGAGGCGGAGACGTAGGGGATCGCTCGGGTCAGGGTGGCTTTGAGCCGCGCCTCATGCTCCGGGTTCGCGTAACTGTGGAGCAGACAGACGGCCACCGCCTCCACGCCGAGGGCCGTGAGCGCCCCGACCACAGCCGGCAGCTCGTCCTCGACCAGCGGCACACGCACCTGCCCGTCCGGGGCCACCCGCTCGGTCACCTCAAAGCGCAGATGCCGCGGGATGAGCGGAGGGGGCTTCGGAGGGATGTCCAGGCGGTAGAGGTCGTTCCGGTTCTGGCGGGCGATCTCCAGCACGTCGCGGAAGTGGCGCGTGGTGATGAGCGCCGTGCGCGCCCCACGCCCCTCCACGATGGCGTTGGTGACGATGGTGGTGCCGTGGGCGATGGGATCGGCGCCAGGCTCGATCGCGCGGACCCCCTCGAGCACCCCCCGGGCCGGGGCCTCAGGGCTGGTGAGGACTTTCAGCGACCGGAGTGCCCTCCCGCCATCCTCACAGACGACGAGGTCCGTGAAGGTCCCCCCGACGTCCACCCCGATGCGCCGCCCCATGGCA
>CAYJUC010000383.1:0-3946 GCA_964372605.1 uncultured bacterium | reverse complement strand
CGCTTCGGGAGCGACTGGATCCGTGAGAGGAGTGTCTTGATCTTCCGTTCCGACGCGTGATCGGCGAGGATAAATTTCTTGGACTTGGTACCGTTGATGATGTAGGCCACCCAGTCATCCAGGTTCGGTGTTCCGCGCCAGGCGATGGTCAGCCCGTTCAGACGCAACCGTTTCTTCCCTTCGACTTTCGACAATGGCTTTCGACTCGGCTCCATGTTCTGCCGTCCTCTCCATCGCGGTGCACCTCTCGCCTCGCCCTCGACAACAACGCGCCCACCATATTGACCCGGGAAAAAATTGTCAAGAGCTCGTTTCGCTGCTTCAGGCGCGATGTTTCGTGGCCGGGGCGCGTAGAAGCCCCGTCATATCCGCGTTTCACTGAAACGGCCCCGCAGCGACCAGACTGGACGCGCCTTTCCTGAGAGCCTTCCTCGCGAGAGCTTGCCAAACCGTGCGATTTTTGCGCTGTGGATGAATGTGGATAAGTTGTGGAGGAGTGTGGATAAGTGGATAACTTTGGTGATAATCACTGGATGCTCCCGAGGCCCCTGAGGTCTTCGACACCGCGCGCGCCCTGCCGATCGAGCTCCTGGGAGAGGCGGTCCAGGATCTGCCGCGCGAGGAGCGGCCCTCGGGTGATGAAGCCCGTAAAGTACGCGCAGGCCGTGGCTCCGGCGCGGAGGAGCGCCAGCGCCTTGTCAGGAGTGTCGACGCCCCCCGTGGCGATGATCTCGATGCTGCTGCCGAATCTCCTGTAGAGCCGCGCGACGCTCGCGAGCGTGTTGGGGTAGAGATCAGGCCCGGAGAGCCCTCCGGACCCCTGAGAGAGTCTCGGCTCGGTGATGCGCCGGGCGTTGGCGTAGTTCACGATCTCGATCCCATGCTTGATCGCCGCGGGGATCAGAGCCTGCTCGTTCACCTCTGGGAAGTCGGGGGAGAGCTTCACGATGAGCGGCTTGGCGGTGGCCGTCCTGACGGCCTTGAAGAGCCGGGCGACCTCTTCGGGTTTCTGACTCCATTGATAGACCAGCGTTGTGTTGGGGGAGGAGATGTTGAACTCCACTAGGTCCCCGTAGGGCGCGAGCTCCTCCACCAGGGTCGCGTAGTCAGCCACGGACTCCCCGGCCACTGCCACGATGAGCGGCACCCGGTGGGGGAGAGCCGGCAGGAGAGCCCGGTACGCTTGAAGCCCGGGGTTCTTGAAGCCGTTACAGTTGACAAACCCGGGACCGGCAGCGGTCTGGATCCTGACCAGGTTCGGTTTGGGGTGGCCGGGACGCGGGTTGACCGTGATGCTCTTTGTCGTCACCGCGCCGAACCCCAACCCCATCGCGCGCCGGAGGATCCTCAGGTCATAGTACATGGAGGAGAGGATCAGCGGGTTCGGCAGCCGCACTCCGCCCAGCGTCACGGCCAGCCGCGGGTCGTGCGCGCGAAAGAGCGAGAGCCGGTCCAGGGGAGCGAGTCTCAAGATCCCCTGCCCCAGGGCGACGGCGACGGGCTCAGGGAAGCGAGAGAGGAGTCCCCGGTACAGTGCCTGGTAGAGGAAGTGGAGAGGTTGCGGCATAGCCCGGACTCCGAAGGGAGGATACACTAGCAGACGGTGCGATGGCCACCACGCCGAAGTTCGTCGTTGACACGATGCTGGGGAAGCTCGCGCGATGGCTCAGGGCGCTCGGGTGCGACACGCTCTATCTCGGAGCGGTCGAGGACCATCACCTGCTTCACCTGGCGCGAGCCGAGGCGCGGATTCTTCTCACGCGGGATGCCAGGCTTGCCCGTGAGGCCGGTTCCCTGGCCCTTCTGGTTACGGCCGAGCGGCTGGAGAGCCAGATCAGCGAGGTGATCGAGGGGCTCGATCTCTCGCCGGTGGAGCGCGAGCTTTTGAGCCGCTGCCTCGAGTGTAATGACCTCCTGGAGGATCGGGCCAAAGAGGCGGTGCGTGGGCTGGTCCCCGAGTACATCTTTTCGACGCAGGAGCGCTTTGTCGGCTGTCCGCGCTGCGCGAAGATCTACTGGCAAGGGAGTCATGCCGACCGGATCCTCGCCCGGCTGGCCCCCCTTTTGAGGCGTCAGCGGCGGGCTCCCTCTCCCCCGCCGGAGGCGAGGGAACCGAGAGGGCTTCCTCTCCTTCCTGAGGGTGAGGGTTAGCGCGCGCGGCACGTTGGCCTTGACGCGAGTGGCCCGCCCCTGCTAGTGTTCCCGACGAAAGCGGAGGGGGCGCTGGCCCCATCGGATGAGGAGGTCATCGCGTGAAATTCTCGAGTTTCTCACACGTCTGGAACAAGCCGGACATGGCCGCCGCCGAGCGGTATGAAGAGCTGTGGCGCGAGCTGGCGCTCTGTGACGAGGTGGGGTTCGATTACGGCTTCGCGGTCGAGCACCACTTCAGCCCGCACGAGAGCTGGATGCCCTCCCCTCCGGTGTACTGCACCGGCGGGGCGGCGCGCACGCGGCAGATGCGCCTCGGGCCCATGGGCTACGTCGTCCCGCTCTACGACCCCATCCGCATCGTCGAGGAAGTCGCGGTGCTGGACCAGGTGCTGAACGGCCGCCTGGAGGTGGGCCTGGTCTCCGGCATCGTCCCCAGCTACTTCGGACCCTACAAGGCGGACTTCGAGAACCGTCGGGCGCTGGCCAACGAGGGGCTGGCGCTCATCAAAGCGGCCTTCGCCTCCGACGGGCCTTTCAGCTTCGACGGCCCGTACCACCAGTACCGGGATGTCAAGCTCTCCGTGAAGCCGGTTCAGAAGCCGCATCCCCCGCTCTGGATGCAGTCTCGAGATCCGGACACGCTGGAATTTCTGGCCAAGGAGGGCGTCCACACCGGCTACCTGCTCTTCATGCCGCGGGAGGACGTGGCTCCTCGCTACCGGGAGTACCTGCGGCTCTGGCGCGAGGCGGGGCACCGGCAGAAGCCGAACATCGGCTACTGGACCCTGGTGCACGTGGACGAGACCGACGAGAAAGCCGTGGCGACGGCGACGCCGTACATCCTCCACGCCTTCAGCCAGGTCTTCGGCTTCGGGGACACGGGCGGGATCAACCAGTGGGAGCTCGCCGAGAACTACGTGAAGCGGGGCGAGCTGGGCGCCGCCGAGATCGCGCGGAACATGACCAACGTCGACTATCTCTTGAAGCGCAACGTGGTGTTCGTCGGGTCTCCCGAAACCGTGGCGCGGCGGATCCGCGAGGCGGCCGAGGAAGGACTCTTCAACACAGTCTTCTGCGAATTCAACCTTGGCTGGATGAGCGACGCGGAGCTGATGCGCTCGATCAGACTCTTCGGCGCCGAGGTGATCCCGGCGCTCCGCGACTTCGAGCCGTACTGATCGCTCACCCCACCCGACGGGCGCTCCACAAGTGAAAGTTTTGAACCAGCAGGCACATACTGGAGGATGAAGCGCCATGATCAAGTTCACCGACGAGATGAAAGAGCGGATCAACAACGCCTTCACGGACAAAAAGGCCTGTGTGTGGGCGACCGCCTCCAAAGACGGGGTCCCCAGCATCAGTTTTCGGGGCAGCACCTTCGTGTGGGACGACGAGCACCTGGCGATCTGGGAGCGCTCGCGCCAGTCCGGCGCCCAGCACATGGAGGAAAACCCACACGTGGTGATGCTCTACGCCGATCTCCCGGCGCGCATCGGCTGGCGGTTTTACGGCCAGGCCACCGTCTTCAAAGCTGGGGAGATGCGGCAGAAAATCATGGATCGCACCATCAAAGACGAGCTGGACCGGGACCCCGAGCGCAAGGGATACGGGGTGCTCGTCCGGGTCGATAAGATCCGTCGCTACAGCGGCGACGAGATCATCCAGCAACGCTGAGATGCTCGGAGGGGGGCTCCGCCCCCCTTCCGAAGCCTCCCCCCACTGTAGTTCGAGCGTGGCGGGTTTAGCCATTCCGGGGGGCAGGCCACCCGCCCCGCGTCGCCCCGGTATATTG
>CAYJUC010000382.1:0-3979 GCA_964372605.1 uncultured bacterium | reverse complement strand
CTATCTACCAAAGTAGGCCTCGATCACCCGCTCATCCTTCTGGATGACTTCGGGCGGCCCCTCGGCGATCTTCTCCCCGTAGTCCAGCACGAAGACCCACTCGCAGAGCCCCATGACCACCTTCATGTCGTGCTCGACGATCAGGATGGTCTTCCCGCGAGTGCGAAGGTTCCGGATCGCGGCCAGGAGGTCGTTCAAGAGCGTCCGGTTGACCCCCGCCGCCGGCTCGTCGAGCAGGACCAGCTCCGGGTCGGTCATGAGCACCCGGCTGAACTCGAGGAGCTTCTGCTGGCCGTAGGAGAGATTCCCGGCGTACTCGTTCCAGAGCCGGTCCAGGGTGACGAAGCCGAGCAGCTCCAGCGCCTTCTGGCGCGCGGCCTCGAACGGCTCCCGCGTGACCACCAAGAGGTTCTCCAGGGCGGTCAGCTCGGGGAAGACCCGGATGATCTGAAAGGTGCGCCCGATGCCGCGGCGGGCCACCTGATGGGGCTTGAGCCCGTCGATTCGTTCCCCCTTGTAGCGGATTTCCCCCTCGTCGCGCCGCTCGAGCCCGGTGATGCAGTTGAACAGCGTGGTCTTCCCCGAACCGTTGGGGCCGATGAGGCCATAGATCTTTCCCGGCGCGAGCCCGAGCGAGCAGCGGTTGACTGCGGTCACGCCGCCGAAGCGCTTGGTCACGCCGTGCATCTCGAGGATCGGGCCGTCGCGCATCAGATGGTTCGGGGCAGGTGATAACGCTCCTGGAGCACCCCGAGGATCCCCTTTGGCAGCAGAAGTACGACGACCACGATGATGGCGCCGAAGAAAAACTCGTGAAGGTAGAGGAACCGGGCCCAGACCATCTCCTGGAAGACGAAGAGCGCCACCGCGCCCAGGACCGGGCCCCAGATGGTCCCCTGGCCGCCAAAGAGGGCCATGACGATCATCGTGATGGTGGTGACGAGCGGAAAGACGCTGATCGGCTCGATGTACCCCTGGTCCCGGGCAAAGAACCCGCCCACCACGCCGGGGATGAACGCCGAGAGAAGGAAGGCGTAGAGCTTGTAGCGCGCCGTGTCGATCCCCATCGCTTCGGCGGCGATCTCGTCCTCCCGGATCGTCATGAACCGGAGGCCGAAGCGCGAGGTGATGATGAGGTGCGCCGCGGCGGTGACGGCCAGGGCGGCCAGCCCCATGGCGTAGTAGATCTGAACGCTGGCGTGGAGGGTGGGGAGGGAGAGCCCGAGGCCACCACCCGTCAGGCCCTCGAAGTAGGAGACCAGGACGCGCATCACCTCGTTGAGCCCGAGCATGGAGATGGCGAAGTAGGGACCTTTCAAGCGGAGACACGGGTAGCCGATGACCAGCGCGAGGAGCGCCGCCGCGAGCCCGCCCGAGAGGGATGCCGGCACCCAGTGCCAGCCGTACGTGGCGATCAGGATCGCGGACGCATAGGCGCCGGTGCCGAAGAAGGCCACATGCCCGAAGGACACATACCCTGTGAGGCCGGAGATCAGGTTCCAGCTCTGGGCCAGGGCCACCCACATGAAGAGCTGGAGCGTGAACCGGACCCCGTAGCCGCTGGCCACCAGGGGGTAGAGCATCAGCAGAAAGAGCGCGCCGCACAGGGCGGCCAGAAACAGTCGCTTCACCGTGCCCGCCCTCCGAGGAGGCCGGTGGGGCGCAGCAGGAGGACCAGCACCAAGAGCAGGTAGGCCACGGCCTCGGAGAGCTGAGTGGTCAGGAAAAGCGAGGCGAGCTGCTCCACGAGCCCCAGGAGCATTCCGCCGAGCAGCGTCCCGGGATAGTTCCCCGCCCCGCCCAGCACGATCACCAGGAACGACTTGAACGTGTAGACGTCCCCCATCTGGGGCTGGATGGCCACCATGACCGCGATCAGGCTCCCCCCGGCCGCGGCCAGGGCGGAGGCGATGCCGAAGGCATAGAGGTGGATGCGCCCGACGTTGATCCCGCAGACCATGGCCATCTCGCTGGACTGGGAGGTGGCGCGGATGGCCTTTCCGAGCTTGGTCTTCTGGAGGAACCAGAAGGCGAGGAGCGTGATCGCCACCGCGAAGCCGAACGAGATCAGCCGGGACTTGGAGAGGGCGAAGGGCCCGAGAACGAACGAGCCCGTGATGAACTCCACCGACCTCAGATCGGCGGTGAAGGCGAGCCGGGCCAGGTTCACGAGCGCGATGGAAATCCCGAACGTCAGGAGGAGCGAGGAGAGCTCCGGGGCGTCCACGACCCGGACCACCAGCGTCCGCTGGAGCAGGATCCCGAGGAGGAACATCAGCGACATGGAGGCCGCGAGCGAGAGGTACGGGTTCAGGCCGAAGAGGTGGAAACACCAGAAGGTCGTGTAGGCGCCCAGCATCAGGATGGTCCCGTGGGCCACGTTGATGACCCGCATGACGCCGAAGATGAGCGCCAGCCCAAGAGCCACCATGGAGTAGAGGGCGCCGGCGAGGAGACCGGAGATCACCACCTGGCCGACCATCGTGGGGGTGATGATGACGTTCATGACCTGCTCCCAATGCACGGGCGCCCGCCGGACCTCCGACGGGCGCCTTTTGCTTTCGAGCCTCAGCGACTCACGTCGCCTATCGCTGGCTCCACGGCGGAGTTGGGTACCGGGGCTTCCCGCCAGCCACCTCGTCGGGCCAGACCACCACCTGCTTGCCATCCTGCCACTGGATGGTGACCATCTTGTGGGCGATCTGGAACCCGCGCTCGTCCACCTGGTAGTCGCCGAAGGCTGTCTTGGTTCGGAGCTTCACCAGCTCCTCGCGGAGCTTGTCAGAGTCCAGGCTCCCCACTTTCCGCGCCGCCTCCACGAAGATCTGACAGCCGGCATAGGCGGTCGCGGAGTGGTACGAAGGAGGACGGTTGAACTCCTTCTGGTACGCCTCGACGAACTCTTTGTTCCCCGGGTAAGGGAGGCCCGCCTCCCACTGTGAGGCGCCATAGACGAACTCGGCGGTCTTCCCCAGGATCTTGTAGTACTCCGGGAGGTCGCCCCCCACCGTGCTCCCCAGCATCTTGACGTTGACGTCCAGCTCCTTCATCTGGCGGGTGATGGCGACGATGTCGTCGAAGTAGGTGGCGGCCCCCAGCACATCGGGCTTGGCCGCCTTGATCTTGGTCAGGATCGCGGAGAAATCGGTGTGGCCCTTCGGGTAGGCCTCGTGGAAGACCACCTCGAGGCCTTTCTTCTTTGCCAGCTCCATCGCCCCCTTCGCTGAGGCCTTGGCGAAGAGCGTGTCCTCGTTGATCACGGCGACGGTCTTGAGCCCGTTTCGGACCGCCAAGTCGACGAGCCCCTCCAGGTAGACTTCGGACGGGGAGACCGTCATGATGAGGTACTTCCGTCCCTTCTCCCAGATCGACGTGGTGGCGGCCAGGGGCGCCATCATCAGCTTCCGGTACTTTTCGTTGACGTTGGCGGCAGCTTCGGTGATGGGGGAAGAGTAGGGACCCATCACCACATCCACCTTGTCCTCGGTGATAAGCTTCTCGTAGAGACGGACGGCCGTGGGTGGATCGGAGCGGTCGTCGTAGATCACGAACTCGATCTTCCGGCCGAGGAGTCCTCCCCGCTCATTGACTTGTTTCTGACAGAGTAGGTACCCCTCGCGCCCGTAGGCGCCTGGCTTGGCGTACGACCCGCTCATCGAGTTCGAGGCGCCGATCCGGATCGGCTGCTGGCCCAGCGCCGGCCACGGCGCTCCCACCACCAACGCGACACAAAGGGCGATCAACGGCCTCAGGAAACTTATCGCGCTCATAAATACCTCCTTAACCCTCGGAGGGGGGCTCCGCCCCCCTTCCGAAACCTCCCCCCAGGGATTGCGCGGGCAAAAGCCCCCCTCCGACTAACTATCGCTGGCTCCACGGCGGAGTCGGGAACTTCGCCTTCCCCGCAGCGAATTCCTCCGGCCAGACAATCACCTTCTTGCCATCCTGCCACTGGAACATCCCCATCTTGTGCGCGACC
>CAYJUC010000381.1:0-4001 GCA_964372605.1 uncultured bacterium | reverse complement strand
AGGCGGGGTTGACGCGAGGGGTGGACCGTGCTATTTCTCGCCCCATGTCACGCCTCTCGCTGACCCTCGCGTGCTGGGACTATGACCGGACCCTCGCCCTCCGAGTCGGCGAGGTCCGACCCGAGGGGATCGATCTCACCTACCTCTGCCTCCCTCCCGAGGAGTCGTTTTTCCGCCAGCTCAAGAACGCGGAGTTCGACGTGTCGGAGATGTCGCTCTCGTCGTACATCACCGTTCGGACCCGCGGAGACGCGCCCTTCATCGCCATTCCGGTCTTCCCCTCCCGCATCTTCCGCCACTCGTGCATCTTCGTCAACGCCGCCAGCGGAATCCGGAAGCCCGAGGACCTCGCCGGGCGCCGCGTGGGCGTTCCCTACTACCAGATGACCGCGGCGGTCTGGGTTCGGGGTCTTCTTCAGCACGACTTCGGTCTGCCTCCGGAGGCGATCCACTGGGTCGTCGGAGGAGAGATGCCAGGGCGCCTCCCGGTGGCCCTGGCCTCCATCCTGGCCGACCCGCTCGGCCCGGGCGAGAGCCTGGACCTCATGCTGGAGGCCGGGAAGATCGACGCCCTGGTCACGACCTATCTCCCATCGTCCTTCCGTCGAGGATCGCCCGAGGTTCGTCGCCTCTTTCCCGACCCTCGGCCGGTGGAGGAGGAATATTTCCGGCGCACCGGGATCTTCCCCATCATGCATACGGTGGTGCTCCGGGAAGAGCTCTATCGGCGCCATCCGTGGGTGGCGCGGAGCCTCTACCGGGCCTTCGAGGAGTCCAAGGAGCGCGCCCTGAGGCGCCTCTACGACATCAATGCCCTCGCCGTCACGCTTCCCTGGCTGGTTGTCGAGATCGAGCAGACCCGCCGGCTGATGGGCGAGGAGTTCTGGCCCTACGGCATCGAGCCGAACCGCCGGACCCTCGAGACCCTGGTTCAGTATCTGGTGGAACAGAAGCTGGCAGAGCGACGGCTCCCTCTCGAGGAGCTGTTCCCGGACAACGTCTCCGAATGAAAGGAGAGTCTCCCATGACGCAACGATCTCTGATGGTGGGCCTCATCGCCGCGCTGGCGCTCTTGTGCCTGGCGCCGCCCGTCGTTGCGCAGGATCCGGTTCGCATCGCCACCGGCGTGGACCCGGTCTACGCGCAGTGGTGGGTGGCCGAGGAGAAGGGGTTCTTCAAGAAATACAACCTCAAGGCCGACATCAAACAGTTCACGGGAGGGCCGGAGCTGTCCGACGCCGTCATGGCCGGCGAGACGGACTTCGCCTCCTCGGGGACCGCCACGCTGATGCCGCGGATCGCCAGGGGGAACCTGGCCGTCATCGCCACGATTTCCACGTCGCCCAACGCTTTCAAGATGGCAGTGCGGACCCCGATCAACAGCTTCGCGGACCTCCGGGGCAAGAAGGTCGGCAGCGTGGGCGGCAGCACCACCGATTACCTCTGGGCGCTGGCGGCCAAGAGATACGGGGTCCCCGAGAACGAGCTTCAGATTATCTCGATTCCGCCCCCGGAGCTGATCCCGTCGCTCGACCGAGGGGACATCCAGGCCTTCATGGTCTGGGAACCCTGGCCGAGCCGGGCGGTGGAGATCTCGGGCAAGGACAAAGTGAAGCTCCTCCTCTCCAGCGGCGACTTCGGGTACTTCTTGAGCTTCATCGCGGTGGTCAACCGGAAGTTCTCGGACGCCAAGCCTGACGCGACGGCCCGGGTCCTGGCCGCCATCCGCGATGCCTCGGAGTTCATCAACACGAACCGGCCCGAGGCCGTCCAGATCGCCGCCAAATGGAGCCGCATCAAGCCGGAGCTGGCCGCCTACAATATGGACATCTACAAGTACGCCATGAGCCTCACCGACGCCATGCGGACCGCCGCGAAGGACGAAGAGGCCTGGATGCGGAGCAAGGGCCGGATCAAGGCGGACCCCATCGACTGGGGCAAGACGATCGATCCCAAATTTCTCGAAAAGGCCATGACCATGAAGTGAGCGGGCCGCGCCGGGACAAGGAGGCTTGGTGACGCCGGATGTTCTGGTAAAGGACGTGTCCCGGGTTTTCCCCAAAACGGGGGGCCGGGGGCAGCCCTCGACGCTTGTGGCTCTTCAGGGTGTCAACCTGTCGGTCTCGCCCGGGGAATTCTTTTGCCTGCTGGGCCCGAGCGGGTGCGGGAAGTCCACCATCCTGCGCATGATCGCGGGGTTCCTGCCGACGTCCTCCGGACAGATCACCGTGAGAGGGGCGCCGGTCAAGGGGCCCGGGGTCGATCGGGCGGTGGTATTCCAGGGGGACGCGGCCCTGTTCAACTGGCTCACCGCCGAGGAAAACGTGGAGTTCGGGCTCCGGATGCGCGGCACGCCTCGCGAAGAGCGGCGGAGGATCGTCGAGCAGAACCTGCGGCTCGTGGGGCTGGAGGGGTTCGAGCATCACTACCCCCACCAGCTCTCGGGCGGGATGAAGCAGCGCATCCAGATCGCGCGCGTGCTCGCCAACGATCCGGCCATTCTGCTCATGGACGAGCCGTTCGGCGCGCTGGACGCCCAGACGCGGGGCATCATGCAACAGGAGCTGCACCGGATCTGGAGCTCGGCGAAGAAGACGGTGCTGTTCATCACGCATGACATTGACGAGTCCCTTCTCCTGGGCGACCGCGTCGGGGTCATGACGGCCGGCCCTGCCGCCGCGATCAAGCTCGTGCTCGACATCCCGCTGCCGCGTCCGCGGGAGGTCAACGCGGAGTTTTTGAGGCTTCGCAAGGAGATCAAATCCACCATCGAGCAGGAAGTGATGCGGTCCATGAGGCAGGCGAGCGATGGAAACAACAGTCATCCTTGAGCGTCCCGGTTGGCTGCAGCAGACCTGGAACCATGGCGCGTTCCGGCGCGCGCTCATCTTCGGCCTGTCGCTGGCATGCGGCGTGTCCCTGTGGACGCTGCTGGCCTGGTGGGTGGGCAAGCCGGCCTTCATGCCGTCGCCGGCGAAAACGCTGGAGGGAGCGGTCGAGCTGATCAAGAACGGCGAGCTCTACAAGGGGATCGTGGCCAGCTTCAGCCGCATTCTGATCGGGTATCTCATCGGCAGCCTGATCGGAATCCCGCTGGGCCTGCTCATGGGGCGAAGCCAGATGGTCCGCACGCTGATGGACCCGTACGTGGAGTTCTTCAGGTTCATCCCTCCCATCGCCTTTGTGACGCTGGCCATCATCTGGTTCGGCCTCGGGGAGACCTCCAAGATCGTACTCATCATCTACACGACGGTGTTCATGGTGGCCATCAACACCATGATCGGCGTCCTGAGCGTGGAGCCCGACAAGATCTTCGCGGCGCGCTGCCTGGGCGCCTCCGAGCGGCAGGCGTTTGTCTTCGTGACGATCCCGGCGTCCATCCCCCACATCGTGATCGGGATGAAGATCGCCATGGGCAACAGCTTCATGACCGTCGTCTCCGCCGAGATGGTGGCGGCCAACTCGGGAGTCGGGTTCCTCATCTTCCACTCGCGCCTGTTCCTGTTGACCGAGTGGATTTTCGTCGGTATCTTGACCCTCGGGATCATGGGGTTTATCACCGACCGGACGTTCAGGGCGCTGGCCTCCTTTCTGCTCAAGCGATACGACATCCGGCTGTAGCGGGCCGGGGCATATGCTCGAAACGTAGCTTCGAAAAGGGGACGCGGGATGGCGCAGGCATATCGAATCTACGACAGCGACGCGCATGTCATGATGACTCAACGTCACTGGCAGGACTTGCCGCCCGAGTACCACCTCCGGCGACCGCGCCCGGCGCAGGTCGGCGACACCGAAGGGCTCGGCGGGTTCACCAGCCTGTGGTTCGTCGAGGGGCGGCTCCTGCCCCACCCGTGGGGTCCCGGCAGCCAACCCGGGAATATCCCGGTGCGCACCTACGATGCGTTCCCCGGCACGCCGACGGCCTTTGACGTGTCGGAGGGGAGCCAGGACCTCTCCGACCCGGCGGCGCGTCTCAAGGATCTCGACCGCCTCGGCATCGA
>CAYJUC010000380.1:0-4004 GCA_964372605.1 uncultured bacterium | reverse complement strand
GGTCAGCGGCGCTACCTGCTCCGCCGGTTCATCCAGAACGCTCTCACCCTGCTCGTCGCCATCACGATCATCTTCGCTCTCTTCCGCACCCTCCCCGGCGATCCCTCGACAGTCCTCATTGATCCCCTCGCGCCCGCCGAACTCCGGGCGGAGATGGCCCAGCGCCTCGGCCTGGACCGCCCCCTCTGGCAGCAGTACCTCACCTACATCCGCGACCTCTCGACCGGTGACCTTGGCCGCTCCTTCCTCTATCAGCGGCCGGTGAGCGAGGTGCTGGGCGAAAAGATCGTCAACACCTTGGTCCTGGTCCTGGCGACCTTCCTCGTGGCCTACAGTCTGGGCGCGGCCGGCGGTGTCTTCCTCGCCTGGAAGCGCGGGCAGCGGATCGAGATCGTGGGAAACGCCGTGGTGCTCCTGTTCCGCTCGGCCCCCGTCTTCTGGTCGGGGATCCTGGCCATCATGCTCTTCTCGTTCATCCTGGACCTCCTGCCGCTGGGAGGCATGCGGAGCGTCGGCATGGGCGGCGAGGTAGGGCTCGCGCGCTTCCTCCACTGGGACTTCCTCTACCACCTGATCCTCCCGGTCTCGGTCGGAGCGTTGCACTTCTGCGGACTGCCGCTCCTCCTCGTGCGCAACACCGTGCTGGAGATCCTGGGGGAGGACTTCATGGAGATGGCCCGCGCAAAGGGGATGCCGACCCGGACCCTGATCTTCAAGCACGCCCTGCGCAACGCCCTGCTCCCGGCGGTGACGGCCAGCGCGCTCTTCATCGGCTGGGCGATGGGGGGGATGGTCCTGATCGAGTACGTCTTCTCCTGGCCCGGGCTGGGGCGCGAGATCGTGACGGCGGTGAATAACCGCGACTACCCCCTGGCCCAGGGATCGTTCATCTTCATCTCGGTGCTGGTCATGAGCCTGAACTTCGTGGCGGACGTCCTGTACGGCTACCTGGACCCGCGGGTCCGGGTGCGCTGAGCGGAGCCGTGGCAGTCCTTGAATCCTCGCCCCCTTCGAGGGGGAGAGGGAAGGGTGAGGGGGCCAGGAAGGGTGAGGGGGTTCGTGGTGAGGGAGTCCCGCGCGTTCGGTTCCTGAGCCAGCAGCTCCAGACCCTCCGCGCAGATCCGCTGGCTCTGGTCGGGTTCATCATCCTCGCGTGCTTCGTGATCGTGGGGATCTTCGCCCCGCACCTCACCCCCTTCGACCCCACGGAGATGCTCAACCGGCCCGACGGGTCACTCGCCTTCCTCGACCCACCGTCGTCCCGGCACTGGTTCGGCACCACAGACCTCGGCAGGGACGTGCTGAGCCAGGTCATCATGGGAACGCGGGTGGCGCTGATCGTGGGGTTCCTGGCGGCCCTGCTCGTCACGGTGATCGGTACCCTGATCGGCCTGTTCGCCGGGTACTTCCGCGGGTGGGTGGACGACCTGCTCATGCGCCTGGTGGACCTGGCCTACTCGATCCCCTTCGAGCCCTTCGCCATCGTGATGGTGGGGCTCCTCCGGCCCAGCATCTGGACCGTCATCATCGCCATCTCGCTGCTCACCTGGCGGGCCCCTGCACGCGTGATCCGAGCCCAGGTTCTCTCGGTGACCCAGCGCCCCTTCATCAAGGCCGCCCGCGTGGCCGGGGCCAGCCCCCTCCGGATCATCTTCGCGCACATCGCGCCCAACATCCTGCCGCTCACCTTCGTGTACATGACCATCGAGTTCGGGATCGCCATCGTGGCCGAGGCCAGCGTGAGCTTCCTGGGCTTCGGCGACCCCCACGTGGAAAGCTGGGGCAAGACTCTGCACCTGGCGTTCCTGACCGGGGCGATCCGCAAGGCGTGGTGGTGGGCCATCCCGCCCGGGCTCTGCATCACCCTGATCGTGCTGTCGGTTTTCTTCATCAGCCGCGCCTGGGAGGAGGTCATCAACCCGCGGCTCCGGCGGCTGTGAGACACCTGGCATCCACGCTCGTTCGAGCGCCGGCTTTGCCTGCGCAATCGGTCTTGGGGGAGGTCTCGGAGGTGGCCTCCGGGGCCCCCTCCGACTAATGAGCGACAATCTCCTGGATATCAGCGACCTGCGGGTCAGCTACCAGACCCGGGAGGGGGAGCTCCGCGCTGTGGACGGCGTCTCCTTCGCCCTGGGGCGGGGGGAGATGCTGGGCCTGCTCGGGGAGTCCGGGAGCGGGAAGACGACCGTGGCCAAGGCTCTCTTGAAGCTCTTGCCGCCGAACGGCCGCATCGCTGGCGGGGCCATCTCCTTCGACGGGCGGGACCTGGTCCCCCTGGCAGAGCCGGAGATGCGGCGCGTCCGGTGGCGCCGGATCTCGATGATCTTCCAGAGCGCCATGAACGCGCTGGACCCGGTCTACCGGATCGGAGACCAGATTGTGGAGGCGATCCGCCTGCACGAGCCGGTCAGCCGGCGCCAGGCCCTGGCCCGGGCGCGGGAACTGCTGGAGCTGGTGGGGATCGAGGGACAGCGGGCCCTAGCTTACCCGCACCAGTTGAGCGGTGGGATGAAGCAGCGGGTCTGCATCGCCATGGCGCTGGCGCTCCACCCGGACCTGCTCATCGCGGACGAGCCGACCACGGCCCTCGACGTGGTGGTGAAGGATCACATCCTGGAGAAGATCGTCGAGCTGCAGGCGCGGCTCAACTTCTCTATCATCTACATCTCCCACGACATCTCGGTGGTCGCGGAGACGTGCCGCCGCGTGGCCGTGATGTACGCCGGGAAGATCGTGGAGTGGGGCGGGGTCCGGCAGCTATTCAAGGAGCCGCTGCACCCCTACACGATGGGGCTCGAGCAGTCCTTTCCGCGGCTCACGGGGTCGGAGGAGCTGGTCTCCATCCCCGGCGCGCCGCCGGACCTCGTGGCCCCGCCCCGCGGGTGCCGGTTCGCGCCGCGCTGCCCGTTCGTCGTGGCGCGCTGCCTGGAGGAGGACCCGCCGCTGCGCGAGGGCGCGCCCGGCCACCTGGCGGCCTGCCACCGGTTGGAGGAGGCCGCCCTCCTCCGGGAGCGGGCCCGGGCACGCGCGACGTGGACCACGGCCACAGGCCCCCTCACCCTGACCCTCTCCCCTACTGGGGGCGAGGGCACCGAGGGGACTCCCCCTCCCTCGTGAGGGAGAGAGTGGGGTGAGGATCAGGAGATGGCGCTGCTCGAGGTGACCGGGCTCAAGAAATGGTTCCCGGTGGAGTCCGGATTCTTCGCGACGCTCACCGGGCGTTCCTCCGGGCGCCTGCTCAGGGCCGTGGACGGTATCTCCCTTCGGATCGAAGAGCAGGAAGGCTTCGGGCTCGCCGGGGAGAGCGGGGCGGGCAAGAGCGTGACCGGTGAGCTGCTCGTCCGCCTCCAGCAGCCGACCGCAGGGCAGATCGTCTTCAAAGGTCAGGACGTCACGGCCATTTCCGGCTCAGCGCTTCGTGACTTCAGACGCCAAGTCCAGATGATCTTCCAGGACCCCTACGAGAGCCTGAACCCGCGGTTCACGGTCATGAGCGCCGTGATGGAGCCGCTCCGGATCCACGGCATCGGCGACAGGGAGGCGCGAGTGGCGCAGGCGCTGGAGCGGGCCGAGCTTCGGCCCGCCGATAAATACCTGACCCGCTACCCCCACCAGCTGAGCGGCGGAGAGCGGCAGCGGGTGGCGATTGCGCGGGCGATGGTCCTGGAGCCCCGGTTCGTCGTGGCCGACGAGCCAACCTCGATGCTGGACGTCTCGGTGCGCGCCGGAGTGCTGAACCTGCTCCGGGCGCTTCAAGAAGAGCTGGGGCTGAGCCTGCTCTTCATCTCCCACGACTTCTCCACGATCCGCTATCTCTGCCGCCGGACGGCCATCATGTACCTGGGCAGGATTGTGGAGGAAGGGGAGACCGGGCAGATCCTGACGCGGCCGCTCCATCCCTACACGCGCGAGCTGCTGGCCGCGATCCCGGTGCCGGACCCGGATGCGCACCGCCGGCGCACCACGCTCAAGGGCGAGATCCCCAACGCGATCGACCTGCCGGT
>CAYJUC010000379.1:0-4009 GCA_964372605.1 uncultured bacterium | reverse complement strand
CCCAATGCGGCCACCGAGGCGGACATCGCCGACGCCTACCTCCTGGCCTGGCAGCTCGGGTGCCTGGGAATCACGGTCTTCCGCGACGGCTGCAAGGGGGAGCAGGTCCTGAACGTCGGGCTCAAGGCGAAAAAAGAAGTTGCTGCCGCGCCCGCCGTGAGTGGCGGGCCCGCGGTGATCAAGCCGCGCCCCCACAGCCTGACCGGCACCACGTACCGGATGCAGTCACCCATCGGCACCGCCTTCATCACCGTCAACGAGACGCCGGACGGCGAGCCGTTCGAGGTGTTCGTCCAGGTTGGTAAGGGCGGGTCGGATACCATGGCGGTGGCCGAAGCGCTGGGCCGCCTGATCTCCCTGGTGCTCCGGCTGCCTTCCCCGTTTTCGGCGAAGCGTCGGCTGGAGGAGGTCATCAGCCAGCTCTCCAGGATCGGGGGTGGTCAGCCCACGGGATTCGGCCCCTCGAAGATCCTCTCGCTTCCCGACGCCCTGGCCCGAGTTCTGGCCGAGCACCTTGGCCAGGCCGTCGGCGAGGTGCCCGGCGAAGCCGCAGGAGCGCCCCATCGGATCGGCGACCTCTGCAAGGAGTGCGGCCAGGCTACGTTCATCTACGAAGAGGGGTGTAAGAAGTGCCTCTCCTGCGGCTACAACGAGTGCTGAAAGACGGTTCGGCCTGGTGCGGGTGTGTAGAGAGCCTTGACGCTAGGAGGTAGCGCGCCCCTTCAGTCTCCCGCGGGCGCCGGGGTTTCCTCGGCGCCCGCGGTGTTTTTGAGACCGGGGCGTGATAGCCTCAGAGCCGAGCCAGAGCCACGTAATCCTGACGGGGGAGAAGATGCCATACGCGAACGCTGACGGGGTGAAGCTCTACTACGAGGAGACCGGTAGCGGCCTGCCGGTGATCTTCGTCCACGAGTTCGCGGGTGACTACCGGAGCTGGGAGCCGCAGGTTCGCTTCTTCTCGCGCCGGTACCGCTGCGTCACGTACAATGCGCGCGGCTACCCGCCCTCGGATGTGCCCAAAGAGCCGTCGGCCTACTCCCAGGCGATCGCGGCGGACGATATCGCCCACGTCCTGCGCCACCTGAAGATCGCCAAGGCCCATGTGGTTGGACTCTCCATGGGGGGGTTCGCCACGCTGCACTTCGGCCTGCGGCATTCCGAGATGGCGCGGTCGCTGGTAGTTGCCGGGTGCGGCTATGGATCGGTGCGGGAGCAACGGGCGCAGTTCCAGGCGGACTCGGAGGCGGTGGCGCAGCGATTCGAGACCCTGGGCACGGCCGAGGTGGCGAAGACATATGCCGTCGGTCCCTACCGGGTGCAGTTTCAGGCGAAGGATCCGCGCGGCTGGGAAGAGTTCGCCCGCATGCTGGCGGAGCATTCGGCCACGGGGTCGGCGATGACGCTGCGGGGGGTGCAGAAAGCCAGGCCTTCGCTCTGGGAGCTGGAGGGAGAGCTCCGGCGGATGACTGTTCCGACGCTGATCGTGACCGGAGACGAGGATGAGCCGTGCCTGGAGCCGAACCTCTTCCTGAAGCGAACGATCCCGACGGCCGGGCTCTGGGTGGTCCCGAAAACGGGACACACGGTGAACCTGGAGGAGCCGGAGCCGTTCAACCGGTCCGCCCAGGACTTTTTCAACACGGTGGAGACGGGGCGGTGGACGATGCGGGACCCCAGGTCCATCGCGGCGTCGGCGCTGCTTCCGGGAGAGCGCAAGCCTTGAAAGAGGGTTGACAGTGAAACTGATGACGGCCCACAAGATTCTCATTTCCGCCGCCATTGCCTTCTTTCTCTTCTACGCGCTGTTGCAGCTCCTCACGTACGTCAACGCGGGTGGGCTCGCGGCGCTCGTCCGGAGCGGCCTCTCCGCGGCGGTGGCGATCGCGTTCGGCATCTATCTCTATTTCAGATCGCTGAAGCCGCTATGACGTTGTGTGAACCGAGCGCCTGATTTTCGCGGCAAAGCGGTGCTCGTGACCGGCGCCTCCAGTGGAATCGGGGCCGCCACGGTGCTGGCGTTTGCGGCTCTCGGCGCCCGCGTGGGCTTGCTGGCGCGCCGGCGCGACCGCCTGGAGGCTGTGGCGCGGAGTGTGATCCACACCGGTGGCGAGGCGCTGGTCCTTCCCGCCGACGTCGGCGACCCCGATGCGGTCCATGGCGCGGTGGCTCAATGCCTGGCGCGGTGGAATCGGGTCGATGTGCTGGTGAACAATGCCGGGGTCGGGCTTACCGCCGCCGTGGAGGCTACGACGCTCGACGAGTTTCGCCAGCTCCACGCCGTCAACGTCCTCGGCACGGTGGCGGCTACCCAGGCGGTTCTTCCCGCCATGAAGCAAGCGGGAAGCGGTCACATCATCAATGTCAGCTCGGTGGTTGGCCGCCGGGCCACGCCACTCGCCGCCGCCTACTCCATGACGAAGTTCGCCCAGGTGGCGTTCTCGGAGTCCCTACGGGTGGAGCTCAAGCGCCACGGGATCTATGTGAGTGTCGTCTATCCGATCCGGACGGCCACAGAGTTTTTCGAGGCCCAGCTTCGAAAGGAGCCGATGAAAGGTCCCACGGGGCCGATCCAATCAGCCGAGCGCGTGGCCCAGGCTATTGTCCGTTGCGCCCGTCGTCCCCGCCCCGAAGTCTACCCTTTCTGGCCCGCCCGCATCCTGGCGTTCCTGAGCGTGACAGCGCCCGGGCTCGTGGACCGGATCATGGGCAGGCTGGTGATGCGCCGCGGGCCTAGCGCGTAGCCTCGCTCCCCGCCGCCGCGGGATCCTTGACCGTGGCGGCGAAGATCAGCGCCACCAGCCCCATGAAGCCCGCGATCAGTCCGAAAGTGAGCGGGTAGGCGAGAGACGCGATCAGGAGGCCGGCGACGATGGGACCGAGCGCCTCCCCGCTGTCCCAGATGGTGCCGAAGACTCCCATGGCCGACCCCATTCGACCCGCCTTGACCAGATCGGCGACCAGCGCGGTGGTGGACGGGGTCACGATGGCCACGCCGAGACCGAACAACGCCGAAAGCGCGAGAAGGACGCTGATCGCGCCGGTTGCGGGGATCAGCGGAAGTGTCACAGCGCTGAGGACGAGCCCTCCCAGAATCATCGGCTTCCGGCCCAGCCGATCGGAAAGCCTCCCGGAGAGCGGCTTGGCGGCCATGGTAGTGGCGAGCTGAGCGCCCATCACCAGGCCGATCTGGGCGTCGTTGAGCCCGATCCCCCTGGCATAGGTGGGGAAGAAGCCGAGGAAGGCGCCCAGGCCCACATAGAGGACCGCCTCCAGGCCCGAGGCGATGAGGACCGGCCCGTTGCCGATCACCTCGCGGATTCCGGCCCAGAAGGTTCCCGAGCGCGCTCCGAGCGTGGAGCCGCGCGTGGCCGGGCGCGGATCGCCGGGGAGGCGGAGCACCATGAGGAGCGGCAAGATTCCGAGACCGCCCGCCACCAGGTAGGTGACCGAGTAGTCGGCCGTGTAGAAGAGGAGCATCCCGCCGAGCAGCGGCCCGACGGTGGCCCCCAGGTCGCCGGCCGAGGCGAACCAGCCGAGTTTTTCCCCCCGCGCGCTCGCGGAGAGGTCGGCCACGAAGGCCGCGGCCACTGGAGAAAAGATCGCGGTGGCAAAACCGTGAAGAAACCGGAGGGCCAGAAGGGCTCCCGGAGAGTGGACAAACGGATAGAGAAACGGCGGCGCGGCGAAGAAGAGGCACCCGAGGAGCATCATCCGCTTCCGCCCCAGGAGATCCGAGAGGGCCCCGGCGGGCAGCTTGATCGCCACCCCGGTAATGGTCGACGCGGCGACGACCAGGCCGATCATCTCGGGGCTCGCGCCCAGGTCCTGCGCAAAGCGGGGGAGGACCGGGCTTCGCGCCATCTGGTAGCCGAAGCGGGCCAGAAACCCGGCCAGCACCAGCGTGAGGAACGGGCTCATCAGCCGTTTCCAGGAGCGCGTCGGGATACGCGGCTCGTTCGAGCGCCGGCTCCGCCGGCGCAATTAACTCGGGCCTCGCGCGGCGGGTGGC
>CAYJUC010000378.1:0-4012 GCA_964372605.1 uncultured bacterium | reverse complement strand
GATAGGCCGGGGGCCCGCCCGGCTCAACGGGCGGGCGTGGCCGACAGGCCCGGGGGCCCGCCCCAGACAAAGGAGAACAATCATGACCACGAACGGCGCGCACTTGGTCCCCATGTGGCGGGACGTGCTGGAGCTTTCCAGCGTCAAAGCCGGTGAGACGGTGGTGGTCCTGACCGGGCAGCGGAGCAACCCGCTCTACATCGACGCCGCCACCAACGCCGCCCTCGACTTGGGCGCCAAGGTGTTTCGCCTCGACCTGCCACCGATGCGAGGGGCCGCGCGCGGAATGGGCTCCGATCCCAACGCGTACCTGGGCGTCACGGCGCTCACGGGCAACCGGGCGGCGGTGGAGGCGATGAAGAGCGCGGACATGGTGGTTGACCTCATGTTCCTCCTCTTCTCGCCCGAGCAAACGGAGATCCTCCAGTCCGGAACCCGAATTCTCCTCGCCGTGGAGCCGCCAGACATTCTCGCCCGCATCCGGCCGTCGCTTGATGACAAGCGGCGGGTCAGGGCGGCCGAGGCGTGCCTCAAACGCGCCAGGACCATGCATGTCACCTCCGAGGCGGGAACTGATCTGCGGGTAGAGCTGGGCCAGTACCCGGTGCTGACCGAGTACGGGCTTGCGGACGAGCCGGGCCGGTGGGACCACTGGCCGAGCGGCTTTCTCGCGACCTGGCCCAACGAGGGCTCGGCCAATGGCACCGTCGTCCTCGAACCGGGGGACATCATCTTCCCCTTCAAGACGTACGTGAAGACCCCGATCACGCTCACGATTCGCGAGGGATACATCCGCGAGATCAAGGGCGATTTCGACGCCGACTACCTCAGGGAATTCATGGCCATGTACCGGGACCCGGAAGGGTACGCCGTCTCCCACCTCGGGTGGGGACTGCAGCCCAAGGCGAAGTGGACGGCCCTCGAGATGTACGACAAGAGCCAGACACTCGGTATGGACGGGCGGGCGTTCTACGGCAATTTCCTCTTTTCGACCGGCCCGAACAGCGAGGCAGGCGGGACCCGCAAGACACCCTGTCACATGGACATCCCGATGCGCAACTGCTCGCTCTCTCTCGACGCTGAACCGATGACGATCAAAGGGGACGTGATCCCCGAGGACCAGCGCGTGAACGGGGCGCTCTGAGCGAGGCCAAAATGCCGCTGGTCGCCGCGGTCGCCTGCGCCCACACCCCGCAGCTCCTGGCCCGACCGGACACGGAGGACCGCGAGCTCGTCCTGCGGGTCCACGCGGCTTTCGCCGAAGTGAAGCGCCTGTTGACGGAAGCGCGCCCCGACGCGATCTGCATCATCGGGGGTGATCACGTCGAGGGATTCTTCTTGAACGCCGTGCCCGCGCTCGGCCTGTTCGTCGGCTCGGAGATTTCGGGAGAGTTCGGCCCGTACCGCTACACGTTCGAGGTGCACGAGCTTCTCGCCCGCGCCATCCTGGAGCAGGGGCTCGAGCGCGACTTCGACCTCCTCTACTCGCAGGAGATCCGACTCGATTACGCCTTTTACATCCCCCTCCACTTCGTCATGCCGGAGCCCCGGGTCCCCATCGTGCCCCTTTACGTGAACGTGTACCTGCCACCCCAGCCGACGCCGCGGCGCTGCTACGCCTGGGGACAGGCGCTGCGGGCGATCTTCGACGCGCGGCCCGAACGGGTGGCGCTCCTGGCCTCAGGCGGGATGTCCCACTTTCCCGGGACCGACCGATACGGCTCCCCCGACTTCGAGTATGACCGGCAGCTCTTGGACGCTCTCGCGGACGGTCGGGGCCAGGAGGCCGCGGCGCTGACCGGCGAGGAGCTGGACAAAACCGGCAACGTGGAGTTCAGGACGTGGATCACCCTGCTCGGCGCGGTGGGTCGAGCGCAGGCCAGGCTCCTCTGCTATGAGCCGTCATGGCACCACGGCAACGCGGTGGCGACGTGGCCGGTCTGACTCCCCACTACTCCTTCCCGCCCGCCCGCGGATACCGGCTCAACAAGTGCCTCTTTCTGCTCAAGGCCGATGCGGCCTTCCGCAAGCGCTACCTCGACGACCCGGAACGGACCGCGGCGGAGTTCGGCCTCGACGCCGAAACCCGCGTCGCTCTCTCCGCGCTCGATCGCGATCGGTTGGTGAGCCTGGGCGCCCACACCTTCCTCATCTACCTCGCGGAGCTGCGCCTCAGGATGGAGCGCGAGCCCGCCGCGCTGGAATACTTCTGATCCGGCCTCTCGCACTTCCTCCCCTCACCCTGACCCTCTCCCCCGCCGGGGGCGAGGGAACAAAAGGGGCACCCTCTCCCTCCTGAGGGAGAGGGCCGGGGGTGAGGGGCCAGGAGCCGCGCATGGCGGGTGACCGAGCCATACTCGTCAAGCGCGCCCTGATCCCCGAGGGTGGCGCTGCGGTCGTCAGCGTGGACGCGGACCTGGCTATCGCCGTGTTCCGGGTCGGCGGCGCGTTTTACGCGATCGACAACCGCTGCCCGCACAAAGGCGGCCCTCTCGGCCTGGGCGCCCTGTCCGGCTCGGTGGTCACGTGCCCGTGGCACGGGTTCACGGTGGACGTGCGGACGGGTGTCTGCCCCCGCAATCCGGTCCTCAAGGTGCGCGCGTTCGACGTCGAAGAAGTCGGCGACGAGCTACGTATCGCGATTGACAGTCGGTCGTTGGAACCATAGAATCATCTCCGCCATGGGAGCCGGCGCTCGTGATCGGTAAATCGCCGAAGCGGAAAGAGGACGAGCGGTTGATCACGGGCCGGGGCCGGTACGTGGACGACATCACGCTCCCGGACCTCCGGCATCTCGCCATCGTGCGCTCGCCCCACGCCCGCGCGAAGATCCTGACTGTCGATCTGAGCGGCGCGAGATCGATCCCGGGGGTCTCGGTGTTCGTCGGTGAGGACCTCCCCGAGCTGGCCACGCCTCTCCCCACGTTCGTCGAGCCCGCGTCGAACCCGTACTGCGATTTCAACTCGCCGCCGCCGCAAACAGCGCTGGCCCGCGGCGAGGCGCGACACGTCGGCGAGGCGGTCGTCGCCGTGCTGGCGGATGATCGATACCGCGCGGCCGACGCCGCCGAGGCCGTCCGGGTCGAGTACGAGGTCCTGCCCCCGGTCGTGGATTCGGAGCAGGCGATGGCGGAGGGCGCCCCGCAGGTGCACGCCGGACGGCCGAACGTGGTCGGTCACATCAAGGTCGCCATCGGCGACGTCGAGCGGGCCTTCGCCGAGGCGGACGTGGTCGTGGAGGAGCGCCTGTCCTACGCCCGCGTCACCTCCATGCCCATGGAGCCGCGCGCGATCTGCGCCAGATTCGATCCTGCCACGGGGCTCCTGACCGTCTGGGCCGGCCACCAGATGCCCTACATGCTCCGTGACGCGCTCGTGAGCTTCCTCGGGCTGCCCGCGGAGAACGTCCGGGTGATCTGCCCGGACACGGGCGGCGGCTTCGGGCCGAAGGCGGCCGTGTATCCCGAGGACCTGCTCGTCCCCGTTCTCGCCTACCGCCTCGGGAAACCCGTCAAGTGGGCTCAGACCCGCGCGGAGTTCATGCTGAGCTCGCAGCACGCCCGCGAGCAGCTCCACGACGCGCGGCTCGCCGCGACCCGCGATGGGACCATCCTCGGTCTCGACGCGCGGATCGTCAAAGACGTCGGGGCGTATCACGCCTGGGCGATGATCGATCCCACCAACTGCGTGAACCACCTCCCCGCCCACTACAGGATTCCCAGTGTCCGCGCCGAGGGGTTCTCTGTGGTCACGAACAAGGTGCCGGCCTCCCCCTACCGCGGGGCCGGCCGCCCCGAGGCGGTCTTCGTGATGGACCGGCTCCTGGACGTGCTCGCGCGGAGGCTCGACATGGACCCGGCCGAGCTCCGCCTGAAGAATATGATCCAGCCCCACGAGATGCCGTACCGATCGGGCCTGACCTACCGCGACGGCGTCCCCATCGTCTACGACGGCGGCGATTATCCCCTGGAGCTCCGGCGCGCGCTGGAGCTGGCCGACTACGACGGCTGGC
>CAYJUC010000377.1:0-4030 GCA_964372605.1 uncultured bacterium | reverse complement strand
GATGGACTGCTCTACCTCCTGACCGACAGCCCGGGCGGGCGGATCCTCCGGGTGATGCCGGCGGCAGCCCGCTGAGGGCCGCGGGGGCGAGCGGCCGCGGCCTCGGTGGCGCTCAGCCGCGCGGCTGAAGCACGGCCTCAGGCCACTAGCAGTCGTGTGGTCGATGGGAGAAAGCTCAATGGCGCCAGCTCTGAGAGCCAAGACGCTGAGTGTCTCCATCGAGTGTCCGCCCGGACGGGTGTATGGGTTCGTTTCAAACCCAGAGAACCTCCCGAAATGGGCGACGGCGTTTTGTCGGTCGGTCAGGAAATCGAAAGGCGAGTGGATCGTGGAGACTCCTAGCGGTCCAGTGAGGATCAAGTTCGTTGCGAAAAATGAGTTTGGCGTTCTCGATCACTATGTGAGTCCGGCGCCTGGTCTGGAGATTTTGAACCCGATGCGGGTGGTTCCGAACGGTTCGGGGAGCGAGGTCGTCTTCACCCTGTTCCAGTGGCCCAATATGTCGGAGGAGAAATTCGCCGAAGATGCCGGATTGGTCGAGCGCGATCTCCGAACATTGAAGAAGGTCCTGGAAGGATAGGGCGCCCGGGATCGCAAAGGGCATCACGCCGCCGCACCAATCACTGCACCTGAACGCAGAGGCATTCGGCTTTTCACGGTTCAACGTCTCGGCAGCCGCCGGGGCAGGTGAGCGGCGGGGTCAGCCCGTTCGGAGGGGACAATGAAGGATACCCTGAAGCCCGGCATAGAGCATGAACTCCGATTCCGGGTGCCAAAATCGAAGACGGTTCCGGCGCTCTACCCGGAGTCGGCAGAGTTTCAGGAAATGCCCGAGGTGTTCGCTACCGGGTTCATGGTCGGGTTTCTCGAATGGGCTTGCATCGCGGCGGTGAAACCCCATCTCGACTGGCCGGAGGAACAGACGGTCGGTACGCAAATCACTGTTAGCCATACGGCGGCGACACCGGTTGGACTGGAAGTTACGGCGAAAGTGAAGCTGATCACGGTAGAGGGAAGACGCCTGGTGTTTGAGGTAGAGGCGCGTGATGATGTTGATGTGATCAGCAGAGGCACGCACGAGCGCTTTGTCATCAACAGGGCGAAGTTCTCCGAGAAGGTAAGACAGAAAGCGAAAGCCGTCAACCGCGCCCTCGAGGGCGACCCGTCGCCTGCTGGCTAACTGGAGTTCGGGCGCACAGAAATCCGGAGGAGCGATCATGCACGAGAAGAAAGCAGTGACGGAGTACCCCATTCAGGAGCTTCTCGCAGAACGGTGGAGTCCCTATGCCTTTGACGAGCGGCCGGTCGCGGAAGCCGATCTGCGCTCTCTGTTTGAGGCGGCGCGCTGGGCACCATCTTCCTATAACGAGCAACCGTGGAGGTATATCGTTGCCACCCGGGACAACCCGGAGCAGTTCCAACGGGCGCTCTCCTGCCTCGTCGAGGGAAACCAGGTCTGGGCGAAGGCGGCGCCAGTTCTCGCCCTGGGCGTGGTGAGTCTGAGATTCGCACGCAACGCCAAGGACAATCGAGCCGCCGTCCACGACCTTGGCCTGGCCGCCGGCAACCTGCTCCTGGAAGCGACGGCACGGGGCCTCTTTGTGCATCAGATGATCGGGATCCTCCCCGACAAGGCGCGGGAGATCTACGGGATCCCTGAGGGCTTCGAAGCGTGGACGGCCATGGCGATCGGCTACAGGGGGGACCCGACGCGCCTTTCCGATCGGCTTCGCGAACGCGATCTGGCGGCGAGGGAGCGGAAGCCGCTGAGTGAGTTCGTATTCGGCGGGAGGTGGGGGAGCCCCTCACCGCTCGTCGGAAGGCGGTGATGCAGGTCGTTAGCCAGGCCGCGCCTCAAACTCTGGGGGGACGATCCATGGTGTGTCGAACGGTCCTGACAAAGCAGCTACAATTGGCACATCCCATCATCCAGGCGCCGATGGCGGGCGGGGCAACGACACCGGACCTTGTGGCCGCAGTCTGCGAGGCCGGAGCGCTGGGCTTCATTGGCGCAGCCTACCTGCAGCCATCCCAGATTCGCGAAGCATCACAGGCAGTACGGGCGCGGACCGCGCAGCCCTTCGGGGTAAATCTCTTCGCGCCACTGCCTGAGCCCGACCCCCCGGCGAACCCGCGTCCCGCCCTCGAGCGCCTGGCGCAGTTTCATGCGGAGCTGGGCTTGCCGGAGCCCACGCTTCCAGCCTCGACGACCTCCAAGTTCAGCGAACAGCTCGCCGCGGCCCTGGAGAGCGGTGCGTCCGTCTTCAGTTTCACGTTCGGCGTCCTGCCTGAGGGCGCGATTCGAGCCATTCGCGCGCGCGGCATGTTCCTGTTCGGCACGGCGACGACGGTCGAGGAGGCAAGAGACCTCGAGGCCGCCGGCGTTGATGCCGTCGTGGCGCAGGGCAGCGAGGCGGGCGCTCACCGGGGCACCTTCGCCGCCGACTTCGACGCGGCGATGGTCGGGACGATCGCCCTCGTGCCGCAGGTGGTGGACGCCGTGCGTGTTCCAGTGGTCGCGTCGGGCGGCATCATGGACGGTCGCGGCATTGCGGCGGCGCTGGCCCTGGGCGCGAGTGCCGCGCAACTCGGCACCGCCTTTCTGACGTGCGACGAAGCGGGCGTGCCGGAGGCCCATAAGGCGGCGATTCTCGCGGCGCGGGAGCACGAGACCCGTCTCACGCGAGCGTTCTCCGGTCGCCCGGCACGGGGCATCATCAACCGCTTCATGGTAGAAGTGGACCGCGCCGATGCCCCCGAGACCATTCTCCCGTATCCGCTCCAGAATGCCTTGACCCGGCCGCTCCGGAATGCCGCCGCGAAGCAGGGACGAGCGGAATTTCTCTCGCTCTGGGCCGGACAGGGTCTCCGCATGGCGCGACGCCAGTCGGCGCGGGACCTGATCGCCCGACTTGCGGACGAGACCGATGCGGTGATGCGTCGCCTGGCTATGCCCGACTAACACCAATGCGGCACCCCGGCTGGCTCACGAGCCGTTTCAGCCGACGAGCGGCCGCCAGGATCTCGGCGGATAAAAGTTCCTGGCCGGCCCCTCGCGCCTGAGCGAGACCGTTGGGCTGCAGCGCAGACATGTGTCACTCCTGCTTGATTTCAGGAGGTCTCGTCCGATGACAGGACCCATCCCAGGGGGCTGGGCGCCGTACGTGCAGAGCGTGTTTCGGATCGTCGCCGCCTTCTCCTTCATGACGCATGGCACGCAGAAACTCTTCGCGATCCCCGCGGCCGCTCCGCGCGAGCCGGTTGACCTAGTCTCGTTGGCCGGGCTGGCTGGCGTGCTCGAGACGTTCGGGGGCGCGCTCCTGTTCGTCGGGCTCTTCACGAGGCCGGTGGCCTTCCTCCTCTCCGGTCAGATGGCGGTGGCCTACTTCCTCAGCCACGCGCCGACGGGCTTCTGGCCGATCCTCAACCGGGGAGAGTTGGCCATGCTCTACTGCTTCATCTGGCTGTACCTGGCTGCGGCAGGTCCCGGTCTGTGGAGCCTCGACGCCCTCCGGCGACGGGCGGGCGCACGGCCGTAGCCAGGCGCGAGCGTTGGGCCGCTCTGGAATGGCGACGGAGGGAACCAGGGACAACGCGGTGCGGCGCACCTATCGCCACATCGAGGTGCGGCCGATCGCCGGTGGGCTCGGCGCGGAGATCCACGGCGTGGAGATCGCGCGGCCCCTCGAAGGCGAGGTCGTTGCGGAGATCCGCCAGGCCTTCCTCGATCATCTGGTGATCTTTCTCCGGAACCAGAAACTCACCCCGCAGGAGCAGCTCGCCTTCGCGCAGCGGTTCGGCCAGCCCATGGAATACCCGTAGCTCAAGGGCCTGCCCGAGTGTCCGCTGATCACCCCGGTGATCAAGCGGGAGCAGGAGCGGCTGAACTTCGGTGGCGTGTGGCATTCGGACACCAGCTATCTCGAGCGCCGCCGATGGCGAGCATGCTCTACGCCGTGGAGATCCCGCCCTACGGCGGCGACACGCTCTTCGCCAATCAGTACCTGGCCTACGAGACCCTCTCGGAGGG
>CAYJUC010000376.1:0-4035 GCA_964372605.1 uncultured bacterium | reverse complement strand
CCAGCATTCGCCGGCCTGGTCGCAGACCGGGCAGTCCAGCGGGTGATTGATCAGGTGGAACTCCATGATCGATTGGCGCGTCTCCAGCACCCTGGGAGTCTCAGTGAAGACCACCATGCCGTCGACGGCGGAAGTGTTACAGGCGATCTGCGGGCGAGGGTTCTTCTCGATCTCCACCATGCAGAGCCGGCACTGCCCCGCGATGGAAAGCCCCGGGTGGTAGCAGTAGTGGGGAACCTCGATCTCCAGGCGGCGGGCCGCCTCGATCAGGTTGGTTCCCGCCGGCACCTCGACCGCTCTGCCGTCAATGGTCAGCTTCGGCATGCGCGCGCCTCAATGAGACATGGCAGATGCGATGGTCTGGCCCGGGCGCACGTCGCACTGGCCCGCGCGAATGTGGTGGTCGAACTCGGAGCGGAACTTCTCCACGTAGCTCACATACGGACCGACGGCCCCGTCGTAGAAGGCGCAGATCGTCGTCCCCGCGCCGCGCTTGGCCACATCCACCAGGGTGTCCGGATCCTCGGGCCGCCCCTTGCCGGCCAGAATCCGGCCGAGCATCTTGTAGACCCAACCCGTGGACTCCCGGCACGGGGTGCACTGGCCGCAAGACTCGTGGGCGTAAAACCGGGCGACTACCCAGAGCGCCTCCGGGATGCAGGTGGCTTCGTCCATCACGATCACGCCGGCAGACCCCGCCATGCTCCCGGCGTTCTTGAGCCCGTCCACGTCCATGACCACGTCGATCTCGTCGGCTCTGAGGATCGCCGCCGAAGAGCCGCCGGGAACGACGGCCTTGAGGGCCCGGCCGTTCGGGACGCCGCCCGCGTGCTGGTAGATCAGCTCCCGGAGCGTCACGGAAGCGGGAAGCTCGTACACGCCGGGGCGGGCGACATGGCCGGAGAGCGAGTAGATCCGCGTCCCGCCCTGGGTCTGGGTGCCGAGGGCGGCGAACCACCCGGCGCCCCGGTTGATGATATGGGGGACGTGGCAGATCGTCTCCACGTTGTTCACGATAGTGGGAGAGTCGAACGCTCCCCTGACCGCGGGAAAGGGAGGCTTCAGCTTCGGCCACCCCTTCTTGCCCTCCAGCGAGGAGATCAACCCGGTCTCTTCCCCGCAGATGTAGGCCCCCGCTCCTCGGTGGATGATGATATCCAGGTCGAAACCGGACCCGAGGATGTTCCTGCCGAGGAGGCCGGCGTCGCGCGCCTCCCGGACCGCCGCGCTCACGATCTGCCACGGGCGGACGTATTCCCCGCGGACATAAATGAATGCCAGGTGAGCGCCGATGGCGTAGGCCGAGATGATCATCCCTTCGATCAGGGAATGCGGATCGCGCTCCATGAGATACCGGTCCTTGAAAGTTCCCGGCTCCCCCTCGTCGGCGTTGATCACCAGATACCGCGGGCCGGAATGGCCCTTCGGAATGAAGCTCCACTTCATGCCGCAGGGAAAGCCCGCCCCTCCTAGTCCGCGGAGGTTGGAGCGCTTGACCTCTTCGACGATGGCCGCGGGCTCCATCCGGAGCGCTTTGGGAAGCGCCTCGTAGCCCCCGGTCTCCCGGTAAACCCGGAGCGTGTGGGAATCTTTCAGGTGAAAGTTCCGCGTCAGGATGCGCTCGCTCACCGCTGTTGTGCCCTGCTCATCACGGGAATATTCCGTTATTGCATTGCGTACACGCCCGGAACCAAGAACACACCAACCTGCGTGCTACCCCACAATTTCAACCCGTCTGCCGACGCCAATGCTGTTCTTAAACGCGTTGTTTCTTTCCATGAACAGTACGTTCCAAACCTTATAGTTGGGAGGCTCCCCGCCCCGTCCCACTATACGTTCGAACGCGAGCGTTCCGAGGCGGATAGTTATTGGGCCGGCTGTCTCGCCGCCCTCCCACGCCTCGTTGTACTCGCAGAACGTAGTAATAACGAGGTGTTCCGCCTCTGCCCGTTCCTCGCGCGACGCCTCATGCCCCTCCTCCAACATCATCTCTACCATCCCTTCAACCAGGCAACTCACAAATTCCATCCTAAGGCGCTCGCTATGAGTGCCGAACTCTCTTGCCAGGGCGAGCCCCTCCGCTTCCAAACCTGTCATTTCGTCCCGCTGCTTGGGTTTCCCCGACGCCGTCTTATAAATTTCCCCTTTGAGGATCATTTCGGCGCTTCACCTTCATAACAGCAACATGTTATGATCGGATCGGAGAAGGAGAACCGAAATGCCGGTGATCCTAAACCCCATAGAAAAAAAGCTTACTGCGATCATCGAGCCGAGCGAGGGGGTGTACGTCGCGTTCTGCCCTGAGCTCGACCTCGCGACAGAAGGAGATACGCCTGCCGCGGCCTTGGAAGATCTCATCGAGATGGCTCTGGACTACGCCGACCAGTATATGGCTGAGTTCGACCGCTTTAGTCAGAGCCCCAACCGGACGGCCCACGCTCCGTACATCCAGGCCATCCACGCCAACCCTACCTCCGCAGGAGTCCGAGCGCTGTTTGAAGGCTAAATGCCGACGGCCACCTATCGGGAGTTCCGGGTGGTCCTCCAGCACGCCGGTTTTCGGCTGGTTCGATCTAAAAAGCACGAGACCTGGGAAAAAACACTCCCCTCCGGGGAGATCCTTCAAGTTCGCCTGAAACATTAGATGGGTCGTGATATTCCTGGGCCGCTGTTTCATGCGATGCTCCGGCAAGCTCGCTTGAGTCAGGCTGAGTTCTTCGAGCTGCTCCACCAGGCCTGACTCCCCACAAGCCTCACCCCAATTCCTCCAGGATGCGGTCGAGCTTCTCGCGGGTCAGGGGGCCCTCGTAGCGATCGTCCACCTGCATCATGGGCGCCATCTCGCAGGCGCAGAGGCACTCGACAGCGAGGAGCGTCGCCTTCCCGTCCCTCGTAGTCTCGCCCGCGTCGATCCCCAGCCGCTCCCTGAGGTAAGCCAGAACGTCCTGGGCGCCCAGGAGGTGACAGGAGAGGTTGTGGCAGACGCTCAGGATGTGGCGCCCCGCGGGCCGCGTGAAAAAGAGGGTGTAGAACGTCACGACCTCATGGACATGAGCCGGGGAGAGGTCGAAGAGCGACCCGACGTACTCCTCGGCCTCCAAGGAGATATAACCGAACCGCTCCTGGACCATCCGGAGCACCGGGAGCAGGGCCGCCCGTCTGTCCGGGTAGAGGCCCTGAAGCCGGTGGACCTCCTGAAGGTCTTCCGGGGTGAACTGAACCCTGGCGGACGCCTCCACGCTCATCGGTCCAGCTCCCCGCCGATCATGTTGACGGAGCCGAAGGTGGGAACCACGTCGGCCACCATCCCGCCTTCGATCATCCGATGGAGCGCGGCCAGCGGTGGCAAACACGGCGGCCGGCAGCGCACCCGGTAGGGGCGATCGCTCCCGTCCGAAACGATGTAGAACCCCAGCTCTCCGTTGGCCCCCTCCACGGCGAAGTAGGCTTCGCCTTTCGGCGGTCTGAGCCCGTACCCGTCCATGACCAGCATGAAGTGGTTCATCAGCCCCTCGATCGAGCCGTAGGCGTCTTCCTTGGGCGGGAGAACGACGCGTTTGTCCCCGACGTTGACGGCCCGGTGGCCAGCCCTCTCCTGACCCTCCAGGTTCGGAGAGAGCCGGATCGGGATCAGGAGCAACCCCTCGGTCTTCCCCTGCTTGCCACGGTCCACGTAGGCGGCGGGGTCGATGGGGTTGCCGGAGAAGTCCACGTTGACGGACCCGCTGGGGATCGACTCGAGCGCCTGCTCCACAATCCGCATAGACTGCTCCATCTCGGCCATGCGCACGAGGTAGCGGTCATAGTTGTCCCCGTTTTGCCCGGTGGGGATCTCAAACGTGAGCCGGTCATAGACATAGTAGGGCTGGGCTCTACGGACATCGTAGGAAACCCCGCAGGCCCGGAGGAGCGGCCCGGTGATCGCGTAGGCGATCGCGTCCTCTTTCGAAATGGCTCCGACGCCAGCCATGCGGTCGATAAAGATCCGGTTGCCGGTGAGAAGCCGGTGCACTTCGTCCAGAACCTGGCGGGTCT
>CAYJUC010000375.1:2134-4040 GCA_964372605.1 uncultured bacterium | reverse complement strand
AAAGGTGAGGGGGCAAAAGGTGAGGGGGCAGGCGGTGCGAGCACCCATGCCTCCCGGCGCCATCAGCCGGGTGATCAGCCGGCTCAAGAAAAAGGCCCCCGAGTGGAATCCCACCGCGCTGGCCACTGTCTCGGAGCGCACGCGGGATCCCTTCCGGGTGCTGATCGCCTGCCTGCTCTCGCTCAGGACCAAAGACGAGACCACGGGTCCCGCCTCCGACCGCCTCTTCGCCCTGGCCGACTCCCCGCAAACCATGCAAAAGCTGACGCCCCGGCGAATCGAGCGGGCGATCTTCCCCGTCGGGTTTTACCGGACCAAGGCGCGGGTGATCCGGGGAGTCTGCCGGGACCTCCTCGGGCGCTTCGGGGGGCGCGTGCCGGATGACCTCGACCAGCTCCTGACGCTGAAGGGCGTGGGCCGGAAAACAGCGAACCTCGTGGTGACCATGGGGTTCGGCAAACCGGGGATCTGCGTGGACACCCATGTCCATCGCATCACCAACCGGCTGGGCTACGTGCGAACCAAGACCCCCGACCAGACAGAGCTGGCTCTCAGAGCCAAGCTGCCCAAGCGACACTGGATCGAGCTGAACGACCTCGTAGTGGCCTTCGGCCAGAACATCTGCCAGCCGATCTCCCCCAAGTGCTCCATCTGCCCGGTGCGCCGGGCCTGCCACCGGGTCGGCGTCACCCGCTCCCGCTGAGGATGGCTCAACCGCGTTGCAACCTTCGACTCTCGTCCCTGGTCTTTTCGCCCTCATCCACGGTGAGCTTGGCGATACGTTCAAGGACCTCTCGCGCTTCTCGATGCTGGGCCGCGATGAATTCCTGCGTCTCCCGATGCTGGGCGGCAATACGCTCCTGCGTCTCCCGATGCAGGGCCGCAATAAACTCCCGGGTCATCTTCCCGTTCTGGCGGGCGTACACAGCAAAAAAGGCTCCGAGGATGGAGGCGAGCGTCCCCGCGGACGAAACAAAAATCGCGAAGATTTCCCAGAATGACATCGTCCCTGCCCTCTTGGCGAGATTATACTCGGAAAGCCCGGTCAGGGTTAAATCTGATCATCACGGCTTCCTCATGGGCGGGTCGATATCGTTTCAGGAATGGTGAGGCCATTCTCAGACTTCTCGCTTGAGGTTGCGCAGCGTGGCGAGGTTCTTGAGATCGGCCTCGGGTTCGGGCTCCTTGGGGGTCTCCAGCGCCATGGGGAGATGGGCAAAGCGGGAATCATTCAGGAGGCAGCGGAAGGCGGTGAGCCCGATCTCCCCCTGCCCGATGTGCTGGTGCCGATCGAGCCCCGAGCCCAGCCCTTTCTTGGCGTCATTCAGGTGAAAGGCCAGAACGCGTTTCGCCCCCACGGTGCGCTCGCATTCCGCCATGACGGTTTCGTACCCCTCCCGGCTCCTGATGTCGTAGCCCGCGGCGAAGAGGTGGCAGGTGTCCAGGCAGACCCCGACCCGCTCGGGGGCCTTGGCCCGCTCGAGCATGGCCTGAAGCTCTTCGAAGCGCGCCCCCACGGTGTTCCCCGCGCCCGCGGTGTTCTCCAGGAGGACTTTGACCCGGTACCCCTTGGTCCGCCGGCAGAGTTCATCAAGAGCCGCGACCACCCTGGCGATCCCGGCCTCGAGCCCGCTCCCCTTGTGGGAGCCGGGGTGGATCACCACGAATGGGAGTCCCAGCGCTTCCGCCCGTTCCAGCTCGTCAGTGAAGGCATCCACCGCCCGCTTCCATTCTTTCTCGACCGGGACGGCCAGATTGATCAGGTAGGTGGCGTGGGCGAAGACCGTGCGGATCCCCGTCTCCTGCTGGACCCGCTTGAACTCCCGGATCTCCTCGGGCAGCAACGGTTTCCCCCGCCACTGGACCTGGTTCTTGAGGAAGATCTGGACCACCGAGCAGTCCACCG
>CAYJUC010000375.1:0-2034 GCA_964372605.1 uncultured bacterium | reverse complement strand
CCCCGCCACTGGACCTGGTTCTTGAGGAAGATCTGGACCACCGAGCAGTCCACCGTCTTCCCGCGCTCAAGAGCCCGGGGGATCCCGCCGGCGATGGACATGTGGGCGCCGAGGTTCACGATGATCCTCCATCCGGGCGGCTCAGCAGAGCCCGGAGCCGCGACTGCCGGTAGGCGAAGACAGCCTCCAGCTGCCGCCGCACGCATACGCGGTGAGCCAACTTCCCCAGAGGGCCCAGCGGGAGCCGGTAGGTCACCCGGTCCTCCACCACGGTCCCACCCTCCTCTTCGAGAAAGACGTGACGGTGCTCCCACCGGGCGTACGGCCCGATGACCTGGACGTCGACGAAACGGTAGGGAGGATCGTACTCCCGAATCAGGCTTCGCCAGCGGAAGGGCAAGCCGAGCCAGCGGATCCGGTAGTCCAGCTCCGTGCCCGCGGCCATGACGAAGGGCCCTCGAGTGAGCAGGGTGAACCCCAACCGCTCCGGCGTGATCCGCGCGAGGTTTTCAGGGGTTGCGAAGAACTCGAACACCCGCTCCCGCGGCGCGGCAAGCAACAGGCGCGACTCGAGGATATGATCGGGCATCGCCGCGCTATGATAGGCAGGTGCTCCCGCTCAGTCAAACCGGCGCCTACCTCGCGCTCATCATCATCGTCTCCCTGTGGGGGAGCTACCCGGCCACGGCCAAACTGGCTCTCGACGACTTCCCCCCGTTGGTCCTGGGAACAACCCGCTGCTTCCTGGCCTCGATGCTCCTGGCGGGGCTCCTTGGCCGGCGCGTGCTCAAGGAGGTCCGAACTTTCAGCGGGAGCGACATCTGGGGGCTCGGCTTCCTCGCTCTCACCGGGGTTTTCCTCTCCAACGGCGTCGTCTATCTGGCGATCTACCTGACCACCGCTTCCAACGCTGTGATCCTCCAGGCCACTATGCCGGCGATCGTGGCCGTCGGGGCCCGGGTGTATCTGGGAGAGCGGTTACGGCCGCTCCAGTGGGCGGGCGTCGCGTGCTCGGCTGCGGGGGTTCTTCTCGTGGTCACCAAGGGGGGGTGGGCAGCGCTCCGGCCGGCGAATCTTCAGATCGGCGATTTTCTCATGCTCGCTGCCATGATCGCCTGGAGCGTCAACACCGTCTACGTCAAGCGCGCGCTGACCGTCTACTCCCCCGCCGCGGCCACCATCGCGGCCTACGTGCTCAGCTTCGTCGTTCTCCTGCCGCTGGCGGTCGCCACGCTGCCGCTCTTCCCGCGCCCGCGCTTCAGCTCGCTCACCGCATGGGGCGTGGTCCTCTACCAGGCGATTCCGGGCGCGCTGGCCCACGTCTGGTGGTACGAGGCGGTCAAGGCCGTGGGCCCGAGCCGCTCGGCCATATTCATTAATTTCCAGCCGGTGGTGGGCGTTCTCCTGGCGACCGCTCTTCTGGGGGAAACCATCGGCCTGGCGCAGCTGCTCGGCGGCCTGGCCGTTCTCGTCGGCGTGGCGCTCACCACTCGCCCGAAATGATCAGGTTGGCTTCGATTAGCGCGAGGGGGTGACCCGGGCTCACAAAAATGACAAGCCCGGTCGGACGGGACCGGTGCACCGTCGACCGGGCTTTTTTGTCGAGTCGCGCTATTGCGCGTTTCCCAGCAAGAGCCGGGATCTCAATGGTTCAACTACTACTGGCCCAGCGCCACCGGGTGGCAGGCAACTGACGCTACCCGATGGCGCCCATCTGGGTCCGGTGGCGTATCCATCGTAAACCTCCTCGAAGGTATCGGCCACGACAGGAGAGGGCGCCGCTTCTCCCGTCACCCGTTAGTACACCCCCAAGAGGCCTCCCGTGTCAATAGGGAAACCACCCGCGCCGGTCGCTAACCCAGCCTAGGAGCACGTCGGAATAGCCGGTGTTCGAGCGCCGGCGCAACTATTGCCTGGGGGAGGCCTCGGAGGGGGCCGTCGAGGCCCCCTCCGACTATCTATCCCATCTTAATCACCAAATATAGGAAGATCACAAGTCTGAACTCCAGTAACAAATCTTGGAATAGCGTATTG
>CAYJUC010000374.1:0-4046 GCA_964372605.1 uncultured bacterium | reverse complement strand
AATATAGTCGAGCGGGCCGGAGCGCGCAAGGCTAATCCACCAACCGTCCTGAGTACCAGATGACTGCATGAAATGGGATACAGTCAGGTTGCAGGCGTCGGGCGCGCAGTCGGTCATCGTTAAGAAGTCTGCGCCTTGGCGCCGCTCGGAGAGTCACCTGAAGGGTAAGATACGCCTGCCTGTTGGGAATCTGGCCAGGAACGGGCTTTGCCGGTTTGCCTTTCGGCGAGGTATCAATCAGTCAGGTTCGTACCGCGGGACCGAGCCCTTCAATAACGACTTGGCGCAGCGTCTCTTTTCCGCCAAGCGCTTGACCGCGTCGAGGATCTCGATGCCAGCCAACTGCCCTTGAGCGTCGTAATCTGCGGCTATTCCTTCGCCTAAATGCTTGGTAGTCACAGTGGTCTCACGGAAGGTGATGCTTAAGGCGTCTACCTCTGCGTCATAGCTAATCTTTATAGCGCCGGCTCCTCTTCACGAGTAGTAAGTTTAAACTGTGACAACCACAATTTCATCGGCTTCTTCAACGAAAATAGGCCGGACCCGTTTCGCGGCGTAGACCTTGCCGTTCCATTCGCGCTCAAAAGGGAAGTCCTTGTAGCATTGGAGGCGTCCGAGTTCTGCGGGTTCCCATGAACTGCCCCGGATGGTTTCCTCCAACTCAGCCATCGTGAATCCGCGTTTCGTGATGTAACCGAGCGCATGCACTGAGAGCCTTATGGGCTTCATGTAGAAGTTGCTTGTTCCACGATCTTGATCTCATTCTCCGTCAAACCGTATAGCTCGTAGACGAGTTGGTCGGCCGCACCGTGGAGTTGTTTCTTTAGCCTGACTACTACCGGCCGGCCGCTCCCTCGCAAGCTGGACTGGGGCGTTTAGGGGTCCGGGTGGGTGACGTGCGCGGCCATCCCGGGGACCGACATCACGAGATGGAGGTACCCGCCGAGCGCGTTGATCCGTTGCATGTCACGGGCGAGGAAGGCGGCGCGCTCTTCCTCGGTCAGGTCCAGGCCCGCGAGGGCGTTTTCGGGATCCTGGTTGAAGCGCTCGCGGAACGCCCGATCCTTCTTGAGGCGGTAGAGCAGGCTGTTGACCGCGTATCGGCTCATGCCACCCTCCATTCGACGGCGGCCATGTTGATGCGAGGGAGCTCGCCGAAGAACCGGACGTCGGCCCGCGCGGGCGTCACCGCGCCGATGAGGACCATCCAGTTGAGAAACTCGTGCTCGCCGGTCTTGTGGATCTCGTCCGTGGTCAGCGCCCGCAGCGGCTCGTGCTCGCCGCTCTCCAGCCAGTGGATCAGCTTACGGTCGAACACGGTGTCCGTCTCTCCCACCCGAGGCAGCGACAGCTCGGGAAAGTGCGACAGGCCGCCAGTGGCGATGAGCCCGACGTTCCAGGGGCTCCGACCGACGACCCGCCCGATGTGCTGGCCGAGGGCGAAGCAGCGGCCGGGTGTGGGCTGCGGCGCGACGAAGCAGTTGATCCAGATCGGGACGAGCGGGGTGACGGGCCTGGACCCGTGCATCGTCATCACTGGGCTCAGGAACGCGTGGTCGATCGGCGCCTCCCACGACAGCGCGAGGTCGAACCCGGCCTGGAGGCCGTCCTCCAGGATCCGGTTGGCGAGCTCTTCGTGCAGGGGGTAGCGCTCGGGCATCCCGTCGAGCGCCTTGTCGAAAGACTCCGCCTCGTCCTGGTTCATCCGGTCGACGTGGCGGCCGATCCGTACGCACATCGCCGGCACCGCGTTGAACGAGAAGGCATTCAGGTGGTCGTCGGCGACCACGATGAGCGCGTCCGGTTGCCGGGCGAGGAAGGTGTCGCCCAGCTTCCGGATCTCGGCCATGCACGCCTCGACCGTCCGGCGGCCCGTGAGCCCGCACGCCGCCTCGTAGTAATCCGGATCGAGCACGTGCGACATCGCTCCTGCGAACACGATTTTGCCCATCGCGCACCTCCTCTACTATTGACCTTTGAACTCGGGCCGGCGCTTCTCGAGGAAGGCCGACACCGCTTCCCGATGGTCCCGGGTTTTCATCAGGATGCTGCTGCCCAGCCGCTCCAGGTTGCGGGACGTTTCGAGATCCGCGTTCGCGCAGTTCTGCAGGATGATCTTCGCCATGCCGAGGGCGAGCGGCGCCTGCTGGGCCAGCTCCCTGGCCAGCGCCTGGGCGCGAGGCACGACCTCGGCATCGGGGACCAGCTCGGTGACGAGGGTATAACGCTCGGCCGTGGCGGCATCCATCATCGCGCCTCGCATGACCAGCTCCTTGGCCCGGAGGAGCCCGACCGCCTTCACGAGCCTGGAGCAGCCGCCCGAACCCGGGATGAGCCCCACCCGCAGCTCCGGAAAGCCGAACCGGGCGCTCCGGGCGGCGATGCGAAAATCGCAGGAGAGGGCCAGCTCCAGGCCGCCGCCCGCGCAGACACCATTGATGGCGGCGATGACGGGAAGCTCGATCGCCTCCAGATCGTCGAAGAAGTTATGGATGTTCCGGGCCAGGACCCGGAAGTCCCTCGTCGTGACTTCCTGCTGGGCGCGAGAGCGCATCTCGCCGACGTCCTCGCCCGCGGAGAAGGCCCGGCCCGCCCCCGTGATGATGAGCGCGCGCGGGTCGGGGTCCTCATGGATGCGGCGCATCAGCTGTCGCATCTCTTCGCGCATGGCCTCGTTCCAGGCGTTCAGCTTTTCCGGCCGATTGAGGGTCACGGTGTAGATCCCATCGGCACGGTCGACCAGCAGATGCTCAAACTGTGTCACGGAGGTCTCTCCTTCACGTGGTGCGCGCCAGGCGGGACAAAAAATCCAGCGACACCTGGTTGAACTCGTCGGCCAGCTCCCACAAGGCGCAGTGACTCGCTTTCGCTCCGCAAAAGAGGTGCAGCCGGGAGCCCGGGATGCGCTCGTGCACCTCTCGAGCGTATCGGGGGGGTGTGTTCATGTCCACCTCGCCGACCGTGATCAGCGTGGGAACGCGGATCTGGCCGAGCCGCTCGAGCGCGTCGTGGGTGGCGTCGGCGTGGAGTTGACCCCTGAACCCCGCGTCGGATGGCGGGTTGGCGATCAGACAGCGGCTGACCATGTCGGCGACCGGTGGTGGGCCGCGATGGTCCAGGTAATAGGGGCTCATGATCAGCGCCTGTCCCAGCTTGAAGGCGAAGCGCCGGTCCCCGCGGTCCAGCGCGTAGGTCATGGGATTCACGAAGGCTTCGCGGAGCCAGGCGTCGGAGCGCCCCCAGGTTCCGTGCAATTGCAGGCTGAGCACGCGGTCCGGGTGAAGGAGCGCGATCTCCTGCGCGATGGCTGAGCCCAGGGAGAGCCCGGAGAAGTGCGCCCGTTCGATCCCCAAACTGTCGAGGAGCGCGACGGTGTCCTCGGCCATCACAGCCACGCTGTAGGATGATGGGTCGGGCGGCGCGTCCGATTGGCCGGCTCCCCGGTTGTCAACCGACACGGTGGTGAAATGAGGCGCGTAAACCGGGAACTGGAATCCCCAGGCCTGGCGGTCCATGCTCGTGCCGGCAAGCAGGATGAGAGGCGGTCCCTGGCCCGTAACCTCATAGTACATGGAGATGCCGGTCGAGAGGGCGGCTTTCACGGCTCGACGGGCTACGGCAGCACGGCCTCCGCCTCGATCTCCACCTTGGCGTTCGGGTCTACCAGGGCCGTCACCTGGACCATGGTCATGGCCGGAAAATGCTTGCCCATGTGCTTCATCCAGGCCTCGCCGACGGCTTTCGCCGACGCGTGGAATTCCTGGAGGGTGGTCACGTAGACGCGCAGGGACGTGATCTGTTCGGGCGCGCCGCCGGCCTCCCGCGCCAGCGCCACGACATTGCTCAAGGCCAGGTCCCATTGCTGCCCGAAGTCCAGCGCCGCATCCACTTTCGGCGCGCCGTCTTTCGTTGCGACCTGCCCCGAGATCTGCACGATTTGACGGCCTTCAGCGCGGACGGCGTAGGAGTACCCGCGCGCCCGCGCCCACCCCTGAGGCAGAATTGCTGTGTACTTGATGTTGCTCATTGGAACCGCCTTTCGTGGG
>CAYJUC010000373.1:0-4060 GCA_964372605.1 uncultured bacterium | reverse complement strand
CGGGCTACTCGTAGAGGAGCTGGGCCGCGCGGTGGTGGAACATCGCGCGGATCTCGTGGGCGCTGAAGCCCTCCTCGAGCAGGAGCTGGATCGTGAGGCGGAGCGCCTCGATGGACGGCGGGTTGTGGAGCTGGCCGCAGTCGCTCGAGATCAGCACGTTCTCCACCCCCAGGCGCCGGATCCCGGCCGCGAAATCCTCCACCGACACTCGCCACCAGCGCGGCAGGATCTCGCCAGCGGTGTAGTTCATGACCGCGCCGGCAGAGACCAGCTTCTCCTGCTGCTCGATGGTGAGGCGCGTGAAGTACGGGTGGTCCACGACGATCTTGCGCGCGCCGGCGGCCTGCGCCGCGGGCACCAGCCGCTCCATCTCCTCGTAGGAGATGTGGCCGCAGTTCAGGATGATGTTGGCCTCGGCCACCATCCGGAAAATGACCTGGACCTCCGGCACCAGCTCGCCCTTCGCGTCGAGGAGCCGGATGCGCGGGCGCGTACGGGTGTACTGGGACCAGCCGCCCTCGACGACCAGTCCCTTGCCGTGCTGGCCCACCTCGCCGCCGGTGAGCGAGGAATGGTTCGTCGAGTCCACCGTCGGCATGTAGACCTGCCTGGCGCCGTACTTGATGGCGGTCTCCACAGCGACCGGGTTGAGCCCGCCCATCGGGAGGTTGAGGACGATGCCACCGAACACGTCGATCCCGGGCACCTCCTTCTGGACTATCAAGGCCCGGGCCGCGGTCGCGAAATTGTGCGACTTGATGACCAGGGCCCGGAAACCGGCCTCGCGCGCCGCGCGGGCCAGCTCGACGTGGTCGGAGATGCGCCGGTAGAGGTCGGGCGCGGAGTGGACGTGGATGTCGATGGTCCCTTTGAGAAGCTCGAGATCGGTGCGCATGGTGGTCAATGGTCCCTCCGCTTATCCGCCCACGAAGCGTCTATGATAGCGGGCCAGCCGCGCATCCAGCGCCAGGCGGTCCGGAATCCCGGCGAGTCCCTCCGCCTCGACCGAACAGGCGGCGGCGCACGCCGCGGCCGCGGCGGCCTCCCAGGGATCGCCCTCCCGTTGATACTCGATGAGGAAGGCGGCGGCGAAGACATCGCCAGCGCCCGTCGGATCGGTTTCCTGCGCGACCTCGGCCTGGACCGCGTAGCGCTCCCCGTTCACGAACAAGAGCGCGCCGTCCCTTCCCAGCGTGACGACCCCCAGGGGGATCTGCTGGAACCACTCCAGCACCTCGTCCTCGAATCCGCGCATGTCCTCGCGGCTCAAGAGAACGGCCTGGGCGTGCGCGAGCACCACTCCGGCATCCTTCCACGAAGCCGGCGCGATGGCGCCGTTCGCCCCGCGCGCGCGCATCCAACCCTGGACCGCGGCCCCTACCGCCCCTTCGGGGAACCAAGCTGCAAATTCAGGGTCCACCTCGTTGACGACGGGGCAGAGGAGGGCCAGACCTGCGCTTCGCCACCAGGCGGGAAGGTCTTCTACCTGGAGGTCGGTGGCCCGATGGAGAAGCGTGAGGCGCCGGCCTCGGGGACCCGTTTCGTGGCTGAAGGTGGTGGTCTCCGCCGCCGGAACGTTGATGACCTCGAGCCCCGGAGGAAAGACCTCCCGGGGAAAGTCGGGGCCAAAGCTCGTCAGGAGGCCCGCTAAGTAGCCGAGGCGGTGCGCCGTGAGCGCGGCGTAGAGGGCGGCCCCGCCCGGCCGCGTCCCGTTTTCAGCCTGATCGAGGGTCACGTGACCGATGACCACGAAGTCCGGCGTCATCTCGGGGCAACCATTCCGTTCTGCGCAATTCTACACTCGTTCGGTAGAATGGAGTCCGTGAAAGTCGCCAGCGTCCTCTCCCCCGGACAACCGTTCACCATCGAAGAACGGCCGGTCCCCCGACCCGGGCCGGCGGAACTCCTGGTGCGGGTCGCCGCCTGCGGCCTGTGCGCCTCGGACCTCCACCTGGTGGAAGGTCTCGAGCCGCCTCCGGGGGTGACCTTCCCCATCGTCCCAGGCCACGAGATCGCCGGCGAGGTGGTAGAGGTGGGGCAGAGAGTCTCGGGGATTTCTCCCGGCGATCGCGTGGCGGTCCATCCCAACGTCCCTTGCGGACGCTGCGCCGGCTGCGAGCAGGGTCGCTCCAACATCTGCGTCGATCCCCAGGTGATAGGCTACCACCGGCTCGGCGGTTATTGCGAGTACACGACGATCCCCGCGGCGGGCGCCATCCGGATCCCCCCGACGCTTCCGTGGGAGCAGGCCGCCATCGTTCCCGACGCCGTCACCACCCCGTACCATGCGCTCGTGACCCGAGGCGACCTCAGGCCCGGCGAGAGCGTGGCCGTCTTCGGCGTGGGCGGCCTTGGCGCTCACGCTCTTCTTGTGGCCCGGCTTGCGGGGGCGAGCCGCATTATCGCGATTGTCCGCCGCCGCGAGGCGGGAGAGAGGGCGCGCGAGTTTGGCGCGACAGACGTCGTGATCTCCACGGAGGGCAATCCCGCCAGAGCCGTGAAGGAGCTGACGGGCGGGGGCGCGGACCTGGCTGCCGACTTCACGGGGACCGCCGCCTTCATCGCGGCCGCCGCCGCCAGCGTGCGCATGGGCGGACGGGCCGTCGTGGCGGGGATGACCGGCGAGAAGATCGCGCTGATGAGCTCTGTGCACTTCGCCCGATGGGAGATCGCGCTCCTCGGCGCCTACGCATCAAGCCCCTGGGAGGCCCGGCGGGTCATGGCCCTGGCCGGGTCAGGGAAGCTCGATCTCTCCCGGTCGGTGACGCACCGCTTTCCCCTGGATCAGGTGAACGAGGCCTTCGACTGCCTGCGCGACCGCTCCCGGAACCCCATCCGCATCGTCCTGATCCCCTGATGTCCCCCACCGTTGGGGACTGACGAATTGGACGATGAGGCCACGAAGCAGGTCCTCCGGGCGCTCCTCGCAGAAGAGTGACAGCCACCCGGAGTGCACCTCGACCGGCATGCGTTTACCTCTTTGACTTGTCAGCCCGCACTGTGACGCTATAGACCTGACCCATCTCCAGCCCCTCCCGCGTCAGCACTTCGACTGCGGGGAAGCCGGCGCGGCGAATTGTCTCGAGATATTCTTCCTCCGGGAGAGCGCCGCCGACGCAGGAAGCCCAGATCTCCGGGCTTTCCCGAATCTCCTCGGGAAGCTTGCCCTTGGCCACCATGTCGGAGACCACCAGCCGGCCACCGGGCTTGAGCACTCTGAACGCCTCCTTGAAGACCAGGGACTTGTCTGGAGCCAGGTTGATCACGCAGTTGGACAGGATCACGTCCGCCGACGACCCGGCCAGCGGGAGAGCCTCAATCAGCCCCTGACGGAATTCCACGTTGCCGAGGCCGTGGCGCTCGGCGTTCTGCCGGGCGCGGGCGAGCATCTCCGGCGTCATGTCCACGCCGATGACGCGGCCGGTGGGCCCCACCTGGCGCGCGGCCAGGAAAACATCGATCCCCCCGCCCGAGCCCAGGTCCACCGCTGTCTCGCCCTCGCGGAGCTCGGCCAGCCTGACCGGGTTCCCGCAGCCGAGCCCCATGAGCGCCTCCTGGGGAAGCGCTTCCAGGTCCTCTTGTTTGTAGCCGATCTGGACCAGCGTCTGGTCGCCGCAGCACGATGAGCCTGATTTCGCGATCTCGGCGTACCGCTTCCCCACCGCGTTTCGAATCTCATCAGCGGACTTCATCGGTTCCTCCAAATTCTCCCTCTCCCCAGGCGGCGGAGAGGGCAGGGTGAGGGGTTAAAGGGTGAAGGGTGTTAGCAGCAGGCGGTCAGGAGTCGGACCAGATCCGAGACTATCTCCCGCCTGACGGAGTAGTAGACGTAGCGCTCCTCTTTCCGGCTCTGGATCAACCCGGCTCTCCGCAACAGGTCGAGGTGGTGGGAGAGAGTGGGCCCCGGAACCTCCAGGGCCTCCTGGATTTCTCCCGCCGCCACCTCGCGTCGCGCCCGAACCAGGAAGAAGAAGATCCGGAGCCGCGTCAGGTGGGCCAGCGCCTTGAACGCCTGCGCATGGATCTGGCTGGCGTCGAGCCGGGCGAGCGGGAGCGGCCT
>CAYJUC010000372.1:0-4069 GCA_964372605.1 uncultured bacterium | reverse complement strand
CTGGCATAGCCCGATCACTATTGCCATCCCAGCCAGACAAAAAGCTGCCCTTCCGTGAAGGGGACGAGCAGGACGCGCTCGAAAATGCCATAGACGAACAGCCAGGAGAGCGCGGTCAGCACGATGCTGAGCAGCCACTTCTCACGAGCGGCCTTGAGGTACAAAAAGGTCGCCACCGGAATGGCGAGGGAGAACCCGAGCAACCAGATCGCCACGAAAAAGCCGACGATCCAGGCCGAGACGACGAGCGAGCGACGAACCACCACGTGGGACGGCAACTCCGAGGCGCCCTCCAGCATGCCTTCAAAACTCCGCCCGCCCTCGTGCCCCCTCAAGTCCAGCACGAGTTGCGCGATCGCCAGGGCCAGCGCTGGGAAGCCGATCGCCCAGGGGAAGAGCCCGGCTCGATATCCGAAGTTTCGACTCTGCCACAGCGCTCCGGCACACGCGAGAACGATCAGGGAGCTGAAGAGGGTGGCCCAGCTCAGCCGGAGGGAGCGGCGCTGACCCTCCCCCGTGGCTTTCGGGTGCGGGTTCGGTTCGACCACCGGCGTTGCCGCCAGAGACCTCCTCCCCCATCGCTCTTTGATCCGGGGATAGAATATCCCGGCCAGGATCACCACGATCAGAATCACGACGCCGCGGCGGCCGAGCCAGGCGAGGCCGTAGTTATCGGTGGAGAGGAAAAGCCTGTTTTCCGCCAGCGGGCCGAGCACGAGGCCGAGGAGCAGGGGCGGGCGCGGCCAGCCGAGTTTCACCATGACCCACCCGAGCGCGCCGAAAAACATGACGACGAGAAGATCCTCGAACACGTTTTTCTCGGCAAAGGCTCCCAGATAGATCAGGAGCAAGAGGAAGGGAGTCACCAGGCTCCCCCTCACCTGGGTCACCTTTGTCAGCGGCTTCAGGAAGAGGAAACAAATCCCCACCGTGATGATGTTGGAGACGACGTTGGTCCAGACCATCGAGTAGGTCAGGGTCAGGTGCCCGCCTTTGCTCTCCGGTGTGAGCATGGGCGGGCCGGGGACCAGCCCCTGGATGATGAACGCCCCCATCAGAATGGCCATCGAGACGCTGGCGGGGACGCCGAAGGCGACCGTCGTGACCAGGCTGCCTCCCAGCGTGGAGTTGTTGGCCGCGCCCGGGCCGAGGACTCCTTCCACGGCGCCCTTGCCGAACCGTTGCTTGTCCGGCGAGCTCTGCACGGCGTGGGCGTACGCCAGCCACTGGGTGGTTCCACCCCCCATTCCGGGGATAATGGCGATGAACGTCCCGATCGCGCTGCACCGGATGACCAGCCACCAGTGGCGGAAGGTGTCCTTCACGCCTTCCATCACGCCACCGAGCTTCCCCGCTTGCGCTTGGGCGATGCTCGTCCCCTGAACCGCGAGATCGATCACCTCGGGGATGGCGAAGAAGCCGATGGTGATCGGCACCAGGCCGATCCCGTCCCACAGGAAGAGCTGGCCGAAGGTATAGCGCTGGATCCCGGACATTGGATCGAGCCCGATCGTCGCGAGCAATAACCCGACACCCCCGGCGGTGAGCCCCTTGACCACAGCCTCTCCGCTCAGGGCGGAAACAAACGTGATGCCCAATACGGCGAGCATGAAAAATTCCGGAGAGCCGAAGGCGAGAACCAGGGGGCGGACGATGGGGATGACCACTGCCATGGCGAAGGCACCGAAGAGCGCGCCCACCAGCGAGCTCATCAGCGCGGCCCCCAGCGCGCGTCCCGCCTCGCCTTTCTTGGCCATGGGGTGACCGTCGACGATGGTGGACGCGGTGGTGGGCTCGCCCGGGACCCCGAAGAGGATGGACGTGATGTCTCCGGTGGTGTTGGTCACCGCAGCCATTCCCAGGAGAAAGGCAAAGGCGTCCACCGGATTCATCTTGAAGATGAAGGGGAGCATGAGGGCCAGGGTGGTCGGGCCGCCAAGTCCCGGCAGAATCCCCACGGCGAAGCCGATGGCGATCCCCACCAGCATCAGGCCGAAGGTCGGCCACGCGAAGACCAGAAAGAGACCTGCCACAAAAGACTGAGCCATCTCAAACATGGCAACGATCCTCCGCTCCTGCCTTCCTCACTCCCCCAAAATTTCGGAGATTATGGCATATCGCAACGGGCCAGTCACCGGGAATCATCCGGTCGCCCCGACTGTTTCCTGGACTTCCCGCACGTAGTCCTGAATGGCCGCGCGAAGGTCGTACCTGGGCTCGTAGCCCAGCGTCTTTCGGGCCCGGGCGAGGTCGTAGGGCTGGAAGCGCTCCGGTGCCCGGTGCACCGGGCCGGTCGCCGCGACCTCTTCGAACCGGGCCGTCGGGATCGCCTCCCGAACCGCCGCGACCAGGTCCTGCTCGGTGCTCAAGACTCCCGTGCCGATGTTGACGACGAGGTAGCCGCTCTTCTCCTGTCGCTCAGCGGCCAGCACGAGCGCGCGCGCGGCGTCCTTCACGTAGAGCCACTCGCCCTTCCCCTTGACCGCCGGCAGGATGCGGCCAACCTTCCCCAGAGCGGGCCCGCTGACCAGCTCGTTCACGTGCTCGCCCCCGGTCGAGCCGCCTACGTACAGGCCCCGCCCGAACACGTTCGTGAAGCGCAGGACGATGACGTCGAGGCCGTAGGCCCGGGAGAGCGCGCGCAGCAGATGCTCGGCGGACAGCTTGCAGGCAGAGTAGACGGTCTCGTCGGAAACGGGCGAGCTTTCGGTCATGGGCTCGCCGGTCCGTTGAGAGAAGTCGTACACCCCGTGCGTGCTGGCGTAGACCACGCGCTGGGTCCCGGCCAGCCTGGCCGCCTCGGCCACGTGAACGGTCCCGATGACGTTGACCTGCACGGCCTTCCACGGCTGGCGCTGGGCCGCGCCCCCGATGAGCCCGGCCGTGTGCATCACGCAGTCGAATCGCTCGGCCAGCATGAGGTCTGCCAGGGAAGGGAAGTCGGCCGCGTCGCCGCGTCGGATCTCGACCGGCTGACGCACGACGCTCCGGACGTAGGCCTCGTCGGGAGCCAGGTCGTAGAGCACCACCCGATGCCCCTTAGCAATGAGCTCAGCCGCCGTATAGCTTCCGATGAGGCCGGCTCCGGTGATCAGTATTCGCATTGTCGTCTCTCCATTCAGAAGACTGCCGAGGCGAAGTTCCGCAGGGTCTCCTCCCGGTCTCCACCGCCGACGCCGTACGGGATGATCGCGATCTGATTGATGCCGCTTCCTCGGAGCTCCTCCACCCTGGCCCGGCACTCCGCGCGCGTGCCCGCGATCGCGAATCTGTCCACCAGCCAGTCCGGAATGACCCGGGCCTGGCTTGCCTCCCGCTCCATGTGCTGGTAGTAGTTGTAGGCTCGGCGGATCTCTTCCAGCACCTTCTGCTCTTTCTCCTCGAGCGCAAAGGGAAGGGGATGGGCCACCGCGCGGGCCACGTGGGCCTTCACCGCCTCTTTGGCGGGACCCGTGTCCGAGACCGCGCACGGAACCCAGAGGACGAGGCGGAGATCCTTGAGGTCGCGGCCCGCGCGCCGCGCCCCGACCTCAATCTTCTCTCTGGCCCCTCTGATGTAGGCAGGCGCGATGCCAACGAGGATGATCACCCCGTCGGCGATCCGCCCCGCCAGCTCCAGCATCTTCGGCCCGCTGGCAGCGACATAGATGGGGAGCACGTGCTTCGCGGGGTGCTTCAGTCGGATCTTCCCCGTGTCCAGCTCCACTTCGGCTCCGGCAAGCAGCCCGCGGATCTGGCCGACGGCCTGTTCGAAGTCGGCCAGGCGCGCAGGCTTCATTCCCATGGTCTCGACGGAGCTGTCCCCCAGGCCGATGCCGACGATGAAGCGGCGCGGAGCCAGCTCCTCCAGCGTGGCGAAGGCGCTGGCGACCACGGAAGGGTGTCGCGTCAGCGGATTGGTGACGCCGGTGCCGAGCGTCACCCGGGAGGTGCTGAGCGCGGCGGCGGCCATGTTCACATACGCCTCGCGCCAGATCAGGTGTGAGTCGCCGATCCAGAGATGGCCGAACCCCAGCTCCTCGGCGAGCCTGGCCAGGCGGATCATCTTCGGGAGCGGCTCGGTCGGAAA
>CAYJUC010000371.1:0-4071 GCA_964372605.1 uncultured bacterium | reverse complement strand
AGCTGTGCGGGTTCGGGCACTCGGGGATGAACGGGTGGCTCTACGTGCATACCCCCGAGCTGTACCAAAAGTGGGTGAAGGAACAATGGCCATCTTCGTGACGAATTGGACAGACAAGGAGACGGGTGAGCGATGAGTGATTCCGCTGTCGTGGCGGCCCAAGCGCCGCAAGCACACGTCCATCAGAAGGAAACGGGCTTCTGGCGCGCCTACGTCTTTTCAACCGACCACAAGACGATCGGCAAGCAGTACCTCTCGCTGGGCCTGTTCTGGGCTGTTGTGGGCGGGCTCCTGGCGCACGTGATGCGCTGGCAGCTCGCGTGGCCGGAGACGGTGGTCCCCGGCTGGGGCGAGGTGGGCCCGGAAACCTACAACGTCCTGGTCACCATGCATGGCACCATCATGGTCTTCTTCGTGGCCATGCCGATCCTCCTCGGAGCGTTCGGGAACTTCCTGATCCCGCTGATGATCGGGGCCCGGGACATGGCCTTCCCAAGGCTTAACATGCTTTCGGTTTGGGTCTTTGCCATTGCCTCGCTGGTCTTGCTGGTGTCGTTCTTTGTCCCCGGCGGAGCTGCCTCGGCGGGGTGGACCGGGTATCCTCCGCTCTCGGCCAGGGTGGAGTACACCGGCGTGAACTGGGGGCTGAACTTCTGGATTCTCGCCCACGCCCTGGAGTTTGCCGCCTTCCTTATGGGCGGCGTCAACTATCTCACGACGGCCATCGCTCTTCGAGTGACCGGGATGACCTTCTTCCGCCTTCCGCTGGCCATCTGGCAGCTGCTCACCGCGACCACGCTCTTCCTTCTCTCGGTGGGGCCGCTGATCGCCGGCGCCGTGATGCTCCTCCTCGACCGGACCATCGGGACCCACTTCTATCTTCCCGAAGGGGGCGGCGACCCCCTCCTCTGGCAGCACCTCTTCTGGTTCTTCGGCCATCCGGAGGTTTACGTCATCCTCCTGCCGGCTGTGGGGCTCGTGCTGGAAGTCTTGCCTGTGTTCTCGCGCAAGCCCATCTTCGGCTACCGCTGGATCATCTGGTCCACGATCGTCGCGGGGGGTCTCTCCTTCATCGTCTGGGCCCACCACATGTTCGTGAGCGGCATGGACCCGAGGCTCGCGATGCCCTTCAGCATCACGACCATCCTGATCTCGGTCCCCTTCGCCTTCATCATGTTCGCCATGATCGCGACGCTCTGGAAGGGGTCCATCAGGTTCGACACCCCGATGCTCTGGGCCCTCGGGTTCATCGCCATGTTCATCGTCGGCGGGCTGACCGGCATCTTCAACGGTTCCGCTCCCGCGGACATCTACATCAGCGACACCTACTTCGTCGTGGCCCACTTCCACTACACCCTGTTCAGCTCGGTCGTCTTTGGGGGGTTCGCGGGGTTCTACTTCTGGTTCCCGAAGATGTTCGGCCGGCTGATGAGCAGGACGCTGGGGCAGATCCACTTCTGGCTCACCCTCGCCTTCTTCAACGCCACCTTCTTCCCGATGCACAACCTCGGCCTGGCCGGGATGATGCGGCGGATTGCGGACCCGCTCCAGTACGAGTTCCTGGTCCCGCACCAGTGGATCAACGTGGTCGCAACCGTCGGAGCGATGCTCCTCCTGGCCGCGCAGCTCCCTTTCGCGGTGAACGTGGTCTGGAGCCTCCTCAAGGGGAAGGCGGCGCCGAGAAATCCCTGGGAGGCCAACACGTTGGAATGGACAGCTCCCTCCCCGCCGCCCCACGGGAACTGGGGGGAGCCTCTCCCGGTCGTCTATCGGGGCCCCTACGAGTACAGCCCACCCGAGGTGCGCGAGGACTGGCTCCCCCAGGATCGCGTGCTCGCCGCTCGACCGAGATAGGAGGATCGCGCCATGGCAATCCGCGCAGAGGCAGGGGCGATCCCCGGGATCCTCCCCGGAAAGGTGGGGGTGTGGTGGTTTCTTGCCTCCGAGATCATGCTCTTCGGCGGGCTCATTGCGACCCACGTGGTGATGCGGGTCGGAGCGGGGGGGTGGGCAGATGAGCGGGCGCATACGAATCTGCTCATAGGCGCCATCAATACGCTGGTTCTCCTTACCAGCAGCATGACGATGGTGAGCGCGTTCGCCGCCGGGGAGCATGGGGACCGGCGGGGAGTCAGGCGCCATCTCGCGTGGACCATCCTCCTCGGGCTTCTCTTTCTGGTCATCAAGGGCTTTGAGTATTCGAAGGAGCTTTCCCTCGGCTTCACCCCCGTTACGGCCCCGTTCTGGTCCTTCTACTACACCATGACGGGCCTCCACGCCCTCCACGTCCTGGCCGGGATCGTGGTGAACGCCACCCTCTTCGTTCTGGCGCGGAAGGGTTTGGAACACCATCACCGCGTCGAGCTGGGTGGGCTCTACTGGCACTTCGTGGACATCGTCTGGATCTTTCTCTTCCCGCTGCTCTACATGAGCTGAGGCGCCCATGAACGCTCACAGCCGCCCGAACTACGTGGCCATCTGGATCTGGCTCCTGGGGCTGACGGTCTTCGGGGTCACGCTGAGCTTTATTTTCGGGACTCACCCCGTGCTGGCGCTCGTGTTCTTCGCCGTCGCCATCACGAAGGCCCTGCTGGTCGCGCTGAACTACATGCATCTCAAGTTCGAGCCCAGGCTGATCTACGCCATCGCCATCGTCCCGGTGTTGTTCGCGCTCGTGCTGACCGTGGCGCTCTTCCCGGACTTCGTATTTCAGCGCTGAGGAGGCGGGATCCTTATGGGGCGAAGCCGAGACTTCCTGGCCCTCACCAAGCCGCGGGTGGTCCTGATGGTCCTCGTCACTACCTCTGTCGGGTTCTATCTGGGCGCCGCGGGACCGCCGGACTGGCCTCGGCTTGCCTTGACGCTTCTCGGCACCGCGCTTGCGGCAGGCGGCACCGTCGCGCTGAACCAGTTCCTGGAGCGCGAAGTGGACGCGCTGATGGAGCGGACGCGCCGGCGGCCGCTTCCCGAAGGGCGGCTCCAGCCCGCCACGGCGCTCTGGTTCGGCACGGCGATCACCGTGACGGGACTCTCGGTGCTTCTCGCGGTGGGGTCCCTCCCCGCCCTCGTGACCGCCGCCACGGTCGGCCTCTACCTCTTTGCCTACACGCCGCTCAAGCAGAGGAGCTCCCTCTGCCTCCTCGTGGGAGCGGTCCCCGGCGCCCTTCCGCCGGTGATCGGATGGGTCGCGGCTCAAGGGGAGCTCGGGGTCGGGGCGTGGGTGCTCTTCGGGATCCTCTTTCTCTGGCAGCTTCCGCACACGCTGGCCATCGCCAGGCTCTACCAAGACGATTACGCCCGGGGACAAATCCGGCTCCTACCCGCCAACCACGCAGCCGCCGAGGCCCAGGCGTTGACCGGCTGCCTGGCGCTCCTCGTGGTGGGCCTGCTGCCGACGCTGATCGGCCTCACCGGGCAGGTGTACCTCGCCGGGGCGCTCGCGCTGGGCGTGGGGCTGCTCGGGTGCGGAGCTCTCGAGGCCGTCTCGCCGTCGCGCGAGGCAGCGAGGCGCCTCCTGTTCGCCTCGCTCCTCTATCTGCCGGCGCTCCTGATCCTCATGGCGCTGGACAGGGCCTGAGAGCCGCATGGACAGCCTGCGCGTCGGCTTGCAGGGAGTGATCATCCGAGGCGTCACGGGCCTCGAGCTCTCGCGCGTCCGCCGCACCTACTGGCAGCAGAACGAGTGCGTCTTTCTCGAGCGCTTCCTGCCCCCCGAGTTGGTCCAACACTCACTCGTGCCTGAGGTCGAGAAGCTCCGGCCGAACGTCCACCGGAACTACATCCCCGGGTTCAAGAAGGGAGGGGCCGTCAGCTACCAGACGCTTGCCGAAAAGGCGCCGGTCTTCCTCGCTCTGTACAGCTCCCCGGTCTTCATCGACTTCCTGAGCCGGCTGGTGGGCGTCCGTGTGATGCCATGCCCGGAGGACGACCCCCATGCCTGCGCGCTCTACTTCTACACGGAGCCGGGGGACCACATCGGCTTCCACTACGACACCTCGTATTACAACGGTGCCCGGTACACGGTCCTCATGGGGTTGATCCAGCGCTCCGAGCACTGCCGGCTCGTCTGCC